>NZ_JCBDGG010000042.1:0-50527 GCF_059833835.1 Vibrio sp. R15-SG3-ISO1B | reverse complement strand
GAAAAACTCGAATGGTGTGAACGCGCATGCCAAGGGCGTAGGATTGATGTGGTGCTCGGTGATACGCCTCACCCTGAGCTCAGCGAGTGGAACTGTGTGACGACGCCCCTTGCCTCACCCAATCGCGACTGGCGTCACGACCGGGTGAAATTACAGCGCGCCATTGAACATTTAGTTGACCAATAACGAGTGGTAACTTTGCTTGGTCTCGTGCAACAAAGTAATCATGGCATGCTTTGATTGCTCTACGTCCAACTCCGCCCCGGTTTTGGCTTTGGTATCTATTTGCGTAGAGAGATGACACAGGGCATCGGCGCCAAAACTGGCGGCGCTACTTTTCAACGCGTGGCTGATCTCTTTAAGGTACTCTAACACGTCCGTTGCACCGTCATCGGAGAGATGCTCAATGTAACTGCTCAGTTCCCCTAAAAAGATGTCTAATAGCACGGGGACGTTCTCTTGGCCGATTTCATCGGCCAACTTATCGACTTTAGCCTGATTCAAAACAGGTTCCATTAGCTTTCCTTAGCGTTCCACGCTTGTAATTTTCGATAGAGCGTTGACGGGCTGACATCCAAATACCCTGCGGCTTTCGGGATATTGCCATCACATGCGGCGATCGCCTGCTCAATGGCGTTTTTCTCAGTCAACCATAACGGAAAAATCTCATGCACTGAAATCGTCTCCGGTTGCGGTAAAGAGACTCGGATTTCATTGGTCGCCGGTTGGTTTAGCGGCGGCGGCAACATGTCTAAGGTGATCTCGCGGCCATTATTAAGCACAACGACGTTCCGTAACACGTTTTGCAGCTGACGCACATTGCCCGGCCACTCATAACGTTTAAAACGTTCGACCACATCCGGTGCCAGACGAACAAAGTCTTTCCCTTCTTCATTGGACATGAAACCCAGCAGCGAGTAGGCAATCTCTATAATATCTTCGCCACGCTCACGCAGTGGCGGGAGATGCAATGG
Source organism: Vibrio sp. R15-SG3-ISO1B (assembly GCF_059833835.1). Classification (NCBI taxonomy): domain Bacteria; kingdom Pseudomonadati; phylum Pseudomonadota; class Gammaproteobacteria; order Vibrionales; family Vibrionaceae; genus Vibrio; species Vibrio sp. R15-SG3-ISO1B. Next base: position 49,553 of record NZ_JCBDGG010000042.1, on the reverse strand, counting down.
GATCACATACAGGCGATAGTACAAATCTTCCCGAAAACGCCCCTCTTCCACTTCTTTCCAAGGGTCGCGGTTAGTTGCACACACAAAACGCACGTCCACGCTTTTCATTTTAGACGACCCGACTTTCTGGAAAGTACCGGTCTGGATAAAACGCAGCAATTTGGTTTGCAAGTCTAGATCCATCTCGCACAGCTCGTCCAAAAAGAGTGTTCCTCCATCGGCCAGCTCTGCGGCGCCCTGCCTGTCGGTTGATGCGCCCGTAAACGCCCCTTTCACGTGGCCAAACAGCTCACTCTCAATCAAATCCTTAGGAATCGCCGCACAGTTGATCGCAATAAAGGGCTTATCGCCACGTTTACTGGTGGCATGAATAGCCTCGGCGCACACTTCTTTACCTGTGCCACTCTCACCAGTGATAAAAATACTCGCTTTACTGGTTGCGGCAGAGTCTATGGTGCGATAGACCGCTTGCATGGTTTGGCTACTGCCGATGAACCCTTGATAACTTTGATTCCCCGGGTTATCGGCTTCGTTTTTCAACTTAGTGGCTTTACGAATCGCGTTGTTCACGGTTACGCGCAGGCGATCGGCTTCACACGGCTTAATCATGAAATCTTGCGCGCCAAGACGCATCGCTTCTACCGCGCTATCAATCGAGCCGTGGGCAGTCATAAAGATAACAGGGACATCCGGATCTTTCGCTTTCACCGCGGTTAATACGTCCATCCCCGTCATATCGGGAAGTCTTAAGTCGAGTAGGATGAGATCCGGTGTGCGAAAATTGAGGCTCTCAATCGCATCACGCCCAGTGCCGACGATATTGATGTCTATCCCCAGCGGCGTGAGATACGAGCGATAGAGCGCCGCAACGGACGCCGTATCTTCTACCATGAGTAGGTATTTGGATTTTTGAGTATTCATTGCCTAGCCGTCTATTTTTATTTTGCATTCGACTAAATGATTGCATTGCGCATTGCATTTTGCAAATTTATCACCTAAAAAGCACGTAATTGAATGAAAATCACGCTTTAAAAGTTGGCACGCTAGATGCAATAAACACTGTGACCCTCATGGGTCACCTAGCCAACTGACGTTGTTAGTGAACAAAGTATTCACAAGAATAGCCAATAGAACTGATTTCTGTTGGCTTTTTTTTGTCTTGTGATCTGGGATTAGCTGTTGGCAATAAATTGCTGCCTCAGCTTGTCAATTTGGTCACGCTTCTCAGCAGCAAGCTCAAATTCCAACTCTTGCGCATGACGATACATTTGCGCTTCGAGCTGACTGATCGCTTTCTCTAACTCTTGTGGGCTCATATTGCCATAGGATTGAGACAACTCGGCGACTTTGGACAAAGGCACGGCGTTTTGATTCTTCTGACGCTTCGACTTCGTGATATCACCTAGCTCCATAATATCTTTGATATTACGTTTTAATGCTTGTGGCTCTATGCCCATTTTCTCGTTGTAAGCTTGCTGTTTCTCGCGACGTCGATTCGTCTCGTCCATCGCTTTCTTCATCGACTTGGTGATGGTGTCCGCGTACAGAATCGCTCGACCCTCAATGTTTCGCGCCGCGCGGCCTATGGTCTGAATCAAGGAGCGCTCTGAACGCAAGAAGCCTTCTTTATCGGCGTCTAAAATCGCTACGAGAGAGACCTCCGGCATATCGAGCCCTTCTCGCAAAAGGTTAATACCCACTAGGACGTCAAACTCGCCAAGTCTCAGATCGCGAATGATCTCGACCCGCTCCACCGTATCGATGTCTGAGTGTAAATAACGCACTTTGACGTCATGCTCGGTCAAGTACTCAGTGAGATCCTCCGCCATTCGCTTGGTCAGCGTCGTGACTAACACACGTTCATCTTTCGCCGCTCGAATACGAATTTCTGACAGTAAATCATCCACCTGAGTCGCCACGGGGCGCACTTCAAGTTGTGGGTCAAGCAAACCCGTCGGCCTAACGACCTGATCGGCGATCTCCCCATCCGATTTCTCTAGCTCATAATTACCTGGCGTCGCTGAAACAAAAATGGTTTGCGGTGCCAATGATTCAAACTCTTCAAACTTCAACGGACGATTATCGAGCGCCGAAGGCAGACGAAAACCAAACTCCACTAAGGTCTCTTTTCGTGAGCGATCCCCTTTGAACATCGCGCCGATTTGCGGAACTGTAACGTGCGATTCATCAATCACCAACAAGCCATCGTGCGGTAGATAGTCAAACAAGGTCGGCGGCGGCTCTCCCTCATTTCGACCACTGAGGTAGCGGGAGTAGTTTTCAATCCCCGAGCAAAAACCCAACTCGTTCATCATCTCTATATCAAACTGAGTACGCTGGGAGATCCTCTGCTCTTCAAGCAATTTGTTGTTTTCCAGCAACGTTTTCTTACGCCCTTCCAACTCTACCTTGATTTTTTCTATCGCATCTAAAATACGATCTCGAGGGGTAACGTAGTGCGTTTTGGGATAAATGGTAAATCGCGGTAGGTCTCGCTGTTTCACCACACCCGTGAGCGGGTCAAACACGCTGATGCAATCTATCTCATCATCAAACATCTCAATCCGTACCGCATCTTGATCCGATTCAGCCGGGAAGATGTCGATCACCTCTCCACGCACTCGAAATTGGCCGCGCTCGAACGCAACGTCATTGCGGCTGTATTGCAATTCGGCCAAACGACGTAGGATGTCACGTTGGTCCATCACATCGCCGCGACGGATGTGCAACATCATTTGCAAATAGGATTCAGGATCGCCCAAACCATAGATCGCAGACACCGACGCGACGATGATGGCATCTTTACGCTCAAGTAGCGCTTTGGTGGCCGACAGGCGCATTTGCTCTATGTGCGAGTTAACCGAGGCGTCCTTTTCAATAAAGGTGTCGGTGGTGGGTACGTAGGCTTCAGGCTGATAGTAGTCGTAGTAAGAGACGAAATACTCAACAGCATTATTAGGAAAAAACGACTTCATCTCTCCGTATAGCTGCGCAGCCAGTGTTTTATTCGGTGCAAGTAGAATGGCTGGCCTTTGTGCTTGAGCAATCACATTCGCCAGTGTGAACGTCTTGCCAGAGCCCGTAACACCGAGCAGTGTTTGATGGGCAAGCCCTGCATCAAGGCCCTCGAGTAACTGCTTGATCGCGGTTGGCTGATCCCCTGATGGCTGATAGTCTGAGACCAGATCAAATACTTTATTCATACGCATGTACACCGTGAGACAATTTCGTCTATTTTGGCTGTATAGATATACAGACTCAATAGGCGAGAGAAAAATAAATTACCGATTTTTCTTATCTGTAGAATTTACTCTAGATCATCATATTCATTCCTGTTAATATTCCTCCCCCTAAAGGAAATCTACTCCTAAACCCCCTCTCTTTTACTCCACAGCTTACTCACATTTCAAGCTAATTTGTTACATTCTCTTTTTGTTATGCACAGGCTAAGATCTCGCCGTTTCTCAGGCATTTTCTCGATTATCATCTGATAGAACAAGGTGTTGTAACCCAAACTCTTCACGTTACAAATTAGAGTAAAGGCATTAATTTTGACCGAAATTTTACTTGATCAGATCTCATACACACACTTATCCACAATTTTGGTGGATAAGTAAATAGAGCCCAAATGCCGCAAGGGCTACAGAAAAGTAAAGCTTTTTTTATGATTAATTTTTGCGTTTTTACGCAGAAGGAAACTTGACAGATTTTCTGGTACTGCTAATATTCCGCTCGCTTTAGAGCAATTCCCCCTTAGTTCAGTTGGTAGAACGGCGGACTGTTAATCCGTATGTCGCAGGTTCGAGTCCCGCAGGGGGAGCCAAATTCAAGAAAGCCCAGCTTAGAAATAAGTTGGGCTTTTTTACGTTCAGAGCGTTGTGAACAGTGAATATGTCACAGCCGGATGGCCGGCCCGTTCAGCGAATAGATGGCTGAACGAACCAGATTAAATTATTGAAATCGATTAGTTGATAACGATAGTTGAACCAACCATTTCTTCATTCAGTACGGTTAGGTTAGACGCACCTACTGTACCCACCGCTTTCAATAGACCTTGCTCGTCGCGCTCCATCGCTGGTGCGTCTGTAGAAACACCTTCAGGCAACTGGTCTAAGCCTTCGATTTGACCATAGAAGATATTGTTAACAAACTTAGAGCCAACCATCTGGAATTTTTCACCCTCAAATTGTCGGAAGGCGTTTGTACCATCTTCAGTTGCAATAGATAGGTTGTTTTCAAATAGCGTATCAACAGCTGGGAAGATAGTTTCAACACGTTCATCGTTAGTTAAACTTACGCGGTGAATTGCATTACTCGCAAAAATACCTTGTGTGTTGTTCACTAACGTATTGTTCTTAACCACAACGTCTTTTGGTGTCCACTGCTTTTGCAGTGTTTTGCCGTCCTTTGAATCTTTACTTAGCACTTCGCCATTCGCTACATCGATGATGCCTGTGTTCAGCACAAGAGCGCCACGGTAAGTACCTTTACCTAATGTACCTTCGATATAGTTGTTTTCAATTATGTGGTTCTCATCATAGATACGGATACCGCCTGAGTTAGCCGTGTTACCCGGTAAGATCACGTTGTTTGTCACAACATTATTATGGCCATGACGTAAAGAAATCATCGAAGTACTGTTTTTGATTGTGTTGCCATCAAAAGTGATGCCACTCGCTTTCACAGAGATAAGCTCGATCTCGCCAGAGCCGTTTTTACCGACATAACCACTGATATTGTCGAAGTAGTTATTGCGGATAATACTTTGTGAATCAAACAGTGAGTTGTGGCTGTCACCCACGCGGATCGCTTGTCTGTCGTTACGGTTGGTTCTCACCATTTTCGGGTTAGAGTTTTCGATCAGCTCCATATCTAAAGCCGTCAGGTCTTTAAAGATGTTACCTTCGATCAGAGTTTTCTCTAACTTGTCTGATGTTGCCACAACAAGCATCGCGCCGCGCTTGTACTTACCTTCAAAAGTATTGTTGGTAATCTTGTTGTTTTCGCCGCCAACCGTGATCCAACGGATGTTAGGGTATTTTCCTTTCTCATCCGCTACGTATTCGTAATCGTTGAACTTGTAGATAACAGAGTTATTTAAGGTGTTGTTTTTACCAAAGATACCAAACACGCCCATGATGTTTGCATCATGACTTTCAGTGCTTAGCGTTGCGCCCCCATCAGTGAAGACTAAGCTCTCAATTAGGTTATTGTCACCCTTAATCAAGAACTGAGTTGAACCGTTAAAAATGGCAGTTCCAGGCTCTTGAGCGACAATCTTGACGTTGTTCGCTGATAAAGTCACACGACCTAAATCGGCATAGCGACCTGGTTTGATGCTAATAACGTCGCCATCTTGCGCGTTGTTGATGCTCTCACGCAGCTCCAGCACCTCTTGTGCAGAAGCCACAGCAACACCTTGATCAACCATAACCGCTGTCGGTTGGGTAACTTGTTCTGTGCTTGCGTGGCTCGTTGACGCGCTTGCGAATAGTAATGAACCTAAAATAAATGCAATTGGTGACTTTTTCATTAGTATCTCTTTCGTAGGGTATTTGAGTATGAGGCAAGGTTAGCAACACACAAGAGGGCGAGAAAACCGATTCGCCCTTGGAATGTGGTCTGAATCGCGTCGGCTTTGTTAAACTGTGGATAAGTTCAAATAATTTAATAATACAAATAGACCATGCCATTTAATGGTTGTAAAGGGGCTTGGTTCAGGTCAGTAGCTCTCTTAAATTTTATTTTAACTTATTGTTTTTTAAATCATTTTATCTGAGATCACCTTAACTCTTAGTAGAATTTTCAAACTAGAGCATATGAGAGACTCTGCAAATTAAGGATAATTTGTAATATTAGTGCACTTACAATAACGAAATATTGATCGAGATTTTGGGAAAGATACAGAGCATGAATGAGTTGGTAATTCTTTCTGCTAGCTGGAACACTGCTAATTTAGGTTATTACGGATAACTTTTCGTACCCCAAAACGTCAAAGACCACCGTTGTCAGCGATGGTCTGTCTGCGCGGAATTGGACATAATCTTCCACCTGCGATCTACATTGTTAGATTCTCTATATGCAGAATTCGCCGCAAAGTATGCAGAATCTCGTTCGGCCCGAATTGATTTTCCCAGAGCTCCGTTGGGAGGTTTAAGCGACGCAAAAAATATTTGCAATCATTCTACCTTATAGTTTATCTTCATTTGCAAAGCTGTATTGGCGAAAATCAGTGCAGCAATGTAGAGGCGCATTACCTATCAGTAGCTCAGTTTAGGTTGACAACCATTGACCCTGAGTGAAAGGAGTCAATGCCGAAGTGCCACGGGCGTCACCCCGTAGTGCTGGGGTTGTATCGAATAGGTACAGCACTGCCATAGTAAACTCGTTAGGATGACAAAAACACGTTTTCTATGGAGCGCTACAGATGGATGGTGAGCCAGTTTATATGTGTCCCCCCAAAGCTTTGCATCCTGCATCGCTGTTCTAGTAGCCTCCATAATATATATTGAGGTAAGAATGTCTGATTTTAACTTTTGGTTATTGTTTCTAACCACCGCTTTTGCTCTAAATGTCGCTCCGGGGCCTGATCTGCTGTACATCCTGACGAAGACAATTAGCAATGGAAAAAAGGTAGGCTTAGCATCGGCTATTGGTGTATGTACCGGAGCGCTTTTCCATGTGTTTGCTGCTTCCATTGGCTTATCTGCTATTTTAGTCTCTTCTGCACTAGCATTTAGCATTGTTAAGTATGTTGGTGCGGCTTATCTGATATATCTTGCTTATCAGTCATTTAGATCATCTGGATTTGAGTTAAATGCCGATGGCTCAAATCAGAGCAAAGAAACAGCATTTGAAGCATTTAAGCAAGGGGTACTAATCGACATTCTAAACCCTAAAGTAGCTATTTTCTTTATGGCGTTTCTACCACAGTTTGTTCGTGAAGACGCAGGCTCTGTATCATTCCAGTTGTTCTATCTCGGGTTACTTGTTATTGCGGTTGCTATCGTTGTGGAAGCTGCATATGTTCTTGCGGCAGACAAGATTTCTGAACGAGTTAGAAGCAGTAAAAAACTCAGCATCTGGTTAGATCGTGCTGTCGGAACAATGTTTGCTGGTCTGGGTGTAAAGTTAGCAGTATCAACAAACTAAAAATATCTACTCAAGGAGAATGAGCGTGTACCGCAATAGTGAATTAGACATTTACATGATGCGCGTTTCCTTCTAGTTCAGAGCAAACAGGCCACCGCTACAAACGGTGGCCTTTTACGTTTTTGGGTACGAAGGAGTTCCTGAAAGCAACACTATGGGATGCTACTCCAATAAACTTCTGTCCGGTTGTGAATTTGCATAACAACTCAGGTGATATTTTCTGGGTAAGGGCATCGTTTTTGATTGGAAATGGGAGATTCCGTGCAGCGCTGTTCTGGTGTCTGCCATAACTTCACGTATCACAAACTCCGCAGCGTAACTCGTTGCTGAGTAATAGCAATAAGGCGGTTTGGGGCAGAAATGAGATAACGCGTGTTCAGCTAATTACGGCTTTAAACCCAAAAAGTAATCGCACGTTATTGTCATCTGACAGCAGCCGGATGGCGCAATAAAAAATGGTCATCCGTTGGATGACCATTAAATACGTTTACGTAGAGGGCGTGGAGGTTACGCACCTTCGTTATGCAACTCTAGGTTAGCAAGCTCTTGCTGAATCTCTCGTTGCGTTTTTGCATCATCGCTGCGCAAAGACTCAAGAAAGTCTAAGTACTGCTGATTGATGTCGCCGGTTACGTATTCACCGCTAAATACCGACGTTTCGAACTGAGAGATGTCTGTGTTGCCTAGGCCAACGGCGTCCGTAAGGTCTTCCAACGTCTGGAAAATGAGCTCATCGGCACCAATTTGCTTACAGATCGCTTCGTTGTCTCGGCCATGGGCGATAAGCTCATTGGCGCTTGGCATGTCAATGCCGTACACGTTCGGGAAGCGAATCTCTGGCGCAGCAGAGACCATGTACACTTTCTTCGCACCTGAATCGCGGGCCATTTCGATGATCTGCTCTGACGTAGTACCACGTACGATAGAATCATCAACCAACAAGACATTCTTGTCTTTAAACTCTGAACGAATCGCGTTGAGTTTACGACGTACTGACTTCTTACGCTGCTGCTGACCCGGCATGATGAACGTGCGGCCAACATAGCGGTTTTTCACAAAACCTTGGCGGTAAGGCTTTTCAATCGCTTGAGCGATTTGTAGAGCGATGTCACACGAGGTCTCTGGAATCGGAATAACCACATCAATGTCCAAATCAGCAAATTCGTCACGGATTCGGTCGCCCAGTTTCTTACCCATCTCTACACGTGCGCTGTAAACCGAAATCTTATCGATAAAGGAGTCGGGACGTGCAAAGTAAACAAATTCGAAAATACATGGGTTGAGTCGAGGGTTGTCCGCACACTGCTTAGTATGCAGTTGACCATCAAACGTCGCATAGATTGCTTCACCTGGCGCGACATCGCGCATAAAGTCAAAACCGACCGCATCTAGGGCTACTGATTCAGAGGCAACCATGTACTCGGTGCGACCTTCAACCTCGCGTTTACCTAAACACAGTGGGCGAATACCGTTAGGATCGCGGAACGCAATCATGCCGTGACCGATGATCATAGCCGTCACCGCGTAAGCACCACGAATCGCGCGATGCACATTGGTGACAGCACGGAACACATCTTCAGAGGTAACGTTACCTTTGACAGTATCAATCTCATGAGCCAACACGTTAAGCAACACTTCTGAATCAGAGGTGGTGTTGATGTGACGACGATCTTTCTCGAACAACTTTTCGCGAATTTCGTGTGCGTTTGTGAGGTTACCGTTGTGAGCTAGTGTGATACCAAATGGTGAGTTCACGTAGAAAGGTTGCGCTTCAGACGCGCTTGAGCTTCCTGCTGTTGGGTAGCGAACATGGCCGATACCCACTGTACCTTGAAGTCTTTGCATGTGTTTGGCTTCAAACACATCCTTTACTAAACCGTTCGCCTTTCTAAGACGAAAACGATTGCTATCTATGGTACAAATACCCGCGGCATCTTGGCCACGATGCTGCAATACCGTCAATGCGTCATAGATAGACTGGTTTACAGGCGTTGTGCCCACGATTCCAACAATACCACACATGTCTTAACCCTCGATTTTCGACAATGGCTGGAGCGCTATAACGCCCCAGATAAGAAACTAGATGTTGCTTGTAGGTGTTCAAAAAAAGGTGCGATGATGCGGCTGAATTCCGGTACCAACTGCGACCCTTTCCACCACTGTGAGTCTGGAAACGACGTAAACGCATCCATGAAGAATAGTGCCGCTGACACTATAAGAACACCTCGTAAACCGCCAAACACGATACCAAGGACTCTATCCGTTCCAGACAAACCTGTCTTCTGCACTAATTGAGCAATCACATAATTGACGATAGCACCGACAATCAGAGTTGCAATAAACAGAGCAGCGATCGCGGATCCGTTTCGGATCATGTCATCTTCGATATTGGTGAAATACATCGCCAATTTCGCGTAGTACTGACTGGCAATAAAAAAGGCGCCAAACCAGATAACAAGAGACAGTGCTTCTTTCGCGAAGCCACGAATTAAACTGATCAGCGCTGAGAGGCCGATCACACTTAAAATGACAATATCTAACCAGTTCATGTTGTTCTACATCTTAAGTTGGCGCGCATTTTAACAGAAAAAACGCTGACGCAAACGTTTTCTTATGGATTTAGTGGTTTAAATTTAAGCAATCGACCTTTTGAGCCAGTGATCTTTTCCAGTTCAATCACTTGGCGTTCGAGTTTACTCTTCGACACATCAGGACCAATAATTACTCGGGTAAAACCATTCTCTAATTTGGTGTGTGCTTGGTATCCGCGCTTTTGCAAATCATCCACGACGCTCTGCGCATTCTCTGCGTTTTTTAACGCCATCAGTTGGATGATCCATGCACTGTCTTGATACTCATTGCGTTCAGGGATGGCTTTAACGATCACCTCGAGTGGCGCCTCTTCTGCACTCTCCTCTTGAGTGACGACCGCGACAGGCGTATCGGGCAGCGCTTTCGAGTCATCCACCGGCTCGAGAATCTCAAACGATTCCAGATCGCTTTCAAGCTCCGGTTTTAGCGGAATACTGGCGATCTCTTCCTGATAGTGGCTTTTCTTGCCATCGAGCACATCGGGCAATACGATGACGCCAATCGCCACTAAGATGATGGTACCGACTAAGCGGTTTTGAAATTTGCTCGCCATTTAATCTCCTTGTGTTTGCCAATGCGCCAACACTTCCCCAACGGTATGAAATGAGCCAACAACCAGTATCACATCGTCTTGGCCCGCCTTTGTCATCGCGGCTTCAAAAGCCAGCACCGGAGAATCAAAGGTTTGAGTCGCGGCTGGTAAATGACTTGCCAGTTCATTAGCGTGCGCGGCGCGAGGGCCATGCAGTGAAGCTGGATACCAATGCGAAGAAAGCTCGCTCAAGATAGCCAGCGTCGCCTTGATGTCTTTATCATGCAGCATGCCCACCACAGTATGAATCACACGTTTTGGGTATTGCTTTGCTACACGTTCAACCAAGTATTGCGCTGAATGTGGATTGTGCGCGACATCCAAAAGTATCACTGGCGAAGTGTGCAGAATTTGCATGCGCCCTGGCAAGGTGGCGTTTTCAAGGCCGTTGACGATATTGATATCTGTGATATCCAGATTGGCGTTTGCCAGCGCCGTTAAGGCCGTCGCCGCGTTCTGCAGTGGCAGTCCGGGAATGGGTAGCTCGTTTAATTCAAAAGTACCAAGTTGCCAGCGCCATTGTGTCTCTGATTGTTGCTCATAGTGGTATTGAATCCCCACTTGAAAGAGCTCAGCCTGAATATCGTCGGCGTGTGCTGCCACGGTTGATGGCGCTTTCGGCTGACCGCAAATCGCTGGTTTGCCTGCGCGAAAGATGCCGGCTTTCTCAAAACCAATCACGTTAATGTCATCGCCCAGCCAATCGACGTGGTCGATGGCTAAACTGGTAATCACGGATACGTCATGATCGACGACATTAGTGGCGTCTAAACGCCCGCCCAAACCGACTTCAAGCAAGACAACATCCACTTGCTCGGTTTGAAACAGGCGTAACGCCGCAAGCGTGCCAAACTCAAAAAAGCTTAGGCTGATATCCCCGCGCTGCTGTTCAATGAAATCGAAGGCTTGGCAATGCTTCTCGTCGGCTAAATCGACGCCATTGATGCGCACGCGCTCGTTGTATCGAATTAAATGAGGAGAAGAGTAGACACCGACTTTATACCCTGCGTCGAGCAAAATCGCTTCCATCAAAGCGCAGGTAGAACCTTTGCCGTTGGTACCAGCAACGGTAATGACTGTCGGAGCGGGTTTGGTTAAGTTGGCTTGTTGTGCGACGGCTTGGACTCGGTCTAGCCCGAGATCGATCGCTGAGGTGTGGATGTTGGCTAAATAATCAAGCCACATCGTAAGAGGGGATGTGGCTTGTGGAATTTGGGTTTGACTCATCTAACTGAAACCATAAATTGTGGTGGTTTGTTAGTGTGTTACTTTACCCTTTTTCGTCCGCTTCTGGTACTTCATATGCAAGTTCATTTGGCGCATCATTCACAGAAACCACCAATGGCGACGGTTGATTGGTCATTTTGGCCAACAAACTGCCGATGCGTTGACGCATTTCACGGCGATCAACAATCATATCGATAGCCCCGTGTTCCAATAGGAACTCACTGCGCTGGAAGCCTTCTGGAAGATCTTCACGAACGGTTTGTTCAATCACACGGCGACCTGCAAAACCAATCAGTGCTTTGGGTTCACCAATATTGACATCACCTAGCATCGCTAAGCTCGCCGATACACCGCCCATGGTTGGGTCCGTCATCACTGAGATGAACGGCAAGCCTTTTTGCGATAGTCGCTCTAACGCTGCACTGGTTTTTGCCATCTGCATCAGGGACATTAGCGCTTCTTGCATTCGCGCACCACCACTGGCCGAGAAACAGACTAAGCCACAGTTGTTTTCCATCGCCGCTTCAACCGCACGTACGAAACGAGCGCCAACGACTGAACCCATCGAGCCTCCCATAAAGGAGAACTCAAACGCACACGCGACCACAGGTAGACCCAACAGCTCGCCTTGCATAACGATGAGCGCGTCTTTTTCACCACTGCTCTTTTGCGCAGCAGAAATACGGTCTTTGTATTTCTTCGAATCGCGGAACTTGAGCTTGTCTTGTGGCTCAAGCTCAGTGGCTAACTCAGTACGATTGCCTTCATCCAAAAATGTTTCAAGACGACGACGCGACGACATGCGCATGTGGTGATCACATTTAGGACAAACCTCTAGATTTCGCTCTAGTTCAGCGTGATAAAGCACTTGTTCACACGATGTACACTTGGTCCATACCCCTTCAGGGATTGACGCTTTTCTCGATGTGCCGATATTGCTCTTTTCTAAAATCTTTTCAAGCCAACTCATGGAAGACCTTTTCTCTCTCGATCCCCGTTCAATACAGGGATTCAAATTCTGAATTTACGCGTGAGGATTAAAGCATATTAAATGCCAAGTGTAGACAAAAAACTGGTTGTACCTATTTTCTGGCTCTCTGTCTCACGCCCTAACGTCCTGATTGATTCGACAATTTATCACGAATTAGTTCAGATTATCTGGCAAAAACAGAGGTCCGATCGGTACGCGTGGCAACTGATACTCATCCGGATAATCCACATCCACCAAGTATAACCCCTCTGCTTTCGCTGTGGCGCCCGCCAATTTTCTGTCTTTCACGCCAAGCAACCACTCTATCCACTCGGGCTTTTGTTCCCCGCGTCCAACGCAGATAAGGCTGCCGGTAATATTACGCACCATATGATGCACAAAGGCATTAGCCTTAATATCAATCACGACATATTGGCCGTGACGAGACACATGCAGGTGCATCACATTGCGCCAAGGGCTACGAGATTGGCATTGCACCGCTCGAAATGAGGTAAAGTCGTTTTCGCCGAGCAAATACTGCCCAGCTTGGTGCATCAATGCTTCATCCAGTTCACCGTGGTAGTGGCTCACGCCTGACGAGAGGATCCCGGGTCTGAGAGGGCTATTGAAGATAATATAGCGGTAGCGTCGCGCGGTCGCAGAGAAACGAGCATGAAACGACTCCGGTACCTCTTTCGCCCAGCGAACACAGACATCCGATGGCAAATTGGCGTTCACGCCCATAGTCCACGCCACCATTTTTCTTTCTGCCGTGGTATCAAAGTGAACCACTTGGCCTGTGCCATGTACGCCTGCATCTGTCCTGCCAGCACATTGCACTTCAACGGGGTGATTGGCGACAACACTCAACGCTTTCTCGAGCGCTTCCTGAACACTTTTCACCTCTTTTTGGCGTTGCCAGCCATAGTATTGAGTACCGTTATATTCGATACCTAACGCTATTCTCATCTGCAGAATCTCTTTAAAAATGGGCCGGGCAGTATACCTTTAATAGGGATAAAAAATAAGAGGGCCGCAGCCCTCTTACCTCACTCTAACTCGCCTATCCGCGGTTGATTTTGTCAATCAGACGTTTGGCTTCTCGACGAATCTCGTCACTGCCATCAACAATCGCCTCTTCGAGCAGTTTGATGGCCCCTTGCGCGTCATTCATCTCAACGTAAATCTTGGCGAGATCAAGTTTTCCTGCCGCCTCTGCGTTTGAATCGACATCAATCTCATCACCAATGTCACCGATCACATCAGGGAAATCATTCAGGCCAACATCCAACTTGAGCTCGTCATCCAACTCTTGCTGCTCTTCCATCTCCACTTCTGCCATCAGTTCATCAATGGTTCTAAACTGATTTTGCTGTGGGCTGAAATCGTCGGCGCTGTCTTGAATGCTCCAATCTTCATCGCTGACCTCAGGTTGCTCTAAAGCATTATCTTGATCCCAAACCCCACGCTCTTCTTCAGGAATGTCATCCGAAATCTGTGCCTGCTGCTCGGGAGAGAGCGTAAAGCCGTTCCAATCTTCGCCGCCCATCTCGAGCATAGCGTCAATATCCATACCGGCACTGTCAGACGTTGTGGCATCGATCGGGCTGTCAAATGAGAAGCTAGGTGTGGCATCCTCGCTGTCTGCAAGCAACTCATCAAACGCCTGCTCATCAAACTCTTGTGCAGCCATTGCCTCAGCGACGTCGATATCAGCGCGGCGTTCGGAAGGAATTTCCGACAGTTCAGGCGTCTCCAAATCGTCTAAATTGAAATTGACCTCATCGGCACTCTCTGCGTCCCCATCTGTGGTCGGCATGTCAGCCAGCGCTTCGTCTTCACCATATTCAGGCAATTCCAGCTCATCAAACTCGGTCAGTTCCTGCCCAACAGGCTCGCCTTGGTCATCAGACATCGGCTCTGAAGCCATATCTGCCAGTGCGTCATCCTCATTATATTCAGGCAGCTCAAGCTCATCGGTATCGACTGATTCCGTCGCTTGCTCCTCTTGAGGAGAGTCTGCACTCGACGCTAGCGCCTTCTCTTCAAGATCAATGAATGGCTCATCGCCCAAATCCGCCAGAGCATCGTCTTCGTTGTATTCGGGAAGCTCGAGAGCATCGAAGTCGAAAGGCTCATCGTCACTGACTGATTTCTCTGGCTCTGGTGTGGCAGGCTCGTTGGCCATATCCGCAAGCGCATCTTCTTCACTGTACTCTGGAAGCTCTAAATCATCAAAATCGAGCGTCTCATCGTCACTGACTGATGTCTCTGGCTCTGATGTGGCAGGCTCGTTGGCCATATCCGCAAGCGCATCGTCTTCACTGTATTCTGGAAGCTCTAAATCATCAAAATCAAGAGTCTCATCGTCACTGACTGATCTCTCTGGCTCTGGTTCGGCAGGCTCGTTGGCCATATCCGCAAGCGCATCGTCTTCACTGTATTCTGGAAGCTCTAAATCATCAAAATCGTGAGTCTCATCGTCACTGACTGATTTCTCTGGCTCTGATGTTGCAGGCTCATTGGCCACATCCGCGAGGGCATCTTCTTCAGTACGTTCTGGAAGTTCCAAATCATCGACGTCAGAGATATCACTGACAGATTGCGACAGTGGATCTGCACTGTCCGATGTATCCGCATCGGTTTGTATCTCTGGCGTTGGGTCTTCCACCAGCCAATCTTCATCTTGCGGAACACCAAACTCATTCGCAGCGACTTCAGGGGCTGATGATGGCGCAAGCTCCAGCTCGTCTGATGATTCCTTCTCATCCGATTCCGGTGCTTCTACCGCTTCACTCTCCTGTGTGTTAGAAGCTGGTTGATCAATGCCCTGGTCCCATCCAGCATCAACGGCAGGTGTACTCTCATCCTCTACAGGTTGTGTTGGTTCTGGCTCAGTCGCTAACTCTTCCTTAACCGGACTCTCTTCTAATGGGCTCTCTTCTAATGGGCTCTCTTTAACGTGTGGCTGCTCAACCTCTTCAATGGCAGACGTCAGCCAATCATCATCGTCAGCATCATCACTTTGGTCATCATCACTCTGCGTAGCTGGCTCTGCTGGCGTTTCCTCACTGCCGCTTTGCGGCAACAACTCGTCACTATCGAGCGGCGTCTCTGAGTCATAGTCAGGATTTTCCACTTCGTCGATAGCGGCGCTTAACCAGTCGTCTTCATCTTCTTCTGGCTCTGGCTCTGGCTCTGGCTCTGGCTCTGGCTCTGGCTCTGGCTCTGGCTCTGGCTCTGGCTCTGGCTCTGGCTCTGGCTCTGGCTCTGGCTCTGGCTCTGGCTCTGGCTCTGGCTCTGGCTCTGGCTCTGGCTCTGGCTCTGGCTCTGCAGGGATGAGTTCAGACTCGTCCTGCTCGTCAAGCGCTAACGTAGATAAATCAGGGTCTTGTTGTTGTTCGTCGAGCAATGGGTCACCTTGCGGGGCAACACTCATCATATCGTCGATGAACTCTTCGCTAGAAAAACCTTTCTCTGGTTCTGGTTCTGGTTCTGGTTCTGGTTCTGGTTCTGGTTCTGGTTCTGGTTCTGGTTCTGGTAAAGCCTGTTCCTCTGCTTGCGCTTGGTCAAGCAAGGTATCGACATCTTCACTCACGCTCTCGCTAGGCAACACGTCGTCAGCAATGGCTTCTAGGCTCTCTTCACTACTCTGCTCAATATCAAGCAGCTCTTCGAACAAGTCAGTGGCGTCATCGTTGAGATCCTCTTCGCCATCTTGCCCTACCAGTTCATCCAGCAAATCCGTGCCCGTATCAAGAGGGGCAATTAACTCATCGGCACCAATCAGCTCATCGAGTTCACTGTCGAGTAGAGATTGTGAATCCTCAAACGGGTTCTCTTCATCGACCTCCAGCAACTCGTCAAGTAACTCGGTGCTCTCAGGCTCAACGCTCTCCTCAATATCAGCGCCAATCAAGTCGTCGAAGTCATCCTCTTCGTCATCATCGAGCTGGAAGTCTGACTCTAGCATTTCGTCAAGCAGAGCGGCGTCATCGACCGAGTTAGACTCGAGTTCCTCTAAGTTAGCTTGCGCCTCCGCTTCTGCGAACAGCGCATCAATATCATCATCGGATGCAATTGAGGTTTGTGTCAGTTCGTCATCGGCCTCATCACTCAAGTCAAACGCATTTTCCGCTTCATCAAGCAACTCATCGAAGTCAACATCGCCTTCATCACTCTCTTTGTTCTGCTCAAACAAGTCATCCAACATGGATTGATCGAGTTCGCTACTTTCTAGCGGATCGTCATCGCTGTCACCGGCGAGCAACGAGTCAATGTCATCTTGACTAAAGTCACCCCCATCCGAGAGGTCGAAACTGTCATCTTCATCTTCGTCCATCACGACATCATCAAGCGCACGTTCCATCTCTTCCAAGCTGAGCGCTTTATCGTCCCCTTTGACGCTGATACCGTTGGCACTGTCCACTTCATCGGCAAGGGTTTCATCCAGATCGCCGTCATCGCCGATACCGGCGAATGGGTCCTCACCCTCTTCTCCCTCGAGGTTGAAGTCTAAATCGCTGTCATCAAGGTCGGCAAACACATCCGCTTCATCACTTTGCTCTTCCGATTCATCGGAGAACAGCGCTTCACCGTCATCTGACTCGCCAAACAAGTCATCATCGAGCAGAAGATCATCACCAATATCTTCATTGAGCGTATCGGGGACAACAGGTGCAACCGTTGGCGTCGCTTCCGGTGTGTTTTCTGCTTGAGGCTCAGATTTAGAACGGCGCCCGAGTAACAACATGACCAACAAACCAATGATCAAACCAGGAACCACCGCCATTGCGGCCACTGCCCAAGTGTTCGATAGCAACTTATCCCATTGGCTTGGCGCCATTTTTTGCTCTTCCGCCAGCTTGAGACGTTCGGCTTCCAGCAGTTTTTCAACTTCGTTGCGAATGCGAGATTCATCGCCCAAGGAGTCTTTGAGTACGTCCACTTCCGACTGAACCTGTGCAAGCATCAGGCGCAATTTGTGGTTTTTCTCCTCCAACGCCATCAACTCTGTTTCGGAGGTTTTGAGCTGATTTTCTAGCGTCGAGACTTCACCTTGGCGCTCTTGATTGGCAATGTCTTTCAAATCGCTGTTTTGTGAGGCACTGTCTTGTGGGCGACTTTCAGGTGCACTCGGCACATCTTGCGCCGGTTTGGCCATCATGTCTGGCGTTGTAGACTCAACGACCGGAGCGTCGACTGGCGCCGTGACCGCAGGGGTTGCCCGTTGAGGCTGAGGCGCTGGGGAGACGGGTTGAGTCGGAGTTAAGCGCGCTTGATGCGCCGCCATCACATTGACCGCTTGTTCAGTGGTAGCACTCTGGATTTGCGCTAATGAAGGGATACGAAGATTGCTGCCTGGGATCAGTTCATGGATATTTTGGTTGTCGAAAGCTTGGGGATTGATCTGATAAATAGCGTAGAGGGTTTGCTGCACAGAGACTTGATTAGAGGGTCTCAGTTGCGAAGCGATGCTCCATAAGGTCTCTTGTTCGCCAGTCGGCCCGTAGAAGCGTGACGGTTCATTCGCTAGTCCAGAGCGACGCGCAAGCGGCTGTGCAAACTGTGGAGAAGACTGAATTTCGCCATTTGGACCCTTTAGGCGAATGCTTTCTGCACTAACGATGGATGTCTGAGTCACGGCCACCAATGCCAAGGGCAAAAGCAGGCGCTTAAAAATATGAAGCATAAAAGGCTCAGCTATGTGCTTAATAGTTTGAAAACGTTGATCTGTTAAATATATCGGATAAACGCAGTAAAACTATAGGCTGAGAGCCAAAAAATGTGTGTCCTACGCCATAATCGCATGAATCTCACACTAATTTTCTTACTTTGATTAAAAAAGCCTCGCACTAGGGCGAGGCTCTTAAAAGCGAAGCGGACACTCAGTACTCAGTAGTAATCGCGAATCAACACTTCGGCGATTTGTACCGCGTTGGTCGCCGCGCCTTTGCGGACGTTGTCGGCCACCACCCACAAATTGACGCCACTGTGGTGGCTAATGTCATTGCGGATTCGTCCGACCATGACGTGATCTTTGCCGCCAGCATCGCGAACTTGGGTCGGAAAATCCTCGCCATGGAATACTTCAACCCCTTCGGTTTGCTCCAGCATCTGCACGACTTCGCTTGCGTCAATCGGCGCGCGAGTTTCTACGTGGACCGCTTCAGCATGGCCATAAAACACCGGAACGCGAACGCAGGTCGGGTTCACTGTAATGGATGGATCATTGAAGATTTTTTGCGTTTCCCACACCATCTTCATCTCTTCTTTGGTGTAGCCGTTTTCCATCATCTGATCGATCTGTGGAATACAGTTGAACGCGATCTGCTGAGAGAACTGGTTGGTTTCAGCAGGTAGCCCATTGAGCAACTTGGCCGTTTGCCCTGCCAGCTCATCAATACCGGCTTTGCCTGCTCCTGACACTGATTGGTAAGTCGAGACATTGATGCGCTCGATTCCGACGGCATCATGAATTGGCTTGAGCGCCACCAGCATCTGAATGGTCGAGCAATTTGGGTTAGCGATGATGTTGCGGTTACGAAATTCCGCAATCGCTTCTGGATTGACCTCAGGCACCACAAGAGGAATGTCATATTCGTAGCGGAAATGTGACGTATTGTCGATCACGACAACGCCTTCCTCTGCAGCGATGGGTGCCCATTTCGCCGACAAATCGCCCCCAGCAGAAAACAGCGCAATATGAACTTGAGACCAGTCAAAATTCTCAACATTCTCTACTTTGATCGTCTTGCCATTAAAACGGTAGCTTTTGCCTTCACTACGCTCACTGGCAAGTAGGTAGAGATCACCCACGGGAAATTTACGTTCTTGTAAAACGTCTAAAATCGTCTCACCGACGGCGCCTGTCGCGCCCAAAATGGCAACATTGTATTGCTGGCTCATTGATTTACCTCAACCTGAAAACCTAGTTTGGCTAGGGGTGACAACTGACAATCAGCCGTCCCCACTAGCGTGATGGCACTGTATTCGCGTCTATCCCAGTAATTTTTACGCATGGCGTCAAAGGCGCCGGGCTGACCGATTTCTCGGCGAAACAGTGCATCATCTTTACGCACATCATAGACGAGCTGTGTGATCGTGTGTAGCGTCGCCTCATCCCACGCTCGATTAAGCTCAAGACGAGGAACCGGCGCGATCGGCAACAGATCACTGGCGTTCGCGCTCAACTCTTGATTTAAAAACTCACAAAAGGCATTAAAGATCATCGTCGTGCCACGAGCTTTCCCTTCAAGCCCATACCCGGCCACATGTGGGGTCGCGAATGCTAGCAGAGGCAGCAACTCCATATCAACCTCAGGTTCAAATTCAAACACGTCCAGTGCTGCAATAAAGCCATCTTGACGCGCAAGCCGCGCCTTAAGTGCACTGTTGTCCACGATGGGACCCCGCGCCGCATTGACCAAGATTTGGTCGCCGCGTAAACGGTTGAGTACCGCTTCATCGATAAGGTGATGGGTAGGATACTCACCCTCTTTCGTAATCGGCGTATGGATGGTGATAATATCCGCTTGCTCGAGCAAGGTATCCAGCGGAGTAAACGAACGCATGTCGCCTTGCGCTTGTTTTGGTGGATCATTGATGAGCACTTGAATGCCGATCCCTTCCAAACACGCTTGTAAGTAGCTGCCCACCTGACCAGCACCAATAATGCCAACGGTTTTATCAAACACCGAGAAACCGTGTTGCTGCGCTAGCACCATCATCACACTCACCACATATTCAGCAACGCCGACTTTGTTGCATCCGGGAGCGGCGGTAAAGAAGATACCTCGTTCACGCAATAGTGCTTGGTCGACATGGTCCATCCCCGCCGTTGCGGTGCCGACAAATTTCAGTTTATTGGCGTTGGCGATAAGCTCTGCGTTCACTTTGGTGACGGAGCGAATCATCAGCGCATCCACATCGATAAGGTCTTGCGCAGTGATTTGTCGGCCTGATTTCAACACCACCTCACCCAGTTGGCTAAATAGCCCTTCGGCGTAAGGCATGTTTTCATCGATTAGAATTTTCATGGTGTGCTGTCTTTGATTAAAGGGCGTTGGAGCGATTGTGCAGAAAAGCAGGCTCGGTGTCGAGTAGCACGCCCCGCCTGACGTAAAAAAGCCCGGCGCATGGCCGGGCAATTATCCAGAACAAAAGGATCCTAACCCGCTCTCCATGGGTCAGAGTCTGCGTCTGTTCAGCGGTGAGTAAAACTCTTCA
The DNA here is from genome assembly GCF_059833835.1 of Vibrio sp. R15-SG3-ISO1B. Taxonomy (NCBI): domain Bacteria; kingdom Pseudomonadati; phylum Pseudomonadota; class Gammaproteobacteria; order Vibrionales; family Vibrionaceae; genus Vibrio; species Vibrio sp. R15-SG3-ISO1B. The sequence goes on along the minus strand of NZ_JCBDGG010000042.1, from coordinate 28,791 downwards.
CCACCAGTCCTGGAAACGGGTGTCTGGCGAACCAGCGCGAGCGATTAAGCTTGGTACTTTTTAATCACCAACGTCGCGTTCGTTCCACCAAAGCCGAAGCTGTTTGACATCACAGTGTTCAACTCAGCGTCACGCGCTTGAGTCACGATATCAAGGCCTTGAGCCGCTTCGTCGAGATTTTCGATGTTCACACTTGGGGCAATAAAGTTGTGAGTCAGCATCAAAGTTGAGTAGATGGCTTCATGCACGCCTGCAGCGCCCAATGCGTGACCTGTCATCGCTTTCGTTGCTGATATTGCTGGGCTGTTTTGACCAAACAGCTCTTGAATCGCACCCAGCTCTTTCACATCACCAACCGGTGTAGAGGTGCCGTGCGTGTTGACGTAATCAATGCTATCGACAGCTTGCATCGCCATCTTCATACAACGCACCGCACCTTCACCTGATGGCGCCACCATATCGTAGCCGTCAGACGTTGCGCCGTAGCCAACAATTTCGCCGTAAATTTTCGCGCCGCGCGCAAGCGCGTGCTCAAGCTCTTCAATGACTAACATACCGCCACCACCAGAGATAACGAAACCATCACGGTCCGCATCGTAGGTACGAGACGCTTTTTCTGGTGTCTCGTTGTACTTAGTCGACAGAGCGCCCATCGCATCAAACATCATGGTTTGAGACCAATCGAGCTCTTCACCACCACCAGCAAAAACGATGTCTTGTTTACCCAGTTGAATCAGCTCCATCGCGTGACCAATACAGTGCGCAGAAGTCGCACACGCCGAGCTCATTGAATAGTTCACGCCGCGGATTTTAAACGGTGTCGCAAGACACGCAGAAACCGTCGATGACATAGTGCGAGGCACCATGTATGGGCCAACACGTTTCACGCCTTTGGCACGCATGGTGTCAGTCGCCACCGTTTGATTAAGCGCAGATGCGCCACCTGAACCTGCCACAATACCGGTACGATCGTTAGAGACCAACTCTGGAGTCAGGCCTGCGTCTTCGATCGCTTGTTCCATTGATAGGTAAGCATACGCAGCCGCATCACCCATAAAGCGCATCTGTTTACGATCGATGTGCTCTGCTGGGTTGATTTTTAGATCACCCCAAACCTGCGAACGTAGACCGTGTTCTTTAAACTGCTCAGAGGCAGTGATACCAGATTTTCCTGCTTTTAGAGACGCTAACACTTCTTCGGCGTTGTTACCGATACTCGAAACAATACCCATACCGGTGATTACGACACGTTTCATTATGACAATCCTATAAATTAAATTTCCGCTAGATAATAACGAAGTTGCCCTGCAAAAGTGGTCAGCTTTCCCATAAATCCGTACAATCTTCACACTTTTAATGTCTAAATAGAAAGAACTCTGACTCTCTATGACCACTATTTCGCACGCCCAGCTTGGCTGGAATGAAGCTGGCACACCAGTTTCCGACCAATTTGACGACGTCTACTTCTCCAACGTCAATGGTCTTGAAGAAACCCGTTATGTTTTCCTGACCCAAAATCATCTTCCGCAAAGATGGCAGGAATATGACCAACGCCGTTTTGTGGTGGCAGAAACCGGTTTTGGCACAGGGCTTAACTTCCTTGCGTTGTGGCAATGGTTTGATGAATTTAGACAGCGCCATCCTGATGCGCCACTTAAAGAGCTGCATTTTGTCAGTTTTGAGAAGTACCCCCTAAGCAAAGAAGACTTGGCCAAAGCGCACCTCGCGTGGCCTGAGCTGGCCAGCTACGCGCAAAAGCTGCAAAAGCACTATCCGATTGCAGTGCCTGAGTGTCACCGTATTGTGCTAGATGACGGTGCCGTGACGTTAGATCTCTGGTTTGGTGACATTAAAGATTGCCTCCCTCTGGTTCCAGTGCCTGAGCAAGGTTTCGTTGACACCTGGTTTCTCGACGGATTTGCTCCGAGTAAAAACCCAGAAATGTGGAATCAAACGCTGTTTGACGGCATGGCGAGACTCGCCAAACAAGGCTGTCACTGCGCCACCTTTACTGCCGCCGGTTTTGTCCGTAGAGGGCTGATTGAAGCGGGCTTTGCGATGAAAAAAGTCAAAGGCTTTGGCACCAAAAGAGAGATGATTGCGGGTGAGTTGAGTGAACGCACACCTTACAGCAACCTCTCCCCCCTATTTGCGCGGCCAAATAGCGCAGACGCAGAGTCGATCGCCATTGTTGGTGGTGGCATTGCCAGCGCAACTTTAGCCACGGCACTGATTCGACGCGGGAAACGCGTCACGCTCTATTGCCAAGATAAAGCCGCAGCAATGGGCGCCTCTGGCAATCGACAAGGCGCGGTGTACCCACTGCTCAATGGCACCCACAGCGGCGTGTCACGCTTTTTCGCCCCTGCTTTTCTCTTTGCCCGTCAATTTGTCGAGCAAGCCAGCGAACGCTTTCATTTCGACCACGACTGGTGCGGCGTCACTCAATTAATGTGGGATGAAAAATCACACACCAAACTGAGCAAACTGAATCAAGTGGGCTTTGATGCTCAACTGGTTGCGCCATTGGACCCAGCGCAGACGGCGCAAACCGTCGGTTTACCGTTGGCTATGCCTAGCGTGCATTATCCATTGGGCGGCTGGCTCTGCCCGGCAGAGTTGAGCCAAGGATTGATTGACGATTTATCGGCACACCCCCTTTTCGAGGTGCGCTTTGAGCACAAGGTCACCGAACTAAAAGCGCACTCAGAGGGCACTTGGACGGTATGCAGCCAACAGGAGTCCCGCACCTTTGATGCGGTGGTGGTCGCCAATGGGCATCAGTTTACCGACCTTACGCAGACCTCCACTCTGCCACTTGGACGAGTGAAAGGACAAGTAAGTCATATCCCGACCACTGAGCGATTAAGCAGCCTGCGCAACGTACTTTGTTACGATGGCTACATGACGCCGGTGAACCCAAATAACCAGCAGCATTGTATTGGCGCCAGCTACGATCGCACGCGCCTTGATACAGAGTTTGATCCTGCTGCGCAAATCGATAATGGTGAAAAACTCAAGCGCTGCCTCCCCAACCAAGATTGGACTCAGGATGTCGATATCAGTGACAACCAATCTCGCCAAGGCATTCGCTGCGTGAGCCGCGACCATCTGCCGTTTATCGGTGCGGTGGGCGTGCAGAGCGCGACGGTGGAACAATACAAAACATTAGCAACACAGCAAGAGGATGAGGTGCTGCCGGTACCAAGTTATCCGAATCTATATTGCATGTTGGGGCTAGGTTCGCGTGGATTGAGCAGCGCACCGTTGCTGGCGGAAACACTTGCTTCACAGATGTGTGGTGATCCGATGCCACTGCCTGTCGACATCCTCGACGCCTGTCACCCGAGTCGGATGTGGGTAAGAAAATTAAGAAAAGGGAAGCCTATTACTGAGTTGTAATAGGCTTTAGTCACAAGGCCCGATTAGCTGACTTAGGCTCTTAAGACTCAGGCTCCTAAGACTTAGGCACGTAAGGCTTGGTCAGCTAACTCGGCCCATAGGTCATTCACTATGGTGCGATCAGCAGGTGACAACTCGCTGCGCGCCTCATCTAAACTGGCTTGAATGCGGTGCTTGAACACGTCAAGATCGACGATCCCCTCTTCTTCACACGCCGCGGCGGAGAGAGAAATGTGCCCACGCAGGTAGCCACCTGCAAACAACTCATCTTCCGATGCTGTCTCAATACGCGCATCAATTAGCGCAAGCAACGCTTCTTCGTATTCCGTGATCATTCTTTGTAGCTACCTAAAATCAGTTAGATTCTCAAAAAGAGGCCAAAGCTTCTCACATTGAGAAACCCAAGGCAAATGCTTGTGTTCACAAGGGGTTGTCCTCTGGCATATCGGTTGCAATAGGGAGTTATGCACCGCAAACAACCAAGGAATTGCTATGAAGATGTCCCGATTGTCCGTCAACGTTCTCGTCGCCTTATCCCTCGCCGTAGCACATCACAGCGCGCGTGCTGAGGTGCCTTTTGCGCAATGTCCCACTCAGGAGCAGTGTGGCACTAGCTACCGCCCCACTTGGACCCTGCACGTTACCCTGCTCAACGCGCCGAGCTTAGCGCAGATGCCCGATTTTCCCTATGACCCATTCATCTTTGCCGCCCCCGGCCATTACCATGGTGATATTGGCCATCAATTGTCCGGCTCTCACCCTGGCCGTAGCTTAGAGATCCACCTAAAGAATCAAGCACCGACGGTCAAGTTTGATCCCCGCTACCGAGCAAATGGCGTCGACGCCTCGTCCGGTGACACTTACTTTCACACCAGCAACGGGCTACCTTGGGCGATTGAAATCCCCACAAACTGGGCCCACCCACTGGAGCAGGTCGATATTCTCAACGCCTACCCAAGTTTTGATGAATTCGCCCAAGATGATAACGGCACCACCGCCACCAACTGGTACACACTCGCAGTACCCAGCCGAATTTACATCGACTAAAAGAGACGCCCGATGAGACAGCCTACACACTTCAACCCTTACTTTACAGGCGCACTATTGCTCACCTCCCTTGGCCTCTCTGCTTGTGGCGGAGGAGGCGGCGGTGTGGCTGATTCCAAGCTCTATTTGACGATAAAGGCGTCAGGTTTAAGTGGCGGGGTTTGGTAGAAGGCACGTAATGCCTCAGACAATGCCAGCACACGCGGCGGCAACCCCGTCGCTAAAATGGACATCACTTCTTGATGGACTTTTTGCATGAACCCGAGGCGGTCAGGTTCAACGTCGCCATTGAGATTGTCGCAACTGACACTAAATGCAAAGCCAGCGCTGACCGATAGGATCCACTCGTACGCCTGCGGACGTATCTCCACTTGTTCAAACTGCGCTTGAACCTGTTCATCGCGGCCATCGGGGTGATACCAATAACCAAAATCTTCCAGTAAACGGCGCTCAGGGCCTGCCACACACCAATGGGCGATTTCATGCAGTGCAGACGCATAGAAACCTCGTGCAAACACGATGCGATGGTAAGGAGTAGAGTCATCCGCGGGAAGATAGATAGGCTCATCACCGCCAAGTTCAAGACGGGTCTGATACTGCTCAAAAAAGGTCTGATTGAAGAGTGCAATCAAATCGCGATAATCGTGGGTCATCTATGTGGAAGTTCAAAGTAACGATGCGCGCCATTGTACCCGACTCCGCAGCCAGCGTTAAGACGCGCTACAGCGAAAAGAAAACGGCTTCCTTGCGAAGCCGTTTGTACGATTAAATTTTCGGGGTTTGCGTCGTGACACCGTGGTTTTGACCGCGATGACGCAGCAAGTGATCCAGCAACACAATCGCCAGCATGGCTTCAGCAATCGGCACTGCGCGAATGCCAACACAAGGGTCATGGCGACCTTTGGTAATCAGCTCTGTCGACTCCCCTTGCTTGGTGATGGTTTCACCCGGTACGGTAATGCTCGACGTTGGTTTGAGCGCGATATTCGCGACAATGTCTTGCCCGGTCGAGATACCGCCTAAAATGCCACCAGCATGATTGCTACCAAAACCGCTTGGCGTGAGGGTATCACGATGCTGGCTGCCTTTTTGGCTTACCACATCAAAACCATCGCCGATTTCGACGCCTTTTACCGCATTGATGCTCATCAGTGCATGCGCAATGTCGGCGTCTAAACGATCAAACACTGGCTCGCCAAGTCCAACGGGTACGCCAGTGGCGACCACTTGCAATTTGGCACCGATAGAGTCGCCTTGTTTTTTCAAATCTCGGATCAATTGATCGAGCTGCTCGACCTTATCCACATCCGGGCAGAAAAATGGGTTGTTCTCGATCTCATCCCAATCGACTTTCTCAATGGCGACATCGCCCATCTGCGATAGGTAAGCGCGAATTTCGACACCAAACTCTTGCTTAAGGTATTTCTTTGCAATCGCGCCCGCCGCAACGCGCATCGCTGTTTCACGTGCAGACGAACGACCACCGCCTCGGTAATCACGCACCCCATACTTTTGATGGTAGGTGTAGTCAGCATGACCGGGACGGAACTTGTCTTTGATCTCTGAGTAGTCTTTTGAGCGTTGGTCGGTATTTTCAATCAGTAAACCGATCGAAGTCCCGGTCGTTTTCCCTTCAAACACACCGGAAAGAATTTTTACTTCATCAGGTTCGCGGCGTGCAGTGGTATAGCGAGAAGTGCCTGGACGACGACGGTCGAGATCCGTTTGAATATCTGCTTCTGATAGCTCTAAACCTGGAGGACATCCGTCAACGATACATCCTAGTGCGATACCGTGACTTTCTCCGAATGTGGTCACTCGGAAATGTTGTCCGATACTGTTTCCTGCCATTACTTCCTCGTATTATTTCAGCCTTGTCAATTAGGCTTTACACGTCAATTGTTCGTTTTTTCATAGTGTCTTTATTACGGTTTGATGTAAAGCCCTACGCTAGAACTATTTTTGTTCACCTAGCCGCGAAAACGCTAGAGAGCAAAACGCCGAGCAAAAGCTCGGCGTTTAGGCGTGCACAGTTGGCAACAAATCAGTCTTTGTACAACTTGAATTCATCGGCGCAAGCGACCAGTTGGTCACGAGTCAACAAGAAGACACCATGCCCGCCATTTTCGAACTCTAGCCAAGTGAATGGGATGTCTGGATATTGCTCCATCATGTGCACCATGGAGTTGCCCACTTCACAAATCAAAATACCCTTATCGGTCAGGTAATCGGGGGCATTGGCAAGAATACGACGCACCAGCTTGAGACCATCACTGCCCGCCGCTAAGCCGAGTTCAGGTTCATGGGTGAACTCTTGCGGCAAGCTGTCCATGTCTTCTTGATCCACATACGGTGGATTCGTGACAATTAAGTTGTAACGCTCTTTCGGTAAATCGCGGAACAGATCCGAGCGAATTGGGAAGACTTGTTGCTCCATGCCGTGATCTTGAACGTTCTGTTCCGCCACTTGCAGCGCGTCGGATGAAATATCAATAGCGTCCACTTCCGCCTCTGGGAAGGCGTACGCACAAGCAATAGCGATACAACCACTGCCGGTACACATATCCATAATGCGCGTCGGCTCTTCGATTAGCCAAGGTTCGAACTGAGCTTGAATCAGCTCACCAATCGGAGAGCGTGGCACCAAGACACGTTCATCGACAAAGAATTCCAAACCACAGAACCAGGCACGATTCGTCAGATAGGCGGTAGGCGTGCGCTCATTGATGCGTTTCACCACACGCTCGACGACGCGCAGGCGCTCACTGCTGGTCAAACGAGAGTTGAGAACATGGGGAGGCACATCAATCGGAAGATAGAGTGTGGGTAGGATCAACTGAACGGCTTCATCCCAAGCATTGTCAGTGCCGTGACCGTAAAATAGGTGAGCGGCGTTGAAACGGCTGACCGTCCAGCGAATCATATCTTGAAGGGTATGCAGTTCCGATACCGCTTCTTCTACAAAAATCTTATCCAAAATTGCCTCCGAAAAGCGCTACAATACTGCCAATAGCATTAATCATACCTATTGAAATCACCCATGAACAAAAAAGACACCGATATTGATGACGATTTCGCCCTCTTCAGGGATGCAGTACAAGGCGTAAAAAAGTTGCGACAGGATACCATAGTCCAACAGCCAAAAAGAAACACTAAGCAGAAAGAAATCACACGCAGCGCACGTGAAGCGAGCGACTCGGAGTTTTACTTCTCTGACGAGTTTGTACCGCTCCTCAATGAAGAAGGACCAACGCGCTACGCCCGCGACGACGTGTCACAGTATGAGGTCAAGCGATTACGCCGTGGCGTGTATGTGCCTGATGTCTTTTTGGATATGCACGGCATGACGCAACTGGAGGCCAAGCGTGAACTCGGCGCGATGATTGCCTATTGCATCAAAAATGAAATTGCCTGTGCCTGTGTTCAGCATGGCATCGGCAAACACATCCTGAAGCAAAAAACGCCGCTATGGCTGGCCCAGCACCCTGATGTGATGGCGTTTCACCAAGCACCACTTGAGTTTGGTGGCGATGGCGCGTTGCTGGTTTTACTCTCGATCCCGGAAAAGTAATCGTTACTGGCGCAAATCTGGCGGGATCGGGAGTTCGGATGCCTTGAGCTGCGGCCTTTGACCGCCACGTTTGCGATACTGCTTGAGCTGAAACACATACGCCAACACTTGAGCCACTGCGGTAAACAGCCCATCTGGGATCTCTTGCTCCAACTCTGTTGAATGATACAGCGCCCGTGCCAATGGCGGAGCGGGGATCACGTAGATATCATGCTCTCGCGCCACTTCTCGAATTTTAAGCGCCATGTGATCGGTCCCTTTCGCAACCACAATCGGCGCGCGATCTTTATCTTGCTTGTACCTGAGCGCCACGGAAAAGTGCTCTGGGTTGGTAACAATCACATCCGCTTGCGGCACTTCTGCCATCATTCTCCGCTGAGCCGCTTCCCGTTGTAGCATACGAATACGGCCTTTTACCTCAGGTTTACCTTCAGTCTCTTTGTACTCGTCTTTGACCTCTTGCTTGGTCATTTTCAATTGGTTGGCGTGCTGCCAGATTTGGAACGGAATATCGATGGCGACCACCACCAACAGTGAGCAGCTAATCAAGAGCACAAAGTTGAGTAAGATATCGAGCGCATGGAAGATGTTTTGCGGGTAAACGTCCATACTCAGCTGAAACAAATCCTGCTGCGCTGAGTTGATAAGAAAGATCGCCACACCGGTCACCAGCGCCACTTTAAGAATGGATTTCAGCAGCTCGACCCAGCTTTGCAGACCGAACATGCGCTTAAAACCACTCAGCGGGTTCATTTTTGACCATTTGGGCGTCGCGGCTTCTGCTGAAAAGCTGATACCACCAACACCCGCTGCGCCAATCAGCGCGGCAACAAACAGCGTCACCAGAATCAGCAATAATGGCAATATCAAACTGCCTAACGACCCGAGGGCGATGTCGAACAGTTTGACTTGATCAAACACTTCCTCACGCGACAAAGTGAACAAGCGGCGCATTACTTTAAACAAGCCACGTGCCAACCCTTCACCAAACCACATTAAAGCAATCGCGCCCACCACAAGGACGGAGACCGACGCCAGTTCTTTAGACCTTGCAACCTGCCCTTTCTCTCGAGCCTGTTGCAAGCGCCTGGGCGTGGCGTCTTCGGTGCGTTCTTGACCGTCGGATTCTGCCATCGCGCTCCCTTAACAATCCAACCGGATGAAGCGGCACACTTGCGCTTCACCTTGTAACCAGAATAGCTCATAGTGGCTATACAGGCCGGCGATAATGTACCAACAGAGCAGCAAACCCACCATCAGCGCAAAAGCAAAACCGAGCGAGAAGATATTCAACTGCGGCGCCGCACGCGTCATAACACCAAACGACAGGTTGATGGTCAGTAGCGCAATAATGCCAGATAGCGACATACTCAGTGCAACGTTAAACATGATCCCCAGCCAGCTCGCCAACTCTTGAAAATCGGCATTCGTCAGCGACCCTGAGCCTATGGGTAGAGATTGAAAACTCATCACCACCAGCATGATCATCTTTAAGTGGCCATCCGTCGCCAGAAAGAAAAGCGTTGCTAAAAACATGAACAGTTGACCAAGCAGCGGCGTATTCTGTCCATTGGCAGGGTCTACCATAGACGCAAAACCCAAGCTCGACTGCATACCTAAGATTTGGCCGAGAATGACGAAGGTTTGAATCATAAATTGGGTGACGGTACCCATCGCCACGCCGATGATGACCTGCTCAAGTAACGTCATAAAACCGGCGAATGAGAGCAACTCTATGTTATCGGGGACGGCGGGAATAGCGGGCATAACGGCAAAGGTGATGGCCAAACCCAAATAGAGTCGCACACGAGTGGAGACAAACCGCGCGCCGGTCACCGACATCACCATCAACATAGCGGCAATGCGCGTGTAGGGCCAAAAGTAGTTGGCAATCCAGTCGAGGACGACGCTGGCGGGATATTCCATACCCGCTCCTAGTAGAGAACCTGAGGCAGCCGCTCAACCATGGCAAAGAAATACTCCATGAGCATTTGTGTCATCCAGTGAGCAAACAGCATTAACGCTAGCAATGTGACAATCAAACGTGGCAAGAAACTCAACGTTTGTTCGTTAATCGACGTTGCGGCTTGGAAAATCGCCACCACAAGACCAATCAGCAAGCTTGGGATGATGATGGCGCATACCATGACCAGCACCATCCACAGTGCGCCGCGAAACATTTCGACAAAAACTTCTGGCGTCATGGTCTCCTCCCGCTACAACGCAAAACTGCCGGCCAAGGTCGACAAAATCAGGTTCCAACCATCCACCAGCACAAACAGCATCAGTTTGAATGGCAGCGAGACGATCATGGGCGAGAGCATCATCATACCCATGGCCATCAAGACAGAAGCGACCACTAGGTCAATGATGAGGAAAGGCAAAAAGAGCATAAAGCCGATTTGAAACGCCGTCTTGAGCTCAGAAGTAATGAACGCCGGGATCAGCACCGCCATCGACACCTCTTCTGGAGCGGTTGCGTCGGAGCCCGAAATGTTGACAAAGGTTTCCAGATCTTTAACACGCGTCTGTTTGAGCATGAAATCTTTCATTGGCACTTGCGCCAAATCGAAGGCGTCACGTGCCGTGATTTGTTCATTGATGTAGGGTTGAATCGCGTCGTCGTTAATTTTACTCAGTACTGGCGACATGATGAAAAAGGTCAGAAAGATAGCGATGCCAATGATCACTTGATTCGACGGCGTCTGCTGCAAACCCATCGCTTGACGCAAAATAGACATCACGACAACGATGCGGGTAAATGAGGTCATCAAAATGACCATGGCGGGCAAAAAGCCCAGCATGGTCATCAAAGCGAGAATCTGTAGATTGACGGAATAGTCTTCTGTGCCGTCAGGGTTGGTGGTCATGGTAAAGGCAGGGATACCGCCGCCACCGCCGGTCAAGCTACCGGTCGACAACGTTTGTGCGCTGCTACCGGAAGCGCCTTGTTCACGCTCCATCGCCGAGACAGTCACAGACGATGCGCCCGCCGCATTACTCGGTACCGATGTCGCTAACTCCTCCTGTGCGACCACCGCCGTAGAGAGAAGAGACCATAGCAAGGTCATCCAGACCCAAAAAGTTCGACTACGATTTATCATTCTTTTTCAATAGCTGAGTCAGTTGGCTTGCAAACGGACTGGTGGCTAACTCCTCCTGAGAAAGTGGCTTATCCAACTTCGCAATCAACTGGATAGACTGAGCCGTCACGCCGACTAAGAACTGCTCTTCTCCGGCTTGAACAATCACGATACGCTCTTTGGTACCCACCGCGATTTGGCGTACTACGTTCAACCCCGGCTGATTGCCAATAGCGGGAACGCGCATTCGCTTGAGTAGCCAAGCCAAAAACAAAATAAAAGCGACAACGAACAAAAGCGACCCAAAGGTGGTCGCTATGTCTAACTGGCTATCGGTTGCAGGCCCCATGGCTTAACGAAGCTTCTTAATACGCTCAGTTTGGCTGATAACGTCAGTCAAACGGATACCAAACTTGTCATTGACCACCACCACTTCACCGTGGGCAATCAAGGTGCCGTTGACCAATACATCGAGTGACTCCCCGGCCAAGCGCTCAAGTTCGACCACTGAACCTTGGTTGAGTTGCAGTAGGTTACGAATGCTGATCTGCGAGCGGCCCACTTCCATAGAGATGGTGACCGGAATATCCAAGATGGTATCGAGCTTACGGCGCTCGTCATCGGAAATGGGTGAGGAGGTATCTTCTAACTCATCCAGTTGCGCTGACATCACTTCATCCACATCGATCTCTGGCGCGTTGGGATCTTCTCCTAGGGCTGCCGCCCATTCATCCGCCAGTTTCTGATCGTCACTTGGTTCCATACCTAATTCCTACTCTTCAATTAATCTTCAATGTCGCCTTCGTCATCTTCTAACTCGGAGATGACATCCTTGCCCAAGAAGGCAATATCGGTTTTCACTACATCGGGACGCTTAATTTTTTCCGATATTTGCACCGCAAGGTTTTCCCCTGAGCGGCCCATTTTGACCCGATAGGTCGGTAACTCTTCCACAAACATGGTGGCGTGCTCTGGCATATGGATCGGGATAATATCGCCAGGGCGCAGCTCCATCAGGTCGCGCAGGGAAATATCTTGCTCGAGCAAGTTAACGCGAAAGTTCACTGGGACATCCATGATCTCTTCGCGTAGCGCCGTGCTCCAACGCACGTCAGTTTCCATCTTATCCGATTGAACACCGGCATCGAGCAGCTCACGGATCGGCTCTACCATTGAGTATGGCATCACGACATGGAAATCGCCGCCCCCGCCATCCACTTCGATATGAAACGAGCTCACAACGATCACTTCTGTCGGGCTGACAATGTTCGCCATGCTCGGGTTCACTTCGGAATCGAGATACTCAAACTCGACCCCCATCACAGGCGACCATGCTTCTTTGTAATCTTCAAAGACGATTTTGAGCAACAATTGAACAATTCGACGCTCGGTCGGGGTAAATTCACGCCCTTCAATCCGCGCGTGAAAACGGCCATCACCGCCAAAGAAGTTCTCCACCAAAATGAACACTAAGCGTGCTTCCATGGTGATCAGCGCCGTACCTTTTAGAGGTCGAAAGCGCACCATATTTAGACTGGTCGGTACGTAAAGTGTATTTTGATACTCGCCGAACTTCATCATCTGCACGCCGTTGATCGAGACTTCAGCGGTTTTACGCAGCATGTTGAACAGGCTGATACGCATATGACGAGCAAAGCGTTCGTTAATCAGCTCGAGGGTTGGCATCCGACCACGAACAATGCGGTCTTGAGAGGAAAAGTCAAAATCGACGGCACTCGCGTCTTGCTCGTTACTCTCTTCTTCTATCTCATCGACGTCATCGACGCCGTGAAGCAGCGCATCGATCTCATCTTGGCTTAATAGATCAGTCACGCGTCACCTATTGCATTACAAAATCAGTAAATAGCACTCGTTCAATCACAGGCTGACCTACAGCTCTGGTCAAACTGGCCTTGATGTCATCCGTCGCTTTGTCGCGCAACTCCACGCGTCCGTTGACGCTGCGTAGTTGGTCCACCGTTGCCGAAGCAAACGTGCTCAGCAGGGAACTCTCGATCAGTGGCGAGTGATAGCGGGCCAGGTTTTCATTGTCGCTGCCACGCACCATCAACTGCACTTTGATCTGCACCATGCGGTCACGTTTATCGCCCGTCACGTTAAACAAAAACGGCTGAGGAATATTGACATAAGAGACAGGCTCGGCGGGCGTCACCACTTGCTGTTGCGTTGCAGCCTGTTCACCGGAAGGCTCATCTGAACCCATCAAAAAGAACGCGGCACCACCACCGCCAAGCAGCAAGACAACAACAACGGCCACTATGATCAGTAATTTGCCTTTCCCTTTGGGAGCTTCTGCGGTGATATCTTCGTCTGCCATAACTTAACGGTCTCTAAATCCTAGTTTTTCTAACAGTTTAAGCGTAATAACTGATTCCATCACGCTTTGTTGCTACATTCAAATCAAGATTGGTGTCTGGTTCAAGGTTTTCTTCACCGCCAAAGGCGTGATTGCTGCTCCCTTGACCATTTCCTTGCCCACTGCCTGTTGCATAGCGTCCTTGCTGCTGGCCAGAGGCCTGTTGCTGAACGGAGGTGTCTCCCAGCTGAACCCCTTGCTGAGCGAGCATTTCACGCAGTCTTGGCATCGATTGCTCGATAATATCGCGCGCACCTTGGTTGGCGACGGTAAAGTGGACAGTGGCGCCGTCACCATTCATGTTCATGCGAATTTGTAAGCGGCCTAGCTCAGGGGGATCAAGGCGAATGTCGATGTTTTTCAAGTTTTTCGACATCATCATCTGTACGCGCTCTGCCACTTGATCCGCAGCCACATCACGGCTGAGCTGCAAAGGAACTTGCGCAGGATTGGCTTGCTCTGCACGCATGCCATTAGGTTGAGTGCCAAGCTGCTGCCCACTCGCGGCGGCCAACTGCTGAGCAAAATGCTCTCCCGATGCCGCCTCTTTGCTCTCCCCACTTTGGGCGGCGCCCACCGCGACTTTCGCTCCCAACGCCGATTTTAACAGTGCCTGCTCTTGCAGTGGCGGGTTCGCCGCCACATTCGGCATCGCGCTGGCGCTTAGGTCGGTGGGTATAGGCGATGTGGGGATCGCTTGCGCGGCAGCGTTAGGAATAGGCGAAGTGGCAGCCTGTTGCAGCGGCGTAGGTGTCACTGACTGCGTTTGATGCATCGCTTGTTGTACTGAGTGCGCGAGCACCGCTTGCTGAGATTTCACTTGCGGATCTCGGGCCAGATTGACCTCCTCTTTGACCACCGCCTCACCTTGTACGGCCCATGGGATGGCTGTTGCTTGCGTTGGCGTTTCGGTATCCGTAACAGTATCGGCCGATACGGTTTGGGGCTCTGCAGTCAAGGAGGCAGCAGAGACATTGGCCGCTTGCTCTGCTCTGTTCGTATCAACGTCAGCTTCGCTAAATTCGGTGCCTACCGTCATGGCGCTGGCATTCAGTGCGTTTTGGGCTGCGGTCGCATCGGCTTGATGTTGCCCGGTGTTGAAACGGTGTTGAGTCGCCTTATCTACAGGCAGTGCATCGGTTGATGTGGGTTCTTGTCCCGCTTTTGCCGCCACACTCGCGGTCACTGCAGCGGCAACCTGCGGCGAAGCACCATCTTGTTCGCTATCCACAAGTGGAGACTCCACATTAAGGTACTTTTTCGCCGATTCCGCTTTCGCCTGCTCAGATACCTCGCTTACAGCAAGCGATTCGCCATCGCTGACAGTGGCCGAGCCCGCGGCGGCTTGCACTGCATTTGCATCTTGACCTTCATCTCTAGCCTGGCTATTTGCGTGCAGGGTTTCGCCGTGCACTCTCACCACTTCACTCTCATTTGAGCGCACAAAGGATTCTGGTTGGGTCTTTTCATCGCCTTGAGCGGAGATGGCGGCGGCTTGAACAGACACTTGCCCTTCAACAGACACTTTAGGCGTATCCGTTGCAGGATCGAGCTTGGCGGCATTGGCTTCATGAGGCAAGTTCTTGCCGTCTTTTGCCTTGAGGGCACGATTAGATTCATCCAGACGCTGCAATACTTGGTCATTGTCGGACACAATTTTCGCCGCTTGGTCTTTCGGTAGGGAGGCCTCGCTATCATCCGTCGCAGCCAACACCTTAGCTGAGGCTGCGCGATCGCTTTCGCCTTTTGCACCGTCGGCTTTCGAACCTACCGATTCGGCCTCGAGTAACTCGTCGGTAGATTGATTGGCGGTCGATGTCGACTTATCGCCGTTAGACGTTGACTTAGACGCCTCACTCGCGCTTGCTTGCTCTGTGGGGGCTTTTTCTGCGGGTGCTTTCTCTACAGGGACTTTGCCTTGCGCTTTTACCCCATCACCGGAGCCGTCGCCTTTTCCACCTTCACCTTTAATCAGCGCAGCGAGTTTAGAAAAAAAGCCTTCTCCACTGTTTTTCTCAGTGCTGGCCTCACCCGTGCTTGGCGCGACCTTAGCGGCTTTTCCGCTGTCAGAAACAGACGATAAATTGATATTCATAGTTGAGCTACTCACAGTTAATCATCTCGAAACAGCGCAGAGACGGAACAGGGGTTAGCTAGGATATCAGCAAAAATCACGCCATAGTTGGAAGCTAATACGACGTTTTTACGATGATAATGAGCGATCAGTTCGGCTTCCGCCGTGAATATTGCAAGGTGGCAAACTCATCCATCAGCTTTTGCTCGCGATGCTCTTGTTCACGCGCTTTTTCACTGCGTTTTTTCTCCATCAGCCATTCATACGAACGTCGCTGTTTGCGACGCTCCAGCCAGTGCTGCTCACAGCTTTCTACCTGACTCTTAAAATGGTGCTCGGCTTTCTGCTGTTTGGCGAGGGTCTCATCGAGCGTGGTTAAAAAGCGGTTTAAGTGGGTATATTGGCTAGCCGTTAACCCTTGCTGACCTCGTTCAACCAGTTGCTGGCAGTAATCTAGGCGGTATTGTTCAATCTGTTTGAGCTGTCGGTAATAGCCTTCTAGCTCACCGCGAGCCTGTGTAAGCGCCATGACCGCCTGATTTTCCTGTTCTTTCGCCTGCTCTAGCAAGAATGCCAACGCGTTATCCATCGACTATCACTCTCCTTGCAGCAAGTTCTTGAGCATATTTACGCACATATCGTACGGCACGCTCTCTTTCATTCCTTGCTGTAGATAACCATCGAGTTTCGGCTTGATAGTAAACGCGCCATCAATCGCTGCATCGGTACCCGGTTTGTAAGCACCAATAGAGACCAGATCTTGATTCTTGCGACAAATCGAAAGGATTTGTCTCACTGCTTTGGACATCAAAATATGCTCATCGGTGGTGATCTGTGGCATGACACGACTGACCGATTTTTCGACATCAATCGCTGGATAATGACCCGCATCGGCCATTTCTCGCGAGAGCACAACGTGACCATCGAGAATGGCTCGCGATGCGTCTGCTATCGGGTCCTGCAGGTCATCCCCTTCGGTCAGTACGGTAAAAAATGCGGTAATGGAGCCCTGATCGGGGCCACCGTTACCGGCTCGCTCTACCAAAGCGGGTAATTTGGCAAAGACCGAAGGCGGGTAACCTTTGGTTGCCGGCGGTTCGCCAACCGATAGCGCAATTTCACGTTGCGCTTGAGCAAAACGAGTTAAGGAGTCCATTAAAAGCAGCACATCGAGCCCTTGATCGCGAAAATATTCCGCAATGGTCAGGGCGGTCTGGCACCCTTTCAAACGCATCAACGGCGAGGCATCGGCGGGCGCTGCGACCACCACAGAGCGCTGGCGACCATCCACACCCAAAATTTCTTCGATAAACTCTTTCACTTCTCGGCCACGTTCACCGATCAAGCCGACCACCACCACTTGCGCAGTTGTGCCTCGAGTCATCATACCGAGTGTCACCGATTTACCGACACCAGAACCGGCGAACAGACCAATACGTTGGCCTTTGCCCACTGTCAATAAGCCATTGATCGCTTTAATGCCGACATCCAGCGGCTCCGTGATCGGTTTACGTGCCAGCGGATTAATCGGTTCCACATTAAACGAGGCTTTTTTCTCGGTATAAATCGGGCCAAGACCATCGAGTGGGTTGCCTACGCCGTCAATCACTCGACCAAGAAGCTCCATACCAACAGGCAGGCCTGCATCACTGGTCAGCGGCGTCACTTTCGCCCCGGGCAGCACGCCGGTGATCTGCTCACTCGGCATCAAAAAAAGGTTGTCGCCAGAAAAGCCGACCACTTCGGCTTCCATTTCACCGTGCATGGTTTCCACGGTACACAAACTGCCAATCGGAGCCCGGCACCCGGTCGCTTCGAGCGTTAATCCCACCACGCGAATCAACTTACCGGACGCCACTGGGCGACACGTTAACCCGTGGGTTTTGTACTGGCCAAGACGCTGAGCGAGCTCGAGCATCACTCACCACCTTGATGGCGATTGACACCACAAAAGCTTTGGATCACGCTGCGAATCCTATCTTCAAGGCGATAGTTGACACTCGACTCCCCCGCTTCAATTTGAACATCGCCCCGATTGAGAGCAGGCTCACTCATCAAGTTCCAATTACGCAGGTTCAATTCGTCTTCGCCATAGGCAGAACGGATAATAGCGACATCGTCGGGGTGAAGTTTTAAGGTAATCGCGTGACCGGAAATAGGCAGAGATTCCACCGACTGTTTGATGGTGTCTAGAATGACTTGAGGATTGGTTTGAACTTCGACATGCACCACCTCTTTCACCAAGATGAGGACCATATCGACCAACTGTTTTTCCACTTGGGCGTTCATCAGTTCAAGCGGCTGAGCGAATTGGTTGGCTAAGTTGATGAAGGTATCAACTTGTTGTTTGATAAAGGCTTCGCCTGCCGTGACACCTTCTTGACGGCCCGCTTCGAGCCCTTCTTGATGGCCTTCCGCTAAGCCTTGCTCTTTGCCTTTCTCATAGCCTTGCTTGAAACCGGCTTCTTGACCTTGCAGCAATCCATCTTGATACGCCTGCTGCTTGATGTGCTCAATTTGCTCATCGGTCAGCTCAACGGGCGCCTCTTCTTCAGGTTCGGTGGGCAAAGGCATCCAGCTCGGATCGTAATTCAGCGCCGTTTCTTTGGCTTGCTTGTGAGTGTGTGACGTGTAGTCAGGCATGCCCCAGCGCTCCGCTTTTTGGACCACCACTTCTTCATCATCCAATCGTAAAAAACCGCGCTTTCTTTCTCCGGCCATAACACTTTTTACTCACTGAGTTACTGATCGTTCACTGGATTACTGATCGTTCACTGAATTACTGATCGCTCTTCGCGTTGATTTGCGTTGCGGTCATCACTCGGTTGAGCGGTGATGACCCAAACCATTACAAGAACTCGTCTGCGCCGCCGCCAAGCATAATTTCGCCCGCATCGGCCATGCGACGAGCGATCGCCAAGACTTCTTTTTGAGCGGTTTCCACGTCCGACACCTTGATCGGAGGCATAGCTTCAAGATCATCACGCATCATCTCAGCTGCACGCTTGGACATGTTCTTGAAGATCTTCTCGCGCAGTGCGTCATCGGCACCTTTGAGTGCACGCTGCAACGCATCTTGCGGAACATCACGCAGCAATTTTTGGATACCTTGGTCGTCGACCTCGATCAAATTCTCGAACACGAACATCAAATCTTGGATTTGTGTCGCCATATCTTCGTCTTGATCGCGCATCTGCTCCATCAAGACGCCTTCGATGTTGTTGTCCATGTAGTTCATGATTTCGGCTGCGGCTTTCAGGCCACCAATCTTGGCGGCTTGCGCCCCTGCTTGACCCGCAAACTGCTTCTCCATGATTTCGTTTAGCTCGGCCAATGCTGAAGGCTGAACTTCCTCGAGGTTAGCAATACGCATCATCAGGTCGAGACGATCGCGCTCGGCAAATTGAGACAAAATCTCCGCCGATTGATCGGGCTCTAGGTAAGACAAGACAATCGTTTGAATCTGTGGGTGTTCGTTGACGATGATGCTGGCCACTTGACGTGGGTCCATCCACTTGAGGGAATCAAGGCCTTTCGAGCCCGTACCCAGCAGGATTTGGTCAACCAAGTTATTCGCTTTGTCTTCACCGAGCGCCGCCACTAGGGCATTACGCATGAAGTCTTCGCTACCCATACCAATGTTGGTGTATTTTTGGATATCTTCAAGAAAAGCGCGGTGCACCGCCCCAACTTTGTCTTGGCTTAAATCCGACGCGCGCGCCATAGCGCTACCCACGCGTTGTACTTGTTTGGGCTCTAAGTGGCGAATAATGCCTGCTGCGTCCTCTTCATTGAGACTCAACAATAGAATCGCCGCGCGCTCCTCACCCGGTATTGATTCAATATCCACGGTGTTTTCTGATTCTTCACCGCCCCCCTGTGGGACCATTTCGTTAGGCATTTTGCATCCAGTTCTTCACAACTTGTGCCGCGAGTTCCGGCTCATTCGCAACCAATGCACGAACCGCTTTCAGCACGTCTTCATCTTTGTGTAGATTTGGAAGGTCAATACTTGAGCCAAACTCAAACAGCTCGCCACCTTCTAAATCACTCCCAATTAAGCTTGTTTCACCATCGGCGCCAATCGGTAAGCCATCTGGGCCATACAGTTGTTCATCGTCATCCGATGCTGGGTTGAGCAGTTTCTTCATGGCTGGGCGCACAAGCACCAGTACCACCACAATAATCACGAGCGCACTAGCAAACCAACGTACCCAGTCGTTGAAATTCGGGTGTTCCCATAGTGGCACATCTTGGACGATGTCCATCTCTGGCTCGGCAAATTGCATACTCAGCACATTCAACAAATCACCGCGATTTTCGTTAAAGCCAACAGCGCCGACCAATACTTGTCGAATCGAATTTAAGTCAGCATCCGAGAGCGGCTGGTAGGTCGTCTCACCGGTTTCAGGATTGACCACAGCACGATTTTTTATCGCGACGGCGACCGTTTGGCGATTCACGACACCTGTTTGACGACGCTCATGACTGATGGTGGTATCGAGTTCGAAGTTGCGCGTCGCCTCTTTATGCACAGAACCTTGGCCAAGTAGCGACCCATCTTTCATTTGGGCCACATCTTGAGGAATGGAAGCATCGGCAGGCGGTTGGTTGCTCAGTGCGCCTGGAACGCCAGCGACCACATTACCATTGTTGTAATCTTCAAGGGTGTATTCACTGCGCGTTGCGGGTGTATTAGGGTCAAAGCTCTTACGCGTCTGTTCGACCGCACTAAAATCAAGTTGGATATCGACCTGAGCGGTGTAGTTACCAAAGCCTAATATCGGGATCAATACCGAATCAATTTTGTCCCGCAAGGCTTGTTCTTGTTTACGCTCTAGCTCATGCTCTTTGCGTCTTGCCGCAGAGGCTGGATCTTGCGAGCCAGAGCTCAGTAAGCGACCATGCTGATCCGTCACGGTAATGCGGGTCGGCTTCATGCCCGGAACTGCGCTCGCGACCATATCCACAATCGAGTCGACCTCTTCTTGCTTAAGGCTGGTGCCGGTACGCAAAGTCAAAAATACCGACGCTGAGGCCTCTTGATTGTGACGCACAAACACACTTTGCTTAGGCAGCGCAAGCAGCACACGCGCTTTGCGTATTTGGGTCATCTCTTCTATCGCTTTAGAGAGCTGGCGTTCACGGCTGAGCTTAAGGCGCTCTTGCTCGAGACGTTGAGAAACCCCAAATCCCATGTCTTGCAACAAGATCTCGTCACCCGCCTGTTTCTCGGTGTTGAGCCCCGCGCGGACCATGTTGAGTTTGAGTGAGTTGTAATCGCTCGCAGGCACCAAAATAGTGTTGCCGTCGAGTTTGTAGTCTAGCTTTTGCTGATCAAGGTAATCTAAGACAGGAATCAATTCCTCGGTATCGTACGCTCCGAGTGGGCGCATATCGGGCTCTTTGACCCAAAAAAACAGCATCACAATCAATGCGACACAGATTGAGATCGACAGAACCAGCACCACTTGACGCAGCAGGTCGAGATCGCCCACCGCCATATCAAACTTGGAGCTGCTTTTTTCATCAAGATCGGGGTTTTGACCACCGCTATCGATATCCGTCGATAGCATGGTGCTATCGACATGGTCATCCGCTACGGTTAGGTCTGTGGATTGAGTTGGTTCTGCCACCGTCGATACCTACTATTAAACTGGCATATTCATCAATTCTTTGTACGCTTCAACAAACTTGTTTCGTACTTGGATTGTCGCATCAAAGGCCACGCTCGATTTGTTGCGGGCAATCATGACATCTGACAAAGAGACATCTTCATCTCCGCGGTCAAAGCGCATTTGTAAGTTGCTCGAGGTTTTCGAAAGTTGATTGACGTTATTGATGGCATTGTTGAGTAAGTCGCCAAAATCCGCCCCGACCGTATGACCGGTGGCGGCAGGTCTGGTGTTACTTGCTTCAAACATCATGGCTTGCATTTCGCCCTGAAAACCGTCAATTTTCATCCGTACCTCGATTGTCAACTCTTTGACATTTTGTTCTGCTGTTTCTCTGACGCTGCAAACTGTATGCCACGTTTGAATGAGACGAAAAATAGCACGTTAGTTAGGAATATCAATCCCCGCATCACGCATTTTCGCTAACTTGTAGCGCAAGGTACGTGGACTGATACCCAGCTTCTCGGCCATCTCTTTGCGGCGCCCTTTGCACTCGGCCATGGTCTCCAAAATGATTGCGTATTCTTGGTCACGAAGCTCGCCTCCCAAGCCACTTCCCCCTGAGAGCTGACGCGATGCCTCCGCTTCAGCAATCGGCTTGACCTCCGGCGCCATCACATGACTCTCTTGAACGACTTGTTGTAAGCCTGACGCGTCATGCCAATCGTGCCCTTCTAACAGAATGTGCTCAGCGTGAATCTGCCCTTGATCGCTAAGAATCAGGGCACGTTGCACCACGTTATCCAATTCACGTACGTTGCCAGGCCAACGGTAAGTCAGCAATTTATGAATCGCACTTTGCTCCAACTGCGGAACCGGCATCCCAAGTTTTGAACAGTGACGCTGCATCAAGTGATTAGCGAGCGGTTCAATATCCCCCGGTCGGTCACACAGTGCTGGCCAAGTAATCGGAAAGACATTGAGGCGGTAGTACAAATCTTCGCGAAAATGCCCTTCTTGGACGTATTGCTTAAGATCGCGGTTACTGGTCGCCAGTACGCGCACGTCCAGTTTGATGCTTTTGCGACTCCCCAAACGTTCCACTTCTCGCTCTTGCAAAACACGCAGCAGTTTGGCTTGTAGGCTCAAGTCCATCTCACTGATTTCGTCGAGTAAAATCGTACCGCCTTGCGCTTGCTCAAACTTACCCGGACACGCTTGAACGGCGCCCGTAAAGGCCCCTTTCTCATAACCAAATAAGGTAGCTTCAAGCATATTATCTGGGATCGCGGCGCAGTTAATCGCGACAAAAGGGCCCTCTTTGCGCAATGACGCATTGTGTATGTAGCGAGACATCACCTCTTTGCCCGAACCGCTTGGGCCAAGCACCATCACGCTCGCATCGGTTTTCGCCACTTTATCGGCCAACGCCAGCAGCTTAAGGCTTTTTTGGTCTGCGACTACAGCGTCGCCATTGTCATCCGATTTGATCGGCGCGTATCGGCTGACCATATTAAGTAGGACTTCTGGAGCAAAAGGTTTTGCCATGTAGTCAATGGCGCCCTCTTTCATCGCTGACACGGCATCTTCGATATTGGCGTAGGCCGTCATCAATAGCACCGGCAAGTTAGGCCAGTGCTGCTTGATGTTTCTTAGCAAGGCGAGACCGCCCATGCCTGCCATTTGCACATCAGAAACAACGATATCCACCTCTTGGCTTTTTAGCTTAACCAACGCGTCTTCGGCGCTGTCCGCTTCAAGCCATTCGTACCCCGCCAGCGCTAACGTATCGACCAACGCTTCGCGTAGACCTTCATCGTCTTCAACGATCAGTACTTTGCTTTGAGCCATTGTTATTCTCCAGTGCTTAGATCTTGATTGGGTTCCACGTTGCGCTGCAACGGAATACACATGGTGAAGCATGCGCCATCACCCGGTTCTGATATGAGCTCTAAACGCCCATCGTGCGCTCGACACACCATCTGTACCACCGCAAGGCCAAGCCCAGTACCTTGGGAGCGTGTGGTGAAAAAGGGCTCCATGATTTTGCTTTGCAGCTCAGGGGGTACCCCTGGGCCACTGTCTTGAACCGAGATTTTCAGTTCACCCTTCACGGGCCTAAAAAAGACGTCGAGTTGAGACTCTTTGCCTGCAATTTGGATCGCATTCATCACCAAGTTACTCAAGGCTGACGCTAACGCATTGGCATTGCCGAGCAGTAAGGTCTCTTCTTGCTCTACTTCTAGATGATAGTCTATCTGATTGTTCTTTAACGCGGTCTCCACCATGGGGGAGAACTCATCCACTAACTCGCCAATGCAAAAAGGTTTAACGACTTTGTTGTCGCCGCCTTTGGCAAACAGCAACATGTCGTTGACCTGCTTTTCCAAGTCATGCAATCGATCCATTAATTTGGATTGAAAGCGGTCTTTCGTTGCAGGAGGCAGGTTCGGCGCCGCCAAATTAGAGGCGTACAACATGGCACTCGATAAAGGTGTTCTCACCTGATGGGCCAGCGACGCCACCATACGTCCGAGCGAAGAGAGTCTCTGTAAATCACTGATACGCGACTGCAGCAAACGCGTCTCGGTAAGGTCAGTGATGAGAATCAATTGCCCCGTCGCCGAGGCGGAAATCGCCAGTCGGACTTTGCGCCCATTGCGCAAAGAAATTTCATGGCCATCGTCTTCACGCGGCGCAAACGCGTGCTGAATCACTTCAAACCAACGCGACCCCACCAGCGGGACTTCAAGTAATTTTTGCGCTTCAGGGTTGGCTTCTCGTACAACACCTTGTGTATCGAGCAAAATGACACCTGCGGGCATCACATCCAACACTTGCTGATAACGTGCTACTTGCTCTTCGAGCGTGCCCAATGGCATCGCGGGTTCTGTCGGTGGGTTTGAGGTCATGTCGACATTCTTATCGTAAATACAACAATAGCCTGAAATGCAAATTACATACCAGGCTATTTTATATGTTTTTCAAAGGCTTACAAAAGTCGATTATTTGACAGTTGAGTTTTTGTCGCTTTAGCGCTGCAAATTATATTTGCGCATTTTCTCAACTAAGGTGGTGCGTCGCATGCCTAGCATATCCGCTGCGCGTGCCACAACACCACTTTGCGCTTCAAGGGCTTGATTGATCATGTTGACCTCAAGCTCTGCGAGCATCTCTTTAAGATTGACGCCTTCGGGCGGCAGATCTTGCGGCGCGTTATCAAACTCTTGAAATGGGTCGCTCCCTTCGAAGCTAAAGTCTTCAGAGAAAATATCATGCAAGGCATCACGCTCCTGCTCTTCAACCGACTCCGTGGAGTGGTACTCTGGTTGAAACTCAGGAATGTCACTATAACGATACTTGGTGGGTAAGTGGTTAACGTCAACCAAACTGTTGGGATAGAGGATAATCATACGCTCTACCAAGTTCGCGAGCTCGCGGACATTGCCAGGCCACTCATGTTCCATCAATGAATTGATAGAACGAGGCGTGAAGCAAATAGGCTGCGATCCTTCCGATTCCATTCGCGTCATCAACTCTTGCAATAGCAACGGAATGTCTTCTTTACGATCACGCAGAGCGGGCATTTCGATTGGAAAAACGTTGAGACGATAGTAGAGGTCTTCGCGGAAAGATTGATCCACAATCATATTATCAAGGTTCCGGTGAGTAGCGGCAATCACTCGTACGTTGACACGAATCGTGGTGTTGCCACCAACACGTTCAAATGTGCGCTCTTGCAAAACCCGCAACAGTTTAACCTGCATCGGCATCGGCATATCGCCGATTTCATCCAAAAAGAGTGTACCGCCTTCTGCCAGTTCAAAGCGCCCTTTTCTTGAAGTGATCGCGCCGGTAAACGCGCCCTTTTCATGACCAAACAGTTCGCTTTCCAGCAGGTCCGGTGGAATAGCGCCGCAGTTGATCGGCACAAAAGGCCCATTGCGTCGCGCTGAGTGGTAATGAATATTGCGTGCCACCACTTCTTTACCTGTACCGGACTCACCCAGAATCAACACATTCGCTTCCGTGCCAGACACTTGCTCGATTAGGTGACGCACTTCCTTAATGCCCATGCTCTGGCCAACCAGACTTCGGAACAAGGTGTTTTTTCGAGTCGATGCAGAGACATTCACACCTTTGCGGCCTAGAAAGTCTTTGCAGTGACGTAAGGCTTCACTGAGTTGCGGGTAATTTAATGGGTATTCGAGATCGCCAACATAATTGGTCAGCTCATCGACGGGATAAGAATGCGTACCGGCTATCAGTAAAGGGATATGGTTGGCAGAGGCCAGTTTTTCACTCAGGCTTGCAGGCAGTGAGTCTCCAATCAGGGAACCGACGATACAGCCGCCCCACAAACCAGACCAATTGGGCTCTTCTAATTGGCGAGAAGAGATGGCCTCACACTGTTCTCCTACAAACTCCAATATGTTACTCAGATTGATTCGCGCCTGCGCGTCATCCTCAATCACGAGAATTTTTGCTAAACCTTGCATAGGTGAGAATATTTGCCTTTTATCAGAAACGTTGTGGCTGTTTTATCTGTTCTAACGTCTTTCAATTACAGTGTAGGTGTAACGACAGAGAATGTATAAACTTCTACAACAAAAATAAGCCACTAGGCTACGTAGTGACTTATATTCTATGTGATAAATAGCAAAAGGCAACCGAGCAATAACTCGGTGTGATGTTAAGCCAAAAGCGCGTTAATGAAAGGCTTTCGACTTAACATTTCTTGACCGAAGTGCGGGTTAAATGCCCACTTCTGCTGCGGTAAGGTTATGAAACTCAGTGGGTATTTGATCCCATGCTGATTTGATTTCACGGATAATCTCAATCACATCGTCAATAGGCTGCGGTTCATTTTTATGATTCGCTTCCGTGATCTGAGTGATCATAAACTCATAGAGTTGATCGAGATTCTGTGCAATGTCACCGCCATCATCCATCGATAAGCAGCTGCGTAAGCTGATGATGATGTCTAACGCTTTACCCAAACGCTCTCCCTTCACTGGAACATTGCCAGCTTGCATTGCTGCTTTCCCTTGAATAAGACGCTCGATAGCTCCAGCCATCAGCATTTGCACTATCTTATGCGGGGAGGCCGCACTGAGCTGGCTATCAACCGATACCTTCTTGTAAGCCTGTAAAGAACCACGCATAACTATCCTCTTTTATAAAAACTTTTTGTACTGCTGAACCGAACGTTGACCATGACGATACTGTTTTAGCGCTTGGCCTGCGAGGGCCGTTTTCTGTTGCATCAACTGCACCATGGCTGCAGTGTCATCTATGGCGCGTTGCCAAGCCGGCAATTGCGCTAACTCAGGGCACTGTTCGATCATGCAGAGTAACTTCTGCAATATCTGTTCCCTTGTATCGACTTGTGCGGTGATTTCTTCAGTATTTATGTCATCTATTGAAAGCAGATGGCCAATAGCTTGATCAATATCACACAAAGTGGCCAGTTGCGCCGAAAAATCATCCGCCAAGTGCATTCATCATCCCTGCTAACTGTGATTGCATTTTACCGGTCGCGTCCTGCATCGCCGAAAATTTGGCGTGAGTTCGCTGCTCCAAACTCTCCATGCGGCGATCCAGTGCCGCCTGATCATCTCGAAGACCATAGTTGCGTTCAATCATGCTCTGTTCACGAGTTCGAATCGAGCCTGTCGCGCCAGTTAACCCTTGAATGGCATCTTCCACTTTCTTGGCAAACCCTTGAGTGCCACCAAAAAAGGCTTCAAGCTTATTGAAGTTATTGTTGATTTGCCTGTCGAGCATCTCGTAATTAATCTCAAGACTACCCTGACGTGTGGTGGTGATACCAAACTCGGTTAATGTTTTGAGGTCATCGGGCGCAGGCTCAATAGCGGATGAGAAGACAGATTTCAACCTAGCATCGGCATTGCGGACGATACTGTCGCCTGATAGTGGGCCCGCCATGCCTGTACGGGGATCGACTCCAGACAGTTCTTTTGAGACTTGATAGAACTGATTGTAAGCAGCAACAAACTGCTCAATATCTTGGCGTACACCTTCTCGGTCATACTCAATATCGATTTCCGATGCGGGTTTTCCGGGCGTCGTACGACCTTTTAAGGTTAAATCGACCCCTTCAATGGCATTTTCGATAATGTTGTTGTCACTCGACAACTGGGCGACACCATCAAGCATCACTTTGGAGTCTTGGGCTGCTTGGACCTGCGTCATCCCGCGATAAGACTCAAAAGAGCGTTGTGCGTCCTCAAGGGCTTTTTGCGCGGCATCGACACGCTCTAGATATTCGCGCTCTTCTTTTGGTAATTTTGCTCGCTCCAACTCTTTGGCTTGTTCCGCCGTCAATTCGCCAGAATCAACGCGCTGCTGAAGCGCGGCTTTTTCGTCGGCCACCTTCTGCTCAATACGGGCTTGTTCTGCTTCGAGCTTGGCTTGCGCCTCTTTCGGCGTCACGTAGGAGTCTGTCAGTGTGCCTGACGCGGTGTTACTCCACCCTGGGACATCACCGGCTTTCTCGCGCGCTTTGGCATCGAGCTCAGGCTCTGGTTCCCAATAAGAGTCGAGCAAAGTCCCTGAAGCGGTTTCCGTCCAACCTGGAATGCGATCTTCTGGTTTGATGTACTTGTTCGCCTCAACACCCGCGCCGGCCGCCGCTGCTGCTGCACTATCGGACAGCTCATTCCCTGCTGACGCATCTTTGGCGGCGTTAGGGTCGGCTTGAATGGCCGCTTGCTTTGAGGCATCGGCAATTTCCTGATCGACAAGTTTTGCCGCTTCGATGTTTCTTTGCGCGATGTTGTCGGCAACCGCTTGCTCTTCTGGAGTGAGAGGGACAAGCAGCTCTTGCGCCTGAGCACGTGCACGTTCGAGATCTTTCACGCGCTGCTCTAGCGTTTTGTATTCTAGATTTTTAAGTAGATCACCCGGCTGTGCGTCTGCAAGCAGCGATACGCTGTTCTCTTCACCGGATTTATTGGAGGCGACGATAAGGCGAGGGCCGTCTACGTCGTTAATGATTGAGGCGCGAACGCCTGGATTGGCTTTATCGTTGTTGATACCACGTACAATATCGACCAGTTTCGAGCCGGATTGAACATCGACCTCAAAACTTCGGTTGCCCATCGAAATCTGCAGCTTGCCCGGTCCAAATTTGCCATCTGCTGGCAAAACATCAGACGCAATTTTATGACTTTGGGCAAGCTGCAACACATCGATAGCGTATCGACCAGCGATAGCTTCTGTGGTTGCCGTCGCGGAGACAACAGAGTCATCGGTCGTATCGACCTTTCTTGCTGCAAACGCTTTCTCTGTACGAAAGTTTTGCATCAAGCTTCTCATCGTATCCAGCGACTCTCTGAGTCGCCCATAGGCACTGATACTAGACTCAATTTCGGCTCGCTCATTGTCGATACGTTGCTGCTTAGGCACACGCTCCGAATCAACAATTTTGCTGACCATGGAATTGATGTCCATGCCAGTGTTCATCCCAATAGGGCCAAAACTCATTCAATCACCTCGAAGTACGATCACACCGTTTGGTTTACTAAGCCCGATGAGTATCGAGCCGTTTGTTCCCTTAGGCGCCGCAATATTACCAGCATCTCTTCGTCGGGTATCTG
>NZ_JCBDGG010000041.1:0-74134 GCF_059833835.1 Vibrio sp. R15-SG3-ISO1B | reverse complement strand
CGCAGCGCGAAGCCATCGTGCTGGCGTTTGCTGAAAAAGTGAAAGAGAGCAGCGAGCAGATAGCCGAAGTGATTGCTAAAGAGACCGGCAAGCCGTTGTGGGAAACGCGCACAGAAGCCGCGGCCATGGCGGGCAAGATTGCCATCTCTATTCGCGCTTATCATGATCGCACAGGCGAAAGTACCCGTGAAGCGGCGGGTAACCAAATTGTACTGCGCCATCGCCCGTTGGGTGTGATGGCGGTGTTTGGCCCGTATAACTTCCCGTGTCATTTGCCCAATGGTCACATTGTCCCAGCGCTGCTGGCGGGCAACACCGTGGTGTTCAAGCCGTCAGAGCAAACGCCGCTGACCGGTGAGCTAGCGATGAAGCTGTGGCAACAAGCCGGATTGCCTGCGGGCGTGATCAACTTAGTCCAAGGGGGCAAAGAGACGGGCATTGCGCTAGCAGAGTCGAAAGGCATTGATGGCCTGCTGTTTACTGGTAGCGCCAATACAGGTCACCTGCTGCATCGCCAATTTGCCGGTCAGCCAGACAAGATGCTGGCACTGGAGATGGGCGGCAACAACCCTATGGTCATCAGTGAGCACTATGGTGAGCTGGGCGCGACGGTCTACACCATTTTGCAATCGGCCTTTATCAGTGCCGGGCAGCGTTGTACCTGCGCACGTCGTCTCTATGTGCCTGTGGGCGACAAAGGCGATGCCTTGGTCAATCGCTTGGTTGAGGCCACACGCAAGCTGCGCGTCGATCAGCCGTTTGCAGAGCCAGCGCCTTTTATGGGCCCACAAATTTCGAAAGCTGCGGCACACTTTATCCTCAACGCACAGGCGAACTTGCAGAGCCTTGGTGGTGTGAGCTTGGTGGAAGCGAAAGCGGGCGAGGCGGCGTTTGTCACTCCGGGGATTATTGATGTCACGGCCATCGAAGCGCTGCCAGATGAAGAGTATTTTGGCCCGCTGCTGCAAGTGGTGCGTTATCAAGGTCTTGAGCGCGCCGTTGAGCTGGCCAATGACACCCGCTTTGGTCTCTCTGCTGGGCTGGTGTCCACCGATGATGATGAGTGGGCCTACTTTGTTGACCACATTCGTGCAGGGATCGTCAATCGCAACCGCCAATTAACTGGGGCAAGTGGCGATGCGCCGTTTGGCGGACCGGGCGCCTCGGGCAACCTTCGCCCAAGTGCTTACTACGCTGCGGATTATTGCGCTTACCCTATGGCGTCGATGGAAGGCGAGCACACCTTGCTGCCTGAGACGTTAAGCCCGGGTGTAGAACTGTAAGACGCACCTTGGGCTCGCTTGGAGCCCAAGGTGTTCGATTCATTGCTAGGTTTGTGATTAAGCCATTCTTTTAAAGAACCAGCTTTACGATTCAGCTTCACGATTAACATGGAGACGTTATGACGCCTGCTCAACTGTTCGATTTACTGTGGCAAGACTATATTTCCCGTCTATGTCCTCAAGCGGCCAAGGTTCATCAGCTTTTAGAAGAAGATGAGCCGCTGATCAATGACCATATTGCGCTGCGCACCTTTAACATTGCGCCGCTCGGTATCGAGACATTGGCTGCGCCATTTATTGCGCTAGGTTACCAAGCGTGCGGTGACTACCTGTTTGAGAGCAAACACTTGGTCGCCAAGCACTACGAGCACGCCGATCCGACGTTGCCAAAAGTGTTCATCAGTGAGCTGAAAGTCGAAGAGTGCTCAGCGCCGCTGCAACGCATTGTCAGCAAGCTGGTGGCACAAGTGGAGGCATACGCACTGCAAAGCCATGAGTTTTTGTATGCGGGCCGTTTGTGGGATCTCAGCTATGAAGATTTTCAAACCCTCGCCCAAGAGAGTGAGTACGCAGCATGGCTTGCGGCGCACGGCTATGGGGCCAACCATTTCACCGTAAGCGTTAATCAGCTCAAGGCATTTGACGAGGTCGCGGCGGTGAATGAGCACCTGCGCCAAGCGGGCTTTGTCATCAATGAGTCGGGTGGCGAAGTGAAAGGCTCACCAGAGGTACTGCTTGAGCAATCGTCCACCATGGCAGACAAAGTCGAGGTGAGCTTTAGTGACGGTACGCAAGTGATCCCAGGCGGCTTCTACGAATTCGCCAAACGCTATCCGATGAGTAATGGTGAGCTCTACCCAGGGTTTGTCGCGGCGTCAGCGGATAAGATATTTGAGAGTACGGATGGGGGAAGTTCCTAGTGCCTAGTTGCTAGTTCCTAGAGGGGGGCTGGTTAAATGGGTGATGGGTAATAGGTAGTGGGTGATGGGGCTAGGTCCTGGTAAATAAAAAGCCACCGCTGGTAAAACAGGGTGGCTTTCTTAATCTTTAAAGGTTTTCTCTAGGAACTCGTCACTAGGAACTCGCCTCTAATAATCACCTATCTCGTGCCGTAGACGACGATGGTTTTACCGTGGGCGGAGATCAGGTTTTGCTCTTCAAGCATCTTCAAGATACGGCCAACGGTCTCACGTGAACAGCCGACAATCTGACCGATCTCTTGACGCGTGATCTTGATTTGCATGCCGTCTGGGTGCGTCATGGCATCTGGCTGTTTCGCTAGGTTAAGTAGCGTCTGCGCGATGCGGCCTGTCACGTCTAGGAAGGCGAGGTCACCGACTTTTTGGCTCGTCACTTGTAGGCGGCTTGCCATTTGCGCAGATAGACGCATCAGGATGTCAGGGTTGACTTGGATAAGCTGACGGAATTTCTTGAATGAGATCTCTGCAACTTCACAAGGTGATTTAGCGCGAACCCAAGCGGTACGCTCTTGATCTTCTTCAAATAGACCAAGTTCACCGATAAAGTCACCTTGGTTTAGGTAAGAAAGGATCATTTCCTTACCTTCTTCGTCTTTAATCAGTACCGCCACAGAGCCTTTGACGATGTAGTAAAGCGTCTCTGCTTTCTCACCGGCGTGGATCAATGTGCTTTTTGATGGGTACTTATGAATATGACAATGTGACAGGAACCACTCTAATGTTGGATCGGTTTGAGGTTTACCTAGAACCATAATATCTCACTTCCTCTGCAGGGTACGCTTGCCGCTTTCCATTTTTGTCGCGCCAGTAAAAGGCGCGAAGCCTTGAACAAGGCTTTTTAGGATAAGAGCACTTATTCAATGCTGCAAGCCATCTTTGTTTCGGTTACAAATAGTAGCCTTTTTCAAAAGGGATTTCTTGATTTTAATCGTGTCAAGTTGGTGATTGTTTACGCAAAAATGTGCACATGATCACGGTATGACAAGTAAACGGGTCTTAGGACTGATCTCTAGCCAATTTTACCCGTCTCGATAAGCTGCTGTAGGATAGGTCTGACGATGAGCTCCATCGCAAAACTCATCTTACCCCCCGGCACGACAATAGTGTTGTGGCGCGACATGAAAGAGCCATCAATCATAGCGAGCAGGTATGGGAAGTCGACCTGTTTGATGCCGCGCAAGCGGATCACTACAAAGCTTTCATCCAAACTTGGGATGCCTTTAGCGTTAAGTGGGTTGGACGTATCGACGGTCGGCACGCGTTGGAAGTTGATGTGGGTGCGCGAAAATTGCGGGGTAATGTAGTTGAGGTAGTCATCCATCGAGCGGACAATCGAGTCCATTACCGCTTCGCGTGAGTGACCGCGATCGCGCGTGTCACGGACGAATTTTTGAATCCACTCCAAGTTCACAATCGGTACCATGCCAATCAAAAAGTCGACGTGTTGGGCGACGTTGACCTCACCATCCACCACGCCGCCATGCAGTCCTTCGTAGAACAGCACGTCAGAATTTTCCGGCAAATCTTGCCACGGCGTGAAGGTACCCGGCATTTGATTGTAGGGCACGGCTTCATCGAAGGTGTGCAAGTAGCGACGAATTTGCCCTGTGCCTTCATTGCCATACTGCTTAAAAAACTCAGACAGCGCAGGGAAGTCGTTCGCCTGCGGACCAAAGTAGCTGATGTGGCGTCCTTGCTCGCGCGCTTTGCGGATCTCGACATCCATTTCTGGGCGCGTAAAGCGGTGGAAACTGTCCCCTTCCACCCAAGCCGGTTTCACGCGCATCATGTTAAACATTTTGCGAAACGCTTCAGAGGTCGTGGTTGTGCCCGCACCGGAAGAGCCCGTTACGGCAATAATGGGGTGTTTTGCTGACATGACAAACCTTGTCTTATTCCTTGTCAAATGATGACCAATATAGCATGTTCTATTGATTGATCACGGTATGGCGTTTTTTAACGCACTGGAAATATTAAAACTTTGATTTGAGTTGAATATCCACGCTCTCATGCAGCTCTGAATAGACCACCACCGCGTCACCACTCACCAAGCTCTGACGGATCTGGGCGATTTTCTCGTCAAGAGAGATTTCCTGCTCGCCATAGTCCGTCCCTTCACGCAGTACAAATTCACGGATCAGGTTGTCTAGGGTGTCAGGGGCGATCTGTTGCCAAGGGATGATCATAAATACCTCATTCATTTATGATGAAAGTTGAAGGCGGCTATTATGCCGAAAGGGCTAACGATTCGAAACGCTTAGGGATTCATAGTACGCCGGCAACGCCTCTTCCAACCAAAAGCGCGGTTTGATGGCGCTGCCAGTGAGGAACCCGACGTGGCCGCCTTGATCGAACAGGCGGTAGTCGATGTTGTCTGGCAGGACAAATTTCGGGATGACGTCGGGCGTCATAAACGGATCGTCTTTGGCGTGGATGATTTGTGTCGGCAGACGGATCTCTTTCAGGCGACGGATCCCAGAGCAGCGCTGGTAGTAGTCTTGCGCGTCTTTAAAACCGTGGAGGGGAGCTGTGATGAGGTCATCAAACTCCATCAGTTTAGTGACCCGTTTGATGCTTTGATAAGAGAGATCGAGCTCGCCTTTTAACAGATGATGTTTACGCAGCGCGTTTTTCTTAAGTGAGGAGAGCAGGTAGGTTTTGTAGACCTTGGAGAAACCTTGCTCGATCCGCTCGGCGCAGGCCGACAAATCCAAAGGCGCGGAGACGATGGTTGCCGCGTCAAGCAGTGGCTCATCGCGGTAGTCGGCTAAGTAGTTCGCCAACATGTTTCCGCCTAGAGAGATGCCGACCGCGACTTTGGTTTGATCGGGAAACAGGTGGTTGAGGTGGCGTAAAAAGTGGCGAGCATCCTCGGTTTCGCCTGAGTGATAGGCGCGCGCGGTGTGGTTAGGTTTACCGCTGCAACCGCGAAAATGCATCATCACGGCGAGCCAGCCCTGGGAAGAAAACGCGTGCATCAATCCGTTGGCGTAGGGGCTGTAAAAACAACCTTCTAAGCCATGAAACAGCACGAAAATGGGTTTGCGCGCGGCGCTCTCTTGTTGCCAATCTTCGCTCCAAGCGAGATCGAGAAAGTCGCCATCGGGCGTATCAAGTGTTTGCCAGATAGGCTCAAACAAGGCTTTTTTGCGAATCAGGCGCGGAGCCAAGGTTTGCAGGTGCGGATTGGTGAGTCCTTTCGCGGCGGTAAAATGTGTCATAAGCCTATCCCTTGCTCGCTTCTGTATTTGGCGGGTTGCCGACAGTCGGATACCAATCGGTATGCAGCGCGGCGTAGAGGGGCTCAGCATCCTGCTGCCGGCAATAGTGCAAGGTGAGTGGTTCGCCTTGATTCTCTTGCAGTGTGAGCGTGTTGACGCCAGTGAGCAAATCGACCTGCTGCTGTTTTTCTAGCTCTAGCTCGAATTGCAGTGCCTCGCGGTAGAGCGTATCGGGCGCGCCAAGTTTTAACTTGCGGCGCAGCTCTCGATAGCTGTGCAGCAGAGGTTCACATCGCGCCAGGCTAGCGTGCAGCGTTGCCCAGCCCTGCTCGTCAAAGGTGAGCCTCTGCTCATCTAACCAGCGTACCAGCAGCAGTAAATTGACATTGCCACCATAGCGGTTTTGCATACTAAGACAGGCGTCTTTCACTTCACGCACGCTGTAGTATTGCAAGCAGAATGCCCACAGCTCGTCGTGTGACAGCCGCGCGGCTTGCGCGCTGTCTTGCGATGCTTGTGCTTCGGTGGTCTCTACTGGCTCGCGTCCGTGAACGCTGCTTCCATCTGTTCGAGTTGTTCTTGCCCTGCCATCCATTCCATTTCTACCTCCTCAAGCTCAGCTTTGCAGCTTGCTTGAGTCGCCAATACTTGATTAAGTTTAGCCTTATTTTCTGCTTCATACAGGCTGTTGTCAGACAGCTGTACTTCAGCGTCATTGAGCGCTTTACCCAACTTATCCATTTTTTCTTCGAGTTTTGTCAGAGTTTTGCGAAGAGGGGCGGTCTGCTTACGAAATTCTGCTTCACGACGCTTTTGCTCCTTCTTGGCGGCTGCGCTGTTGGTGGTGCTTTTTTCAGGTTGAGCGTCTTGCGCGTCACGCCTCTCTTGTTTTTGCTGTTCCGTCAGCCATTTATAGTAGTCATTGAGATCGCCATCAAAGGGCGCGACTTGTCGGTCGTGCACCAAATAGAGGTCGTCGGTGGTGGCGCGCAACAAGTAACGGTCGTGCGAGACGATGACCATCGCACCCTCGAAGGTTTGCAACGCGAGGGTCAGCGCTTCACGCATATCGAGGTCTAGGTGGTTGGTCGGTTCGTCGAGCAGCAGCAAGTTCGGTTTTTGCCACACAATCAGCGCCAGCACCAAGCGCGCTTTTTCGCCGCCGGAGAAGGGCGCGACTTTTTCTAGTGCCTTATCGCCTTGAAAGCCAAAGCTGCCAAGGTAGTTACGCAGCTCTAGCTCGTTTTTATCCGGGGCGATTTGCATCATGTGCTGCAATGGCGTCTCTTCGGGATGCAAGGTTTCGAGCTGATGCTGGGCAAAGTAGCCAATTTTGACCCCTTGTGAGTAGGTCAAATCGCCACCTTGAGGCTTGAGCTCGCGTGAGAGCAGTTTGATCAGCGTTGATTTACCGGCGCCGTTGCGCCCAAGCAGACCAATTCGGCTGCCAGGAACCAGGTTGAGACGAATTTTGTCGAGGATTAAGGCATCGCCGTAACCAGCACTGACCTCATCCATCATAATGATCGGGTTAGGCAACGCCAACGGCTCACGGAACTCAAAGCTAAACGGGTTATCAAATTGTGCCGGCAGGACTTTTTCCATTCGCTCCAACGCCTTAATGCGGCTTTGCGCTTGGCGCGCTTTAGAGGCTTTGTAACGGAAGCGGTCGATGTAGCTTTGCATGTGCGCCATCTGTTTCTGCTGCTTTTGAAATTGCGCTTGTTGCAGGATCAGTTTTTGCGCGCGCTGCTCTTCAAATGACGAGTAGTTGCCGGTGTATTCATTCATCGTCTGGTTTTCGATATGAATGATGCGACCAACAATCGGATCGAGAAAGTCTCGGTCGTGAGAAATCAAGATTAAAGTACCCGGGTAATTTTGCAGCCAGCGCTCAAGCCACATCACGGCATCCAGATCCAAGTGGTTGGTCGGTTCGTCGAGCAGCAGCAAGTCAGAGCGACACAGCAGCGCCTGCGCTAAGTTAAGGCGCATCCGCCAACCACCGGAAAACTGAGTTAAATTCCAGCTCATCTGCGTTTGGCTAAAGCCTAAGCCATCGAGCAGCTCCGCGGCGCGCGCTTTAATGCTGTAGCCGCCAATGGTTTCGATTTTGCCGTGGATCTCAGCGACGAGCGTGCCGTTGTCTTTCTGTTCCGCTTCGGCCAATTGCGCTTCCAGTGCACGATACTCGCGGTCACCATCAATCACATACTCAAGGGCGCAGCGCTCTAGGGCGGGCGTTTCCTGAGCCACCCAAGAGAGTTCCCAGTGAGCGGGTTTAGTGAAGTTTCCGCCATCGATAGAGAGTTCGTCTTTGATCAGCGCAAACAGTGTGGATTTACCACAACCGTTTTTGCCGACTAGGCCGACTTTGTCCCCCGGATGAATCGTCGCCGTAGCGTGTTCAAGCAGGGGTTTGCCGCCGCGCAGCAATTCGATGTCAGAAAAGGTGATCATAATGTTACCCGTTGGGTTCTCGCGATGTGGACTGGTCTTGCGTCGCATAGTAGGGGGATTGGCGTAAAAAGTCGATCATTGCGTCGGTGTTGCTGGCGTATGTGTTGTTTCGGGTTGCGCTTTTCTTGGGCCTATTGGTGGTGTGAATTGATTGATTAGCATTGAGAATTAGCAGCGAACCACGTATTGTCAAAGGCAACAGAGAAGAATGGATGGTGATTCACGGATGGAACTGTCATCGACCCCCACGTCTAAGCAGACACTTAAGCATAAACCTAAAGTGCTGGTACTGTACGCGCACCCAGAGTCGCAAGGTTCAGTGGCCAATACGATCATGCTTAAGAAAATAGCCTCACTTGAGCACGTTACTGTGCGCGATTTGTACGCGCACTATCCTGAATTCTTTATTGATGTCGCTGCTGAGCACCAACTACTGCTCGAGCACGATGTAATTGTCTTTCATCACCCTCTTTATATGTACTCTTGTCCGGCGCTGCTTAAAGAGTGGATCGATCGTGTGTTAAGCAAAGGATTTGCCTTTGGTAAAGGCGAAGCGCTCAAGGGCAAAGTGTGGCGCAGCGTGATCACCACCGGTGGTCATTTTGATGCGTACGCCAAATCGGGCTACAACCGCTATCCACTGTCGGAGATTTTGCAGCCTTTTGAGTTGACCGCCGCCTTGTGTCAAATGGAGTGGATTGAACCGCTGGTGCTTTACTGGGCGCGCAATGTGACTGACTTGGAGCGTTATCAACATGCCGAAGAGTACCGTCAATGGCTCAACGATCCGCTTGCGCCGATGACTACGGGGGCCGAGCTGAGCGAGGCGAAAGCGCGCGCACAAGGGGGGCAAGATGGCTCTGGAAAGTGATTTTCTGCAAAGCAGCGTGATTTTCCTGACCGCTGCGGTGGTGGCGGTGCCACTGGCTCAGCGTTTAGGCCTGGGCTCTGTGCTCGGTTATCTGTTGGCGGGCGTGGCGATTGGTCCTTGGGGACTGGGGCTGATTAGTGATGTGGAAGCGATTCTCCATTTTGCCGAATTTGGTGTGGTGCTGCTGCTGTTTTTGATTGGCCTTGAGCTCAATCCCAAAAAACTGCTGAAAATGAAAGGGCCGATTTTAGGCTTGGGCGGCGCTCAAGTGGTGTTGACTACGCTCGTATTGGCGAGTATTGCCAATCTCTTTGGCGTGAGTTGGCAAACCAGCGTGGTGATCGGTATGGGGTTGGCACTTTCGTCTACCGCCATCGCGTTGAAAGTGATTGAAGAGCAAGGGCTAGGCGGCAGTGAGGCCGGGCAATCAGGGTTTGCGGTGTTGCTGTTTCAAGATATAGCGGTGATCCCTATGCTGGCGGTGTTGCCGCTTCTGGCTGGGCACACCAGTGGTGATTGGCTCAGCGCCGTGTGGATGGTCGGCGGCGTGATAGGTTTGCTGGTCGGTGGTCACTATTTATTGCGCCCTTTGTTTCGCTACATCGTATTAAGTGGTGTGCGAGAGTTGTTTACCGCGTGTGCCTTGCTGCTGGTGATCGGCATCGCTTTGTTGATGCAGTCTTTGGGGCTATCAATGGCGCTCGGGACCTTTCTTGCGGGCGTGCTGCTGGCAGAAAGTGAATACCGACATGAGCTCGAGATAGCGATTGAGCCGTTTAAAGGCTTGTTGCTTGGGCTGTTTTTTATTGCCGTAGGCATGGCGGTCAACCTTGGTCTGTTGGCGCTAGAGCCGTTGGCGGTGCTGATATCGGTGATTGGCCTGGTATCGATCAAAGGGCTGATTTTGTACTTGCTGGCTAAGGCGTCGGGCAGCCGACCCAAAGCGCGCAGTAAAATGGCGGCCATTTTGAGTCAAGGTGGTGAGTTTGCGTTTGTGATTTTTACCGCTGCGAGCAGTCAAGGGTTGTTGAGTAAAGATCAAACCGCGTTTTTATTGGTGGTGGTCAGCCTCTCTATGGTCACCACGCCTTTGCTGTTGATGGCGCAGAACAAGTGGTATGCACGCGGGCTCAATACCTCAGGTCAGTCGGCGCAAAGCGACATCATCAACAAACGTCCGCGGGTGATCATTGCCGGTTTTGGGCGCTTCGGGCAGATTGTGGGCCGACTGATGTACGCCAACAAAATCAAAGTGACCGTGTTGGAAAGTGATGCCAGCCAAATTAAGCTCCTGCGTAAATATGGCTACAAGGTATTTTATGGTGACGCGACGCAACTGGATTTACTGCGTGCCGCCGGCGCCGACAAGGCGGAAGCGATGATCATCTGTACCGACTCACCGGATGAAATCATGAAGATCGTTGAGCTTTGTCAGCACTATTTTCCGCACCTAAAGCTGCTTGCTCGTGCGCGCAGCCGAGTGGAGGCGTATCAGCTTCTCAGTCACGGTGTAGACAACTATTCGCGCGAAACCTTTTTGGGCGCGTTAGACTTAGGGCGTCAAGCCTTGGTTGAGATGGGCATGCACCCCTATCAGGCCAAACGTGCTGAGGCGCACTTTAGAAAGTTAGACAATGCGATGCTCAAAGAGCTTCTGCCACAGCACAACGAAGATAAGCAGTTGGCGCTGAGAGCCAAAGAGGCGCGTAAAGAGCTGGAAGAGATTTTTGGTCGTGAGATGGAAAGCGACCAGCAATCGAAAAACTACTGGGATTGAGCCCATCAAGCTCTAAACTTCCCATAACCCATAACCCATAACCCTACAAACCCAATAACAAGAGCACCATGAAAAAACGATTTATAGCTGGGGCGAGTTGCCCACATTGCCAAGCTCAAGATACCCTGCGCTGGTGGATAGAGAACAATATTGAGTGGGTCGAGTGCGTGGAATGCCAGCATACCGATCAACGAAAACCGCAAGAGGTGGAGAAAACGCCCCATGCTGGTCAAGATATGATCGGTATTTTTAAGCCAGATTGATTGAGTTTATAAAAATCATCCCCATAATGTCCGCTTAGACGACACTATTTTACGGAGCGTTTGTGTTGCTCCGTTATTCACTCTCCTTGGAGTCATTATGAAAATCGAAAAGAACGTAGTTGTAAGCCTTGCTTACCAAGTGAAAATGGAAGACGGCGTTGTCGTTGACCAATCAACTGCCGATGCGCCGCTAGATTACCTACACGGTAACAACAACCTGATCACGGGTTTGGAAACGGCGCTTGAAGGCAAAGAAGCAGGTGCGAAGTTCTCTGTGACGGTTTCACCAGAAGAGGCGTACGGCGAGCATAATGACGCATTGGTTCAGCGCGTTCCTGCTGACGTGTTCCAAGGTGTGGATCAAATTGAAGTGGGCATGCGCTTTCTAGCAGACACTGACCAAGGCCCTATCCCTGTCGAAGTGACGGAAGTAGATGGTGATGAAGTAGTGGTGGATGGTAACCATATGCTTGCAGGTCAAACGCTGACGTTTGATGTGGAAGTGGTTGCGCTACGTGAAGCGACAGCGGAAGAGATCGAGCACGGTCACGTACATCAAGCGGGTGGTCACGACCACGAGCACGAAGGCGGCTGTTGTGGCGGTGAAGGCCATGACCATAGCGAGAAAAAAGACGGCTGCTGCGGTGGCGGTGGTTGCGGCTCGCATTAATAGTGAGTGCCTAGTTTCTAGTGCCTAGTTCCTAGAGGTAGGCAGAGAGACTAAAGAAGCTACCAGGAGCGTGAGTTGAGTGATCGACTTGCGCTTTTTTGTTGTTTGGGGATAGGGTGACTGAGCAACATCAAGGAGAAAAGAGTGAATTCACCAATTTCAATCGCCATACATGGCGGGGCTGGGACCATACTGCGAGAGCAAATGAGCGACTCACTAAAAGCGGCCATATTGTCTGATTTGGAGAGCGCGGTGCGCGCTGGGCACTGCTTGTTAGCGGCCGGTGGCGACGCGCTCGATGCGGCGGTCGCGGCGGTGAAAGTGCTGGAAGACTCGCCGCACTTCAATGCAGGGAAAGGCTCGGTGCTGACCCACAAAGAGTTTGTCGAGATGGATGCCTCAGTGATGCATGGCGCCCAGTGTGATGCTGGCGCGGTGGCGGGGGTGCGCCATATTAAAAATCCGGTAGAAGTTGCCCGCTCAGTGATGCAGCAGAGCGACCATGTGCTCTTGATCGGAGAGGGCGCGGAAGCGTTCGCCTTTGAGCACGGCTATACCTATACCGAGCAAGATTACTTTTTTACCGAGCGCCGCTATGAGCAGCTTCAGTCGATGAAAGAGAAAGGGATGTTTGCCCTGTCGGAGTCGCGCTATCCGGATGACAACAAGTACGGCACGGTCGGAGCGGTGGCGCTCGATGCCAACGGGAATTTGGCAGCGGCAACCAGCACCGGCGGTATCACCAACAAGAAGTATGGCCGAGTCGGTGACTCTGCGTTGATTGGCGCGGGCACGTACGCAGAAAATGGCGTTGTGGCGGTCTCCACCACGGGAATGGGTGAGTACTTCATTCGCAAAACCGTGGCCGTTGATGTTGCGGCGCGCATGCGCTATCTCAAGGAGAGCGTCCAGCAAGCCAGCGACAGCATCATTCAAGGGGAGCTCAAATCGTTAGGTGGAGAAGGTGGCCTGATTGCTCTCGATGCGCACGGGCAAGTGCACTTTGCCATGAACAGCTCAGGCATGTATCGCGCTAGTATTGATGCCGCGGGTAATTTATGTGTGAAAATTTACGCCGATGAATGAAAGCCGCCACTGACTGTGAGTCAAAATGGATAATAGGATCTGAAAATCTCGTTGCGTACCAGAGCACTAGCGGGGTTTCCTTTGGGATGATTAAAAAATGACTGCACGAAGTGTGATTCGGTGCTAGAATCCTTTTTTAACTAGCAATCAGACTTGGAAAGATGGGAAATAACGTAGTCGTTCTGGGCACCCAATGGGGTGACGAAGGTAAAGGTAAAATCGTAGACCTTTTAACTGAAGATGCAAAATATGTGGTTCGCTACCAAGGCGGTCACAACGCAGGTCACACTCTAGTCATTGACGGTGAAAAAACCGTTCTCCACTTAATTCCATCAGGTATTCTTCGCGATAACGTTAAATGTGTTATCGGTAATGGCGTTGTTCTTTCGCCAGAAGCGTTACTGAAAGAAATGAAACCTCTTGAAGAGCGCGGCATTCCAGTGCGCGAGCGTCTTTTCATTTCTGAAGCCTGTCCTCTTATTCTTCCATACCACATCGCTATGGACCAAGCGCGTGAAGTTGCGCGTGGTAAAAAAGCGATCGGTACAACAGGCCGTGGTATCGGTCCTGCGTATGAAGATAAAGTGGCGCGCCGTGGTCTTCGTGTTGGCGATCTGTTCGACATGGACGCGTTTGCTGAGAAACTGAAAGAAGTGATGGAATACCACAACTTCCAGCTTGTGAATTTCTACAAAGCGGAAGCGGTGAGCTATGACGAAGTGCTTGAGCAAGCCAAAGGCTACGCAGACCTTCTCACTTCTATGGTGATTGATGTCACTGACGAACTGGATGCGGCTCGTAAGCGCGGCGACAAGATCATGTTCGAAGGTGCACAAGGCACACTGCTTGATATCGACCACGGTACTTACCCATACGTGACCTCATCGAACACTACAGCAGGTGGTGTTGCGGCAGGCTCTGGCTTTGGTCCTCGTCACATTGGTTACATTCTTGGTATCGCGAAAGCGTACTGCACACGTGTTGGTGCAGGCCCATTCCCGACGGAACTGTACGATGGTCAAGACAAGCAAGATCCTATCGGTAAACACCTAGGCACGGTTGGCCACGAGTTTGGTGCAACGACAGGTCGTCTACGTCGTACCGGTTGGTTTGACGCTGTGGCAATGCGCCGCGCGATCCAAATCAACTCAGTGTCCGGTTTCTGTTTGACGAAATTGGACGTACTGGATGGCTTGAAAGAGCTGAAAATCTGTACGGGTTACAAGATGGATGATGGCGCTATCCTTGAAGTGTCACCAATGGCGGCAGAAGCGTTCGAGAAGGCAACCCCTATCTACGAAACCATGCCTGGTTGGTCTGAGAACACCTTCGGTGCCAAGTCTATCGATGATTTGCCTCAAGCTGCGCTGAACTATATCAAGCGTATTGAAGAGCTCACCGGCGTGCCTGTTGACATCATCTCAACCGGTCCTGACCGTAACGAAACCATCATCAAAGTTCACCCGTTTAACGCCTAATCTAGGCTGGCATTCCTAATAGCTAATAGCTAATAGCTGCCACAACAGTGAATAGTGAATCTGATAAACCAGCGCCCTTGCGCTGGTTTTTTTACGTCTTTACAGCTTGAATTCTCTCCCTTTCGCGGCAACAATTTGCCTTGTAGCGGCAATTTTGATTAAAGAGTTATCAATCTTGGTCGATATAAGGTTCAAGCTTGCCACCTCTTTCGCCGGTTTGTTGGCGTCGACTCCAGCAGTGGAGTCAATCGGTGGTGGTCGCTCGCAATTGAGGTGTGGTGTTGAGTCGCGCATCCCAGTTAACAATGGACAAACAATCGAAGTAAAGAGTGCAGATAATGACGCTAAAAACGTTAGCGGCTTCGATGGTATTGATGTTGGGCGCTCAAACGGTCACCGCGAATGAGCTAGCGGAGATTGGTGAACCGGTCCCGATTTATACCGAAGCTGAACTGATCAAACTGATTAACGACAACAAGCACCTTGAGCAAGTCAAGGCCGACAAATGTCAGCTGGTGGAAGACATTGTCGCGCGCGCAACGCGCATTAGCCTACCGTCTTACGAGTTTTTGTATGGTGATATGTTGGCGTGGGGTGTGTGTGTGGAGCAGGATGTGGAACTGGGTCTCTACTATATGGAGAACGCTGCCCATCAAGGTTTACCTGCCGCGCTGGAGCAGCTCGGGCGTTACTACTCTCGAGGCACCTTGGTACAAGAAGACAAAGAGCGCGCGATTCCTTATCTGCGTGAAGCCGCTGCGATGGGCAACCTGAACGCGCGTATTCATCTGGCAGAATTGCTGCTGCGTGATTATGGCAGCCCGCTCGATTATGAAGATGCCTACCGCTGGCTCTACAACTCCGTCACCGCGGATCAGCGCACCCACAAACGCATCTCTATTTTGCGTCAGGGGCTGGAGCGCCGTATGCCGCAAAACATCATCGCGCGCGCCAAAAAACGCGACACGTTCTGGTAACGCACTCGTTCTGCTAGGGGGCGGGGCTCGCGCTAGCAGTCGACGGACTTAGAATTCGAAACAGACACCACGCGGCTTATCCAACCTGCACTCTGGATTGGCCTTTGTGGCCAGTGATGGTGATACTCAGCTCGGCTGGGTATTTTGCTTTTATCTCCTCACCTTTTATCCGCTAACCCTTCTACTTGCAAACTCTGCCTAAAAAGACCACCTTTCACTTTAAAAACGCTAGCTTAGTATTAAAAGCTCACTTGAGCCGATATACTGTTATTAACTCCTCTGGAAAAAATAGGCGTGCCTATGTCTGACACAATGCCCAACGATCCGTTTGCCGATCGTGAATCTGAAAATTACGAAAACCCCATCCCAAGTCGTGAGTACATTCTTGAGTATCTCACTAACGCGGGAGTGCCCATGAACCGCAACGATCTGTTTGAGGCGCTCAAACTCGAAGGCGAAGAGCAATACGAAGGTTTGCGCCGCCGTTTGCGCGCGATGGAGCGTGACGGGCAGTTGGTGTTTACGCGCCGTCAATGTTACGCCTTGCCAGAAAAACTCGAGATGGTGAAAGGCTATGTGATTGGCCATAAAGACGGTCATGGTTGGGTCAGACCGGAAGGCAGTGTCGGCAAAGATAACGACATCGTGTTGCCGCATCATCAGATGAAAAACATCATTCATGGTGATTACGTCTTAGTGCAACCGACCGATAACTCGAAGCGCGGCCGCAAAGAAGGGCGCCTGG
This sequence comes from Vibrio sp. R15-SG3-ISO1B, assembly GCF_059833835.1. NCBI lineage: Bacteria > Pseudomonadati > Pseudomonadota > Gammaproteobacteria > Vibrionales > Vibrionaceae > Vibrio > Vibrio sp. R15-SG3-ISO1B. Next base: position 58,323 of record NZ_JCBDGG010000041.1, on the reverse strand, counting down.
TGCGTGTGTTGGAAGAGCGTCAGACGCAGATCGTCGGCCGCTTTTTCATGGAGTATGGCTACTCCTATGTGGTGCCGGATGACTCTCGAATTAGCCAAGATATTTTGATTCCTAATGACCAGCGAGCAGGGGCTCGTATGGGCAACGTGGTCGTAATTGAATTGACCGACCGTGGCTCACGCTCACGTGGCATGATGGGCAAAGTGGTGGAAGTTTTGGGTGAGAATATGGCGCCAGGTATGGAGACGCAAATTGCCATTCGTACCCACCAAATTCCTCACGAATGGCCCGAAGCGGTTGAGAAGCAGATTGAAGGCCTGGGTGAAGAGGTCCCGGAAGAGGCGAAAGTCGGTCGTGTTGACTTGCGCGACTTGCCATTGGTCACCATTGATGGCGAAGACGCGCGCGATTTCGATGATGCTGTCTACTGTGAAGCGAAGAAAGGGGGCGGCTGGCGTCTCTGGGTGGCGATTGCGGATGTCAGCTATTACGTTCGTACCGATAGCGCGTTAGATAAAGAGGCCATCAACCGTGGTAACTCGGTCTACTTCCCATCACAAGTGGTGCCAATGCTGCCTGAGGTACTCTCTAACGGACTCTGTTCACTGAATCCACAGGTGGACCGCTTGTGTATGGTGTGCGAGATGACCATCTCAGAAACCGGCAAGCTGTCAGGCTACAAGCATTACGAAGCGGTGATGAATTCTCACGCGCGTCTGACCTACAGCAAAGTGCATGACATCCTCGAAGGGGATGAAGAGCTGCGTGAGCGCTACCAAGCTTTGGTGCCGCATCTTGAGCAGCTGCACGCGATGTACAAAGTGCTAAAAGAAGCGCGCGATCAGCGTGGGGCGATCGAGTTTGAAAGTGTCGAAACCAAATTTATCTTCAATGCGCAGCGTAAAATCGAAAGTATTGAGCCTGTGGTGCGTAACGATGCGCACAAGATCATTGAAGAGTGTATGATTCTGGCCAACATCGCCTCGGCTTCCTTGGTGGAAAAAGCCAAAGAGCCAGCGCTATATCGTATTCACGAAACGCCGGGCGAGGAGCGCTTAACGGGCTTTAGAGATTTCTTGGCTGAGCTTGGCTTGGATTTGAAAGGCGGTTTGGAGCCTTCTCCTACGGATTATGCGGATTTGATGAAGCATATCGGTGAGCGCCCTGATAAAGAGCTGATTCAAACCATGCTACTACGCTCGATGAAGCAAGCGGTGTACAATGCCGACAACTGTGGCCACTTTGGCTTGGCGTTGAAGCGTTACGCGCACTTTACGTCGCCGATTCGTCGTTACCCAGACTTGCTGCTTCATCGCGCGATTAAGTATTTGATTGCCAAACAAGCGGGCACTAATCACGATCGCTGGACCCCAACAGACGGCTACCACTATTCATTTGATGACATGGACTTCTACGGTGAGCAGTGTTCGATGACCGAACGCCGCGCTGATGACGCGACGCGTGAGGTGTCGGATTGGCTCAAATGTGAGTACATGCAAGATCATGTTGGTGAAGAGCTAGACGGTGTGATTGCCAACGTCACGGGCTTTGGCTTCTTTGTCCGTTTGAGTGAGTTGCACATCGATGGCTTAGTGCACATCTCTAACTTGGCGAACGACTACTATCAGTTTGATCCAATCGGCCAGCGCTTGATCGGCGAGAGCTTTGGCGCCATTTATCGTCTTGGCGATAGCGTCAAAGTGAAGGTGCTGTCGGTTAACTTGGACGACAGACAGATCGATTTTGAGTTGGTGGAAAGTAGCCGAGTGCCACGTGGTAAAGGCAAAACGTCGAAAAAACGCGCGGCAGAAGCGCAGCGTAAAGCAAAAGAGAAGAAGCGTAACGCCAGCGGAAAAGGCGAGCGCCGCGCCATCCCGGCAGTGGAGCCGACTAAGCGTCCTGACACTGAGCGCGGTAAAGCGGGCGCGAAAGGTCAGTCTCGTGGCGACGCGAGCGCTGAGGGGGCGAAAAAGCCAAAAGTCAAAAAGGCCATCAAGAAAAAGCCCGGTCGTAAGCCGAAAAAAGCCACACGATAATCTATCGAAGAGAGGGGCGCATCACGCCTCTCTCTTGAATCAAAACAGGTTAACTAATGAGTAACGAATTTATTTATGGCATCCACGCCGTCAAAGCAGTGTTGGCCAAAGAGCCTGAACGTTTTGTTGAAGCGTATGTTCTTAAAGGGCGTCAAGACGACCGCCTGCTACCTATCCTCAACGAGTTGCAAGCGGTAGGCGTTTCCATCCAGCAGATGACGCGCAAAACCCTCGACGACAAAGCGCATGGCGCCAATCACCAAGGTGTGATTGCTCGTGTTAAGCCCGCCAAGCCGCTCAACGAGCATGATTTGGATGACATTATCGCCAAGCACGACAATCCACTGCTGCTAGTACTGGATGGGGTGACCGATCCCCATAACTTAGGTGCTTGCCTACGTAACGCTGATGCGGCGGGTGTTTGCGCGGTCATCGTGCCGAAAGATAAGTCGGCGCCAATGACGGCAACGGTTAGCAAAGTGGCGTGTGGCGCAGCAGAAACCGTACCCTTAGTGCGCGTGACTAATCTGGCGCGCACGATGCGCAGCTTGCAAGAGCAGGGCATCTGGTTTGTCGGCACCGCTGGCGAGGCGACGCACGATATCTATCAAGCCAAACTGACTGGCCCACTGGCCATCGTCATGGGTGCCGAAGGAGACGGTATGCGCCGCCTAACGCGCGAGACCTGTGATGACCTAATCAAAATCCCAATGGCCGGCTCAGTCTCGAGCTTAAACGTCTCGGTTGCTTCAGGCATCTGCCTCTTCGAAGCCGTCCGTCAGAGGTTGGGGTAAGGTCCTAGTGGCGAGTGCCTAGTTCCTAGAGGGCGACTTCTAGGAACTAGGCACTTCTTTTCACTTTTTTCTTCTTCCCCTCTCACTTTCTTTAAGCACCCCTCTGGCTCTCTATACGCTCCTTCTAGGAACTAGAAACTAGGCACTTCTTTTTCTCCCCCTCTTTTTCTGCGACTATTTTTCAAACAACCCTTGCATGTGAAACTGTGATCTGTATAATCCCCCGCACTGGTTAAGCCAGTTGTGAACCAATGAGCAGCGAGGAGCTGATTTACCGCTTGGTAAATTAGGTAATGTAAACTCAGCTTATGTTCGCGGTTAATACAATTAGTTCACCTCTTGAAAACAAACAGCAATGTTTCTCTTCTCGAGAGCTAATCGAAAATTAGCTGACAATGCGTCCTAATCTTGGATGCTACGGTTTCACATAAATCAATCGTACATTCTCTCGCCTTAGCGAGTCTGAGTGGCGATATTGTTTGTGTAATAAATAACTATTGGAGCTCTGTCTCATGCAGAACCAACGTATTCGTATCCGCCTAAAAGCTTTCGATTACAAACTAATCGACGCTTCTACAGCGGAGATCGTTGAAACAGCTAAGCGCACTGGCGCACAGGTTCGTGGTCCAATCCCACTGCCAACTCGTAAAGAGCGTTTCACAGTTCTTATCTCTCCACACGTTAACAAAGATGCTCGTGATCAGTACGAAATCCGTACTCACAAACGTCTAATCGACATCGTTGAGCCAACAGACAAAACTGTTGATGCTCTGATGCGTCTAGACCTTGCAGCGGGCGTTGACGTACAAATTAGCCTAGGTTAAGGGAGATTAGAAGAATGATTGGTCTAATCGGTCGTAAAGTGGGCATGACCCGCGTATTTACTGAAGATGGCGTTTCTATCCCAGTTACTGTTGTTGAAGTTGAAGGTAACCGCGTTTCTCAAGTGAAAACTCTTGAAACAGACGGCTACGCAGCAATTCAGGTAACTGCTGGTGCTAAGAAAGCCAACCGCGTAAACAAAGCTGAAGCAGGTCACTTTGCTAAAGCTGGCGTTGAAGCTGGTCGTGGTCTTTGGGAATTCCGTTTGGAAAACGGCGAAGAGTTTGAAGTTGGCGCTGAGCTAACTGTTGAACTGTTCAACGAAACTAAGAAAGTAGACGTTACTGGTACATCGAAAGGTAAAGGCTTCCAAGGCGCTGTTAAGCGTTGGAACTTCCGTACTCAAGATATGACTCACGGTAACTCATTGTCTCACCGTGCTCCTGGTTCTATCGGTCAATGTCAGACTCCAGGTCGCGTATTTAAAGGCAAGAAAATGGCAGGTCACATGGGTGCTGAGCGTGTAACGACTCAAAACCTAGAGATCGTACGTGTTGACGCTGAGCGCAACCTGCTTCTTATTAAAGGTGCAGTCCCAGGCTCAACTGGCGGCAACGTGATCGTTAAACCAGCTGTTAAAGCATAACGTCTCAGGAGTAAGTAATGGAACTAATGGTTAAAGGTGCTGATGCACTAACTGTTTCCGAAACTACTTTCGGACGTGAGTTTAACGAAGCTCTTGTACACCAAGTAGTTGTTGCGTACGCAGCAGGTGCTCGTCAAGGTACTCGTGCTCAAAAAACACGTTCAGAAGTTTCTGGCGGTGGCGCTAAGCCATGGCGTCAAAAAGGTACTGGCCGTGCTCGTGCTGGTACAATCCGTAGCCCAATCTGGCGTACAGGTGGTGTTACTTTTGCTGCGAAACCACAAGATCACAGCCAAAAAGTAAACAAGAAAATGTACCGTGGTGCTATGAAGAGCATTCTTTCTGAGCTAGTTCGTCAAGAGCGTCTAATCGTTGTTGATAACTTCTCAGTTGAAGCGCCAAAAACTAAAGAGCTTGTAGCTAAGCTTAAAGAGCTTGAGCTAACTGACGCTCTAATCGTGACTAGCGAAGTAGATGAGAATCTATTCCTAGCGGCTCGTAACCTATACAAAGTTGACGCACGTGATGTTGCTGGTATCGACCCAGTTTCACTGATCGCGTTCGACAAAGTTGTAATGACTGCTGAAGCAGTTAAGCAAGTTGAGGAGATGCTAGCATGATCACTGAAGAGCGTATCCTAAAAGTTCTACGTGCACCGCACATCTCTGAAAAAGCAACGATGGCTGCTGAGAAAGCGAACACTATCGTTTTCAAAGTAGCAAAAGATGCGACTAAGAAAGAGATCAAAGCAGCCGTAGAAAAGCTATTTGAAGTTGAAGTTAAGTCTGTAAATACTCTTATCACTAAGGGTAAGACCAAACGTCAAGGTCTACGCCAAGGTCGCCGCAGCGACGTTAAGAAAGCGTACGTTACTTTGAAAGAAGGTCAAGATCTTGACTTCGTTGGCGGTGCGGAATAACAGGAGTAGTTAAACAATGGCTATTGTTAAATGTAAGCCGACTTCCCCTGGTCGTCGTCACGTAGTTAAAGTTGTTAACGCTGACCTTCACAAAGGTAAGCCTTACGCACCTCTTCTAGAGAAAAACTCTAAGAACGGTGGTCGTAACAACAACGGTCGTATCACAGTACGTCACATCGGCGGTGGTCACAAACACCACTACCGCGTTATCGATTTCAAACGTACTAAAGATGGCATTCCAGCGAAAGTTGAGCGTCTAGAATACGATCCAAACCGTAGCGCAAACATCGCTCTAGTTCTGTACGCAGACGGTGAGCGTCGTTACATCATTGCACCTAAAGGTGTTCAAGCTGGTGATCAGATCCAATCTGGTGTTGATGCGCCTATCAAAGCAGGTAACACCCTGCCGATGCGCAACATCCCTGTAGGTTCTACTGTTCACTGTGTTGAACTTAAGCCTGGTAAAGGTGCTCAGCTAGCTCGTTCGGCTGGTGCTTACGCTCAAATCGTTGCTCGCGACGGTGCGTACGTGACTATCCGTCTACGTTCTGGTGAGATGCGCAAAGTATTGTCTGAAGGCCGTGCAACAATCGGTGAAGTAGGCAACGCTGAGCACATGCTACGCGAACTAGGTAAAGCTGGTGCTAACCGCTGGCGCGGTGTTCGTCCAACCGTTCGCGGTGTGGTAATGAACCCAGTAGACCACCCACACGGTGGTGGTGAAGGCCGTACATCTGGTGGTCGTCACCCAGTTTCTCCTTGGGGTATGCCAACTAAAGGCTTCAAGACCCGTAAGAACAAACGCACTGACAAGTACATCGTACGTCGTCGTAACAAGTAATCTATATAAGAGGATAAGCCATGCCACGTTCTCTCAAGAAAGGTCCATTTATTGACCTACACTTGCTGAAGAAGGTAGAGAAAGCGGTGGAAAGCGGAGACAAAAAGCCTATTAAGACTTGGTCCCGTCGCTCAATGATCATTCCAACAATGATCGGTTTGACCATCGCTGTCCATAATGGTCGTCAGCACGTTCCAGTTTTCGTTACCGAAGAAATGATCGGTCACAAACTGGGCGAATTCGCACCAACACGTACTTACCGCGGTCACGCTGCGGATAAGAAAGCTAAGAAGCGTTAAGGAGTAGATGATGGAAGCAGTAGCTAAACATAACTTTGCTCGCATTTCGCCTCAGAAAGCTCGCTTAGTTGCAGATCAAATTCGTGGTAAATCAGTTGATCAAGCTCTAGAAATCTTGACGTTCAGCAACAAAAAAGCGGCTGAACTGATCAAGAAAGTTCTTGAATCAGCTATCGCGAACGCGGAGCACAACGAAGGTGCAGATATCGACGATCTATCAGTCGCTAAAATCTTCGTAGATGAAGGCCCGATCATGAAGCGTATTATGCCTCGTGCTAAAGGTCGTGCGGATCGTATCTTGAAGCGTTCAAGCCACATCACTGTTGTTGTTGCAGACGCTTGAGACTAGGAGAGTAAGCAATGGGTCAAAAAGTACATCCTAATGGTATTCGTCTAGGCATCGTTAAGCCTTGGAATGCTACATGGTTTGCTAACACCAAAGAATTCGCTGACAACCTAGACGGCGACTTCAAGGTACGTCAGTTCCTAACTAAGGAACTTTCGAAAGCGTCTCTTTCACGTATCGTTATCGAGCGTCCTGCTAAGAGCATCCGTGTGACTATTCACACTGCTCGTCCAGGCGTTGTTATCGGTAAGAAAGGTGAAGACGTTGAGAAGCTACGCGCAGCTGTAGCTAAAATTGCAGGTGTACCAGCGCAAATTAACATCGCTGAAGTACGTAAGCCTGAACTGGATGCGCAACTTGTTGGTGACAGCATCGCGTCTCAGCTAGAGCGTCGTGTGATGTTCCGTCGTGCTATGAAGCGCGCGGTACAAAACGCAATGCGTCTAGGTGCTAAAGGTATCAAAGTGGAAGTAAGCGGTCGTCTAGGCGGCGCTGAAATCGCACGTTCAGAGTGGTACCGTGAAGGCCGTGTGCCTCTACACACTCTACGTGCTGACATTGATTACGCAACTTCTTCGGCTCACACCCAATACGGTGTAATCGGCATTAAAGTTTGGATCTTCAAAGGTGAGATCCTAGGCGGCATGCCAGCAGCTAACGCTGTAGAGCCTAAAGGCGACAAGCCTAAGAAGCAGCGCAAAGGCCGTAAGTAAGGAGTCGACAGATGCTACAACCTAAACGTACTAAGTTCCGTAAGGTTCAGACTGGTCGTAACCGTGGTCTAGCTAAAGGTACTGATGTAAGCTTCGGCGAATTCGGTCTTAAAGCTGTTGGCCGTGGTCGTCTAACTGCTCGTCAAATCGAAGCGGCACGTCGTGCAATGACACGTCACGTTAAGCGTCAAGGTAAAATCTGGATCCGTGTGTTCCCAGACAAGCCTATCACAGAGAAACCACTTGAAGTTCGTCAAGGTAAGGGTAAAGGTAACGTTGAGTACTGGGTAGCCCAAATCCAACCTGGTAAGGTGATGTACGAAATGGGTGGTGTACCTGAAGAATTGGCACGTGAAGCGTTCCGCCTAGCGGCTCGTAAACTGCCATTCAAGACGACATTTGTAACTAAGCAGGTGATGTGATGAAAGCACAAGATCTACGCGAAAAAAGCGTTGAAGAGCTAAATGCAGAGCTTCTAGGTTTGCTACGTGAACAGTTCAACTTGCGCATGCAAGCTGCGACTGGTCAACTACAGCAAACTCATACTCTGAAAGCTGTACGCCGTGATATCGCACGTGTGAAAACTGTTTTGACTGAGAAGGCAGGCGCATAATGAGCGAAGTAAAACGTACTCAACAAGGTCGTGTTATCAGCGACAAGATGGACAAGTCTATCACTGTTGCTATCGAGCGTTTCGTAAAACACCCAATTTACGGTAAGTTCGTAAAACGCACGACAAAAGTACACGCACATGACGAGAACAACGAATGTGGCCTAGGCGACAAAGTTGAAATCGCAGAGTGTCGTCCACTGTCTAAGACTAAGTCTTGGACTTTGGTGAAAGTTGTAGAAAAAGCGAAGATGTAATCTCGTTAATTCTATGATGAAACGGCTCCAAAAAGTTTTTTTGGGGCCGTTTATTTTTTGACTACCCAAGTGAAAAAAAGGGTGGTACAATTCGCGTCCCTTTTAAAGAGGCAGCCCGACCCGTGAGGGTCTAGTTTTTTTATATATTTAGCGGAGCACTAACATGATCCAAATGCAAAGTATGCTGGACGCAGCTGATAACTCAGGCGCTCGCAGCGTAATGTGTATTAAGGTTCTGGGTGGCTCTCACCGCCGTTATGCACATATCGGTGACATCATCAAAGTTACTGTTAAGGAAGCAATTCCTCGCGGTAAAGTTAAAAAAGGTGATGTACTGAAGGCGGTGGTAGTTCGCACCCGTAAAGGCGTACGTCGTCCAGACGGTTCTGTCATTCGCTTCGACCGTAATGCTTGCGTACTGTTAAATGACAATACTGAGCAACCAATCGGTACACGTATCTTTGGTCCTGTGACACGCGAACTTCGTAACGATAAGTTCATGAAGATCGTTTCACTGGCTCCAGAAGTTCTGTAAGGAGCACGTAAAGATGGCAGCTAAAATCCGTCGTAATGACGAAGTAATCGTTCTTGCTGGTAAAGATAAAGGCAAGAAAGGTAAAGTAACTAAGGTCCTAGCTACTGGTAAAGTTATCGTTGAAGGTATCAACCTTGTTAAGAAACACCAGAAACCTGTTCCTGCTATGGGTATCCAAGGCGGTATCGTAGAGCAAGAAGCAGCAATCGACGTTTCTAACGTGGCGATTTTCAACGCAGCTACTGGTAAAGCTGACCGTATCGGTTTCCGTATCGAAGATGGCAAGAAAGTTCGTTTCTTCAAGTCTAACGGCGAAACTGTTTCTAACTAATAGAAAGTAATTTGGAGTTCTACTATGGCGAAACTGCATGATTACTACAAGTCGTCTGTAGTCGCTGAACTGACCAAACAGTTCGGTTACTCAAGCGTCATGCAAGTCCCTAGAATCGAGAAAATCACCCTTAACATGGGTGTTGGTGAAGCAATCAACGACAAGAAACTGCTAGAAAACGCAGCATCTGATATGGCAACGATCTCTGGTCAAAAGCCACTTATCACTAAAGCGCGTAAATCTGTTGCAGGCTTCAAAATTCGTGAAGGCTACCCTATCGGTTGTAAAGTAACCTTGCGTGGCGAACGTATGTGGGATTTTCTTGAGCGTCTAATTTCGATCGCTCTTCCACGTGTACGTGACTTCCGTGGTGTTAGCGCTAAGTCTTTTGACGGTCGCGGTAACTACAGCATGGGCGTTCGCGAGCAAATCATCTTCCCGGAAATCGACTTTGATAAAGTTGATCGAGTACGCGGTCTAGACATCACTATTACGACGTCTGCTGGTACTGATGAGGAAGGCCGTGCTCTGCTGGCTGCCTTTAACTTCCCATTCCGTAAGTAAGGTGAAGGGTTACTGTTATGGCTAAAAATTCTATGAAAGCACGTGAAGCAAAGCGTGCGAAGCTTGTAGCTAAGTTCGCTGAAAAGCGTGCGGCTCTTAAAGCTATCATCAGCGATGTAAACGCATCTGAAGAAGATCGTTGGGATGCAGTGCTTAAACTGCAAACTCTTCCACGTGATTCAAGTGCATCACGTCAGCGCAACCGTTGTAACCAAACTGGTCGTCCACACGGTTACCTACGTAAGTTCGGTCTAAGCCGTATCAAAGTTCGCGAAGCTTGCATGAAAGGCGAGATTCCTGGACTTCGTAAGGCTAGCTGGTAATTGCCACTTAATCATTTGGAGTAAATCATATGAGCATGCAAGATCCGATTTCGGATATGCTGACCCGCATTCGTAACGGTCAGGCAGCAGACAAAGTCTCTGTTAAAATGCCTTCTTCAAAGCTTAAAGTTGCAATTGCTGCACTACTAAAAGCTGAAGGTTACATCGTTGATTTCGCTGTTGAAGGCGAAGTAAAACCTGAGCTAGAAGTTACTCTTAAGTACTTCCAAGCGAAACCAGTAATCGAGCAACTTAAACGTGTTTCTCGTCCAGGTCTACGTGTTTACAAGAAGAAAGATGAACTTCCTTCTGTAATGGGTGGTCTTGGTGTTGCTATCGTTTCAACTTCCAAGGGTCTGATGTCAGACCGTGCTGCACGTAAAGCAGGTCTTGGTGGTGAAATCATCGCTTACGTAGCGTAATAGGAGTAGAAAATGTCTCGTGTTGCTAAAGCACCTGTCGCTATTCCAGCTGGCGTAGAGGTGAAACTGAACGGCCAAGAAATCACTGTAAAAGGTGCGAAGGGCGAACTAACACGCGTTCTTAACGACGCTGTTGTTATCGCTCAGGAAGAAAACAACCTTACTTTCGGTCCTAAAGAAGGTGTTGCTAACGCATGGGCTCAAGCAGGTACTGCTCGCGCTCTAGTGAACAACATGGTTGTTGGTGTTACTGAAGGCTTTACCAAGAAGCTAACTCTTAAAGGTGTTGGTTACCGTGCTGCTATCAAAGGCAACGCTGTAGGTCTAACACTAGGCTTCTCTCACCCAGTTGAGCACGAGTTGCCAGCGGGTATCAAAGCTGAGTGTCCAAGCCAAACTGAAATTGTTATCACTGGTTGTGACAAACAACTAGTTGGTCAAGTTGCGGCTGACATTCGTTCTTACCGTGAGCCTGAGCCATACAAAGGCAAAGGTGTTCGTTACGCAGATGAAAATGTGCGTACTAAAGAAGCTAAGAAGAAGTAAGGTAACACTATGGATAAGAAAGCATCTCGCATCCGTCGTGCTACACGCGCACGTCGTAAGATTGCAGAACTGGGTGCAACTCGCCTAGTAGTACACCGTACTCCTCGTCACGTGTACGCACAGGTTATCGCATCAAACGGCTCTGAGGTAATCGCAGCAGCTTCTACTGTAGAAAAAGCGATCCGTGAGCAAGTGAAGAACACTGGTAACATCGATGCAGCAAAAGCAGTAGGTAAAGCTATTGCAGAGCGCGCGCTTGAAAAAGGCGTTGACGCAGTTGCATTTGATCGTTCTGGTTTCCAATACCACGGTCGAGTAGCGGCGCTAGCAGAATCTGCTCGCGAAGCTGGTCTGAAATTCTAAGGTAGGGTTGGAAGATGGCTAAAGAACAACAAGTTCAAGCGAATGATTTGCAAGAAAAGCTAATCGCAGTTAACCGTGTATCTAAAACGGTTAAAGGCGGTCGAATCATGAGCTTTACTGCACTAACTGTAGTTGGTGACGGTAACGGTCGCGTAGGTTTCGGTTACGGCAAAGCCCGTGAAGTACCTGCAGCGATTCAAAAAGCAATGGAAAAAGCACGTCGTAACATGACTACGATCGCGCTTAACGAAGGCACACTTTTCCACCCGGTAAAAGGTCGCCACTCGGGCTCTAAAGTTTACATGCAGCCAGCGGCTGAAGGTACAGGTGTTATCGCAGGTGGTGCGATGCGTGCAGTACTAGAAGTAGCAGGTGTACACAACGTACTATCTAAAGCATACGGTTCTACGAACCCTATCAACATCGTTCGTGCGACGATCGATGCGCTAGGTAGCATGAAGTCACCAGACATGGTTGCTGCTAAACGTGGTCTAACTGTTGAATCTATTTCGGAGTAAGAACACCATGGCAACTATTAAAGTTACTCAAACTAAAAGCTCAATTGGTCGCCTACCAAAGCACAAAGCTACTTTGCGTGGTCTGGGCCTTCGTAAAATCAACCATACAGTAGAACTTGAAGATACTCCGTGTGTACGCGGTATGATCAACAAGGTTTACTACATGGTTAAAGTTGAGGAGTAATCAGAATGCGTTTGAATACTCTAGCACCGGCTGCGGGCGCTAAGACTCCTGCGAAGCGAGTTGGCCGTGGTATCGGTTCTGGCCTTGGTAAAACTGGTGGCCGTGGTCACAAAGGTCAAAAATCACGTTCTGGCGGCAGTGTTCGTCCAGGTTTTGAAGGCGGTCAGATGCCTCTAAAACAACGTCTACCTAAGTTCGGTTTCACTTCTCGTAAGAGCCTAGTGTCTGCTGAAGTTCGTCTAGCTGAGCTAGCGAAAGTAACAGGTGACGTGGTTGACCTAAACAGCCTTAAAGCTGCTAACGTCATCACTAAGAACATCGAATTTGTAAAAGTTGTTCTTTCTGGTGAAATTAACAAAGCAGTGACTGTTAAAGGTCTACGTGTGACTAAAGGCGCTAAAGCTGCAATCGAAGCTGCTGGCGGTAAAATCGAAGAATAATCTTCGAAGGAAGGGTACAGATGGCTAAAAAACCAGGACAAGATTTTAGTAGTGCAAAGAATGGATTGGCGGAATTAAAGTCGCGTTTATTGTTCGTTTTAGGCGCACTTTTGGTATTCCGTGCAGGTTCCTTTGTACCACTACCTGGTATTGATGCTGCTGTACTTGCCCAATTGTTCGAACAGCAAAAAGGTACCATCGTAGAGATGTTTAACATGTTCTCCGGTGGTGCTCTTGAGCGTGCATCTATATTAGCGTTGGGCATCATGCCGTACATTTCGGCATCGATTGTTGTCCAACTGCTAACTGTAGTTCATCCAGCGTTAGCTGAACTCAAAAAAGAGGGTGAAGCAGGCCGTCGTAAGATAAGCCAATATACACGCTACGGCACGCTTGTACTTGCAACCTTCCAAGCTATTGGTATTGCAACAGGCCTACCAAACATGGTCGACAATCTGGTTGTTATCAACCAAACCATGTTTACGCTTATTGCGACCGTAAGTTTAGTAACCGGTACCATGTTCCTTATGTGGTTAGGTGAACAAATTACAGAGCGCGGAATTGGTAACGGTATCTCGTTGCTGATCTTTGCAGGTATTGTTGCTGGATTGCCTTCGGCAATCGGCCAAACAATTGAGCAAGCGCGTCAAGGTGAATTGCATGTACTTCTTCTGCTGTTGATTGCTGTATTGTCTTTCGCTGTCATTTACTTTGTTGTTTTCATGGAACGTGGTCAACGTCGTATCGTTGTCAACTACGCGAAGCGTCAACAAGGTCGCAAAGTATTTGCTGCGCAAAGTACGCATCTGCCATTAAAAATTAATATGGCCGGTGTTATTCCAGCAATCTTCGCTTCGAGCATTATCCTGTTCCCAGGAACATTGGCTCAGTGGTTCGGTCAGAACGGTGAGAGCAGCGCGTTCGGTTGGTTAACTGACGTGTCTTTGGCTCTTAGCCCAGGTCAACCTCTGTATGTAATGCTTTATGCAGCAGCGATTATTTTCTTCTGTTTCTTCTACACGGCGTTGGTATTCAACCCGCGTGAAACAGCAGATAACTTGAAGAAGTCAGGTGCATTCGTACCCGGCATCCGCCCAGGTGAGCAGACAGCTAAGTACATTGATAAAGTAATGACGCGACTAACCCTTGCGGGCGCGCTTTACATTACCTTTATCTGTCTGATTCCGGAGTTCATGATGGTCGCATGGAACGTACGTTTCTACTTCGGCGGTACATCACTACTTATCGTAGTTGTTGTTATCATGGACTTTATGGCACAGGTACAGACTCATATGATGTCTCAACAATATGATTCTGTGTTGAAGAAAGCGAATCTGAAAGGTTATGGCCGTTAATTCGGCGGTAGTCTCAGATTTCATTTACGGAGTTTAGCAATGAAAGTTCGTGCTTCCGTTAAAAAAATCTGCCGTAACTGTAAAGTTATCAAGCGTAACGGTGTCGTTCGCGTGATTTGCAGTGAGCCAAAGCACAAGCAGCGCCAAGGCTAATTAGCAGAAATTTTTACTTGAAATAGAAGGTTAGGTCGAGTATATTCCTCGGCCTACCTTTTGCGTGCAAAAGAAGTAGTATTCCGCAACGTATCCATAACGGGCTTTGTTGCGGCTAATTCTTTTTAAGAAACACTAGGAGTGAATAATGGCCCGTATTGCAGGCATTAACATTCCTGATCAGAAACATGCTGTGATTGCACTAACGTCAATCTACGGCATCGGTAAAACTCGCTCTCAAGCTATCCTAGCTGAAGTGGGTATTGCTGAAGATGTTAAGATCAGTGAACTAACTGAAGAGCAGATCGATCAACTGCGTGATGGTGTAGCTAAGTACACTGTAGAAGGTGATCTACGTCGTGAAGTATCTATGAACATCAAGCGTCTTATGGACCTTGGTTGTTACCGTGGTCTTCGTCATCGTCGCAGTCTACCACTACGTGGACAGCGTACTAAAACCAACGCTCGCACCCGTAAGGGTCCGCGTAAGCCGATCAAGAAATAATCGGGAAGGTAGAGTACAATGGCTAAACAACCAACTCGCGCTCGTAAGCGCGTACGCAAGCAAGTTGCAGATGGCGTAGCGCACATCCATGCTTCTTTCAACAACACAATCGTAACCATCACTGACCGTCAAGGTAACGCACTAGCTTGGGCTACTGCAGGTGGTTCAGGTTTCCGTGGTTCTCGTAAGTCTACTCCGTTCGCTGCACAGGTTGCTGCTGAGCGTTGTGCTGAAATGGCTAAAGAATACGGTCTAAAGAACTTGGAAGTTATGGTTAAGGGTCCAGGTCCAGGTCGTGAATCTACTGTTCGCGCACTGAACGCTGCTGGTTTCCGCATCACAAACATTGTTGATGCTACACCAATCCCTCATAACGGTTGTCGTCCACCTAAGAAACGTCGCGTATAACGTTTTTTAGATTACTGGAGAAAGATCATGGCAAGATATTTGGGTCCTAAGCTGAAGCTTAGCCGTCGCGAAGGTACTGACTTATTCCTTAAGTCTGGTGTACGCGCGATCGATACCAAGTGTAAAATTGATAACGCACCAGGTGTACACGGCGCTCGTCGCGGTCGTCTATCTGAGTATGGCGTTCAGCTTCGTGAGAAGCAAAAAGTTCGTCGTATGTACGGCGTTCTAGAAAAACAATTCCGTAACTACTACAAAGAAGCTGCTCGCCTTAAAGGCAACACAGGTGAAAACCTGCTTCAGCTTCTTGAAGGTCGTCTTGATAACGTAGTTTACCGCATGGGCTTTGGTGCAACTCGCGCAGAAGCACGTCAGCTAGTTAGCCACAAAGCTATTCTAGTTAACGGTAAAGTGGTAAACGTTCCTTCTTTCAAAGTTGCGGCTAACGACGTTGTTTCTATTCGCGAAAAAGCGAAACAGCAATCTCGCATCAAAGGTGCACTAGAAGTTGCTGAACAACGCGAAAAACCAACTTGGATTGAAGTAGATGGCACTAAGATGGAAGGTACGTTCAAGCGTCTGCCTGAGCGTTCTGATCTGTCTGCTGACATCAACGAACAACTGATCGTCGAGCTTTACTCTAAGTAAGGTTTAAACTAAAGAGAGGACACAATGCAGGGTTCTGTAACAGAATTTCTTAAGCCACGTCTGGTTGACATCGAACAAGTCAGCACGACACACGCAAAAGTAACTCTTGAGCCATTAGAGCGTGGCTTTGGTCACACTCTAGGTAATGCACTTCGCCGTATTTTACTTTCGTCTATGCCAGGTTGCGCAGTGACTGAAGTTGAAATTGAAGGCGTTCTGCACGAGTACAGCACTAAAGAAGGCGTTCAAGAAGATATTCTTGAAATTCTTCTAAACCTTAAAGGTTTGGCTGTTCGCGTTGCCGAAGGCAAAGATGAAGTGTTTATTACACTGAACAAATCAGGCTCAGGCCCTGTGGTTGCAGGTGACATCACCCATGATGGTGATGTAGAGATCGCTAACCCAGAACACGTAATTTGTCACCTAACGGATGACAACGCTGAGATCGCTATGCGTATCAAAGTTGAACGTGGTCGCGGTTACGTTCCAGCTTCAGCTCGTATCCATACTGAAGAAGATGAGCGTCCAATTGGCCGCCTACTGGTTGACGCTACGTACAGCCCAGTAGACAAGATTGCTTACGCTGTTGAAGCCGCTCGTGTAGAGCAGCGTACAGACTTAGACAAGCTTGTTATCGACATGGAAACGAACGGAACTCTAGACCCTGAGGAAGCAATCCGTCGCGCAGCAACTATTCTTGCTGAGCAATTGGATGCGTTCGTAGATCTTCGTGATGTACGTGTACCTGAGGAGAAGGAAGAGAAGCCAGAATTCGATCCGATCCTACTGCGTCCTGTAGACGATCTTGAACTAACAGTTCGCTCTGCTAACTGTCTGAAAGCAGAAGCGATTCACTACATCGGTGATCTTGTACAGCGCACTGAGGTTGAGCTACTTAAAACGCCAAACCTTGGTAAAAAATCTCTTACTGAGATTAAAGACGTACTTGCATCACGTGGTCTGTCTCTGGGCATGCGCCTAGAAAACTGGCCACCAGCGTCTATCGCTGAAGATTAATCGATACTAGTTAGAAGGATTAGGTCATGCGCCATCGTAAGAGTGGTCGTCAACTCAACCGCAACAGCTCACATCGCAAAGCGATGTTCAGCAACATGGCTAGCTCTCTAGTACGTCATGAAGTTATCAAGACTACTTTGCCAAAAGCAAAAGAGCTACGTCGCGTAGTTGAGCCTTTGATTACACTAGCTAAGACTGACAGCGTTGCTAACCGTCGTCTAGCATTTGCACGTACTCGTGACAACGAAGTAGTTGCAAAACTATTTAACGAACTAGGTCCACGTTTTGCTGCTCGTCAGGGCGGTTACACTCGTATCCTAAAAGCTGGCTTCCGTGCTGGTGATAAAGCTCCAATGGCTTACATTGAGCTTGTTGATCGCC
Organism: Vibrio sp. R15-SG3-ISO1B; assembly: GCF_059833835.1. Lineage (NCBI taxonomy): Bacteria > Pseudomonadati > Pseudomonadota > Gammaproteobacteria > Vibrionales > Vibrionaceae > Vibrio > Vibrio sp. R15-SG3-ISO1B. Next base: position 41,347 of record NZ_JCBDGG010000041.1, on the reverse strand, counting down.
CAGCTGCTGAAGAAGCTGCTGAGTAATCAGTTCGTATAACGAAAAAGCCGAGCGTTAGCTCGGCTTTTTTGTGCCTGTCGTATAGGTAATGTCTCTGTACGTTATCTCATCGAGACATCAAGATTTAATGCAGAGCACCACTCTACTCACTGACGACTATTCTAAATCGGTCCAGAGTCCACCGAGCGAGCCTAATAGATTGTCACTGGCGCCTTGGTCGCCAAGATAGCCAAGGATCACAGGTGCAAATTGGCTGATCATCGAAGGGTCTAGGCCCACTTTATCAAAGACGCCGCGCACCGCCTCGATACTTTCAAGTTGACTAAAGAGCCCACCCGCATCGTTGAGTTGCGAGAGGCCAGGTACTAAAGACTCTAATTCGTTGCTGTTTGCAGAAGATAACTGACTTTGTGCGAACGCCAACAGTGCGCCGCCGCCCGCTGTCGCTTGTTCGCTGGTCACAGGAAGCTGACTGGTCAACAGCTCGCTTATTGGTGAAGATTGCAGGTTGAGCCCTTGGCTAACCATGTCCATCAAACCCTCTTGGCTTGATTTTTCAGTAATGGAATTGAGAAAGGCGTGCGCTTGTCCGGCAGACAGAGCCAGCAGCGCCGCAGTAAGAAGGTGTTTGCGCATAGAGCCTCCATGCAGTGTTCGCTTTAACACTCTGATAGGCCAGAGTGATTGAATGGATCAATGGGTATATTGCTTCCATAAGCGATACTTGTATCACACTCATCTCACAGTGAATAGAGCCATCTCTGCGTCAAGATGAAAAAAAGCGGCGCTCATAGAGCACCGCTGTCTGTCTTGAACTTTCGGCTGTTCTGCCAGGCTATTACAGGATAGCCAGCAATTCGACTTCGAAGACCAAGGCTGCGAATGGAGGGATCGCCGCACCAGCGCCGCGCTCACCATAGGCAAGGTCTTGAGGAATGTACAGTTTCCACTTTGAGCCAACAGGCATCAGTTGTAGGGCTTCTACCCAACCTTTGATCACGCCAGTAACTGGGAATTCTGCTGGTTGGCCACGAGACACTGAGCTGTCAAATACCGTACCGTCAGTCAATTCACCGTGGTAGTGAACGCGAACTTGCTTGTCTGAAGTTGGGATTTCACCCGTACCTTCAGTGATGATTTCGTACTGAAGACCTGACTCTAGTACGGTCACTTCTGGACGTAGAGCGTTGTCTTTTAGGAAGGCTTCGCCATCTGCCGCCGCCGCTTTTGCCGCTTCTTGACGTACTGCTTCTGCACGAGTGTGCAGCTCTTGCAGCGCTTTGTTGATTTCGTCTACTTCGATTGCTGGCATGTCACCAACCAATGCTGTTGCGATACCCGCAGCAATGGCGTCAACGTTTAGGCCGTCAAGACCAGAACCCGCAAGTTGTTGACCCATTTGTAGGCCGATTCCGTAGCTGGCTTTTTGCTCTACAGTTTCAAATTTCACTTCAGACATGATGTCTCTCTTGTTGGGTGTATAAAGTCATCAAGTCTACCAGTTCTCACACAGTGATGAAACGATAGCGCCCTTTTAACTATCACTCTCGGGGGAGAATAACCATCACTCTCGGGGTGAAATGCGCCTATCGATGAGAATTCCGTGAGATTTGACCGAGTTATTACTTAACGCGCGCAAAATCCCTATACTCGGTTGATTATCATTTTTATACTTGGGGCAGGGTAGTATTGGGAGAAATAGGGCGATGAATCGCAGAAAGAAGAAACCACAACGTGTCGATTATGCTGAGGTATTGAAAACACAGTTGGCGCGCTTTCGTCATTCAAACCCGTTGGGCGCACTCAAGCTGAAAAAGCAAGGGCCTAGTCAGCCCGACTCAAGCACGCCTGAGACGAACCCATCGTCTCCCCTTGGGGCTAAATGGCGCACGTTACCCGAGCAAGGCAAGGCGCTTTGGCATCGTCTACCTAAGTGGCATCAACGTGGGTTGATGGTACTGGTTCCACTGCTTGTCATTTTGCTGATGTTGCCCACATCACAGTCGACACCGGAGACGGCTTCGGTGCAGGTTGCGTCACCTCAACGTGTCTCCATTGATATCAACACCACCTCACTGAGCCAGCAAAGCTCAACGCCAGTCTCACATCAAGAACAAGTAACAAACCCAAGACAAGTCACGAACCCGTGGCAAGAAGATACGGTGAAAAGTGGCGATACCCTAGCTGAGATGTTTCGACGCAATGGGCTCTCAATGGCGGACTTAAACGCACTCGTCAAAGTCGAGGGGCAAGATAAACCGCTTAGTCAAATTCGCCAAGGCCAGTTGGTGCGCTACAAAGTGACCGATGAAGGTCAGCTTGATATTCTTCAGCTTGAGAAAAATCAGCAATCGGTGATGTTCTTTAGGTTATCAGATGGTGGATTTGGCCGCAGTAAGTAATCACTTACCCTCTGCCCGCTACCCATTCCCCTTTGCCCCTCAAGCCCCACTCTCTCGCTTCATATCAATATGAGGAATGCCATCTTCGAGATACATCTCAGAGGTGGCAACAAATCCATATCGGCCATAGAAGGCACTTAAGTGCTCCTGCGCGCCGATTTCAATTGCGCTGTTTGGCCACAACCGTTGGCATTGATGAATCGCTTGCTCCAACAGTTGATGACCCAGCCCGTTGCCACGCGCTTTTTCATGTGTCGCCACTCGGCCAATACTGACGCTCGGATAACTGATCCCCGCAGGCAGTAAGCGCGCGCAGGCGATCAGTTGGCCTTGCTCATAACCCAGTAGGTGATACACCCCCGTGATTGGGTCTTTGTCATCGAGCTCGGGGTATGGGCAGGTTTGTTCGACCACAAACACATCCACTCTTAGTTTGAGTAATTGATACAGTTCGTGGTTGCTCAAAGCTTCAAAGGTACGCAGTTGCCAATCCATCGGACACCTATTGGTGGTAAATAAGGGACGCCATCATATCAACCTGAGATAAGTGGCTGCAATATTAACGATCTTTGTAAAATAGAGAGAAAAAAGCCGCAGTGACTGCGGCTTAATGAAAGAATCTCTGATTGAGCAAAGTGCTATTTTTGCAGATCGATTTGGTAGACCGCAAAGCCTACATCATCATTCTCAACGAAGGCCATTGGGTATTGACCTTTATCTGCGATGAACTTAGCTGCCTTTTCACCCGGTGAGGTTTCGAAACGGATATCGAGTTTTTTATCCGATTGGATAGGGGCGAAAGACCAGTTGTTGTCTGCGCTTGGTACAAACTCACCGTTTTCTTCACTGACGCGGGTAATGTACGCAGCCACAACCGAGCGGTTTTCATCTGGCGAGTCAAACGCAACAAACTCGGCACCCGTGCCTGGGAACTTGTTGCTGTACGCACGGTAGTTGTTGGTCGCAATGATAAATGGCTGTTTCAGATCAATCGCTTTCCCTTGATAAGTCAAACCGACGATACGCTCAGCATCTTCATTGATGACGTTACAGTTGCCGTCGTATTTCGCTGGCTGGGTCACATCAATCTGGTAGTTAACCCCATCAATGACGTCAAAGTTGTAAGTACGGAAGCCATCCCAATCAATCAGGCTTTGTACGGCGCTGCTGTTGGTATCGATCTGGTTAAATTGACCGGCGCTGCACTCTAGCCACTCTTTCACTTCGTGACCGCTGACTTTCATCGCCACCAAAGTATTTGGGTAGAGGTAGAGATCCGCAGCGTTACGGAAGGTCAACTGACCTGACTCCACTTCGGTGTAGTTATTCGGATCGTTTTTACGACCGCCCGCTTTAAATGGCGCTGCCGCTGAGAGCACAGGGATGTCTGATAAATCAGGATCGCCTTGGATAAAGCGCTCAACGTAATCTTTTTGTGCAAGGTTGACGATTTGTACGGTGGGATCGTCTTGCACCAAGGCGAGGAAGCTGTACATCACGTCGCTGGCTTTACCAATCGGCTGATTGACAAAGTCGCGCGTCGCTTTGTGGTCTGCTTCAAGCGCTTTGACGATACCGGCATCCGCGTCGGCGATAGGCTGTTTAGTCGCTGAATCAAAGATTGGGCGTGCTTCCGACTGGCCTTTTACCACCACCCACTGCTCACCTTCTTGCTTAAGCTCTAGGTCAATCACACCAACGTGGCTGCCCCAACGTCCTGGCATGACGGCGGCAACGCCGTTGATGGTACCCATTTCATTATCCACACCTTGGATGTTTTCAAAGCCTTTTCCTGGGAAGACGGCGTGCGAGTGACCAAACGCAATCGCATCAATGCCTTCGACTTCAGAGAGATAGTAAGTGGAGTTTTCTTCGCCCATTTTGTGCGGATCAGAGGATACGCCTGAGTGCGGGATGGCGACAATCACATCTGCGCCTTCAGCCTTCATTTGTGGCACTAGGGTCATCGCTGATTCTTTGATGTCTTTGGCAAACACTTTGCCTTCGAGGTTTTTCTTATCCCATACCATGATTTGTGGCGGCACAAAGCCGATGTAGCCGACTTTGATTTCGTGTTCGACACCATCGACATCTTTAAACATGTGCGACTTTATCAGATAAGGTTTGAAGTAGTGCTCACCGGTTTTTTGGTCAAAAACGTTTGCGCTGACATAAGGGAACTCGGCACCTTCCAGCGATTTTGCCAGAAACTCTAAGCCGTAGTTGAACTCGTGGTTACCGATGTTACCCACATCGTAGCCAAGCTGATTCATTGCCTTGTAAACAGGGTGAACTTCGCCCTTCTCAATGCCTTTGGCCGCCATGTAGTCACCCATTGGGCTGCCTTGAATCAAATCACCGTTATCAACCAAGACGCTGTTTTCGACTTCACTGCGCGCGGCTTTGACTAAGGTTGCGGCGCGAGTCAAACCAATCTTTTGTGACGGTTTGTCTTTGTAGTAGTCGTAATCCATCACGTTGGTGTGGATGTCGGTGGTCTCGATAATGCGAAGTTTGATGGTTTCTGCCATCGCTGGGCTGGCCATAACCAGCATCCCGCTGAGGACGGCCAGAGAGAGAGGTTTCACTGCTACGTTCATTTTTTGCTCCGATGAGGGGGGGTCAACAGTACTGCATAATGTAACAAAGTTGTATGAAACAAGAATTTCATTCATCAGGAAAACGTGATCTTAACCGTTGGTATCAACGGGTTGTGGTGCTCAACTCTCACTTTTTGCCTCGATTCGGTGTCACAAGAGTCGTCTCTTATCAGCAATTGGTATAAAAAATGAAATTTTAGAATTTCAGGTAATATGTTCGCAGCGCCATAATGCCATCCATAGATTAGCAAAAGGATGACGTTATGGCGCACAAGGAAACTGTCTCTCCCTTTCCACTTCGCCAGCCCCAAGTCGAGCGCAACCTACCGCCGTTGCACGCAATGGGCCGCAGTGGTTTGAAAGCCGGTGAAGTGGCATTGGTTGGCGCAGGGCCAGGCGATGTGGAGTTGCTGACGCTTAAAGCGTTGCGCTTTTTACAGCAGGCCGATGTGGTGCTGTATGACTACTTGGTGTCAGACGAGATCATGGCACTGGTGCCAAGCGACACCATTTTGGTCTGCGTCGGCAAACGTGCGGGTCACCACAGCGTACCGCAAGAGAAAACCAATCAACTGTTGGTCGATTTTGCTCAGCAAGGGCACAAAGTCGTGCGCATTAAAGGTGGCGATCCGTTTATTTTTGGTCGCGGCGGAGAGGAGCTCGAAGTGTTGGCTGACGCGGGTATCGCCTTTCATGTGGTACCAGGGATCACCGCTGCTGCTGGCGCGACGGCCTACGCAGGCATTCCATTGACGCACCGAGATTACGCTCAGTCGGCGATGTTTATTACCGGTCATCTCAAAGCCGAACGTGATGAGATGGATTGGTCGACATTGGCGCGTGGCAATCAAACGCTAGTCATCTATATGGGGCTGATGAAGTCCGATTACATCCAAAGCCAGTTGATTACGCATGGCCGCGCCGCGCACACGCCAATTGCCATTATCGAGCGTGGTACGCAGCAAGCCCAACGCGTACTGAAAGGTCAATTGAGCGATTTGAGTGAATTGGCCAAAAGCGCCGAGTCCCCGTCATTGATTGTGATCGGTGAAGTGGTGGCGTTGTCCGAAAAGCTCGATTGGTTTGCCCGCGAGCAAACCGAGGCGCCCATAAGCCAACTTGGCCGCCAGAGCGCATAGCGCTTAATTTTTGCACATCACCCTGAATTTAATAGTCAGAAGCTCAACGCGAGCCGTAAAGGAAGCACCAACATGGACCAAGAACGTTTAACTCACCTCAAGCAACTGGAAGCGGAGAGTATTCATATCATCCGCGAAGTTGCCGCTGAGTTTGATAACCCTGTGATGATGTACTCCATCGGTAAAGACTCCTCAGTAATGCTGCATCTTGCGCGTAAAGCGTTTTACCCAGGCAAGATCCCATTTCCATTGCTGCACGTCGATACCGACTGGAAGTTTAGAGAAATGATCGAATTTCGCGATAGAACCGCGAAGAAGTATGGCTTTGAGCTTTTGGTCCATAAGAACCCAGAAGGTCTGGCGATGGGCATCAACCCATTCGATCATGGCTCTTCGAAACACACGGACATCATGAAAACCCAAGGGTTAAAGCAGGCGCTGAACAAATACGGCTTTGACGCTGCCTTTGGCGGTGCCCGCCGTGACGAAGAGAAGTCTCGAGCGAAAGAGCGCGTCTACTCATTTCGAGATAAAAACCACACCTGGGACCCGAAAAACCAGCGTCCAGAGCTATGGCGCACCTATAACGGTCAAATCAACAAAGGCGAAAGTATTCGTGTGTTCCCACTGTCGAACTGGACTGAGCTCGACATCTGGCAATACATCTACTTAGAGAACATCGAGATTGTGCCTTTGTACTTGGCGGATACGCGTCCTGTTGTTGAGCGTGATGGCATGTTGATCATGGTCGATGACGAGCGCATGAAGCTGCAACCGGGTGAAGTGGTGGAAGAGAAAAGCGTGCGTTTTCGTACCTTGGGTTGTTACCCACTGACTGGGGCGATTGAGTCCACCGCCAACACGTTGACCGGTATTATCGAAGAGATGTTAGTGGCGACGTCGAGTGAGCGCCAAGGTCGAGCGATCGACCACGATCAGTCAGGATCGATGGAGCTCAAAAAACGTCAAGGTTACTTCTAAGTAGGATCTAAGGAAAGAAAATGAACAGCGCAGTCGTAGCGGAGCTCGCAGAGCTTGGTATCGAGGGATACCTAAAACAGCACCAATACAAGTCACTACTTAGATTCTTAACGTGTGGCTCAGTTGATGACGGCAAGAGTACCTTGATCGGTCGCTTGCTGCATGACTCAAAACAAATTTATGAAGATCAGTTGGCGGCGGTCCACTCTGATTCTCAGCGTGTCGGCACCACCGGAGAGCGCCCAGACTTGGCGCTGTTGGTCGATGGTCTGCAAGCGGAACGTGAACAGGGCATCACCATTGATGTGGCCTACCGTTATTTCTCTACCCAAAAACGCAAATTCATCATTGCGGATACACCGGGGCATGAGCAATACACGCGTAACATGGCGACCGGTGCGTCAACCTGTGATCTGGCGGTGATCTTGATCGATGCGCGTAAGGGCGTCTTGGATCAAACGCGTCGTCACTCCTTCATCTCTAATTTGCTTGGTCTTAAGCACTTTGTGGTGGCGGTTAACAAGATGGACTTGGTCGATTACTCACAGCAGCGCTTTGAAGAGATTCGTGAGCAATACCTTGAGTTTTCCAAGAACCTGCAAGGTGAGACGGACATTCAGATCATCCCGCTGTCAGCGCTCGAAGGCGATAACGTGGTTGAGCCCAGTGCCAACATGAGCTGGTTCAAAGGCCCATCACTGCTTGAGCTTTTGGAGTCTGTCGATGTAGACAGCGAAAAAGAAGTGGGCGATTTCCGCTTCCCTGTGCAATACGTTAACCGCCCGAACCTCGATTTCCGTGGCTTTGCCGGCACGATTGCCTCTGGCAGTGTCAGCGTAGGTGACAAAATTAAAGCGTTGCCATCAGGCAAAACCTCAACGGTGGCGCGTATTGTGACCTTTGATGGCGATTTGGAGAAGGCGCAAGCCGGACTTGCGGTGACGTTGACGCTGGAAGATGAAATCGACATTAGCCGCGGCGATCTGCTCGTACTGGAGTCCTCTTCTGTGGAGTCGAGTAACCACCTGCTGGCCGATGTGGTATGGATGACCGAGCAGCCGCTTAAACCGGGACGTGATTACGACATCAAGATCGCGGGTAAGAAAACGGTAGGTCAGGTGCAAACGATTCGTCACCAGTACGATATCAACAACCTCTCGAGCCACAGTGCTGACGAGTTACCGTTAAACGGGATCGGTTTGTGCGAATGGACCTTGAACGAGTCGGTCGCACTGGACAAATACCTCGCTTGCCAAGACACCGGCGGTTTTATCGTGATTGATCGCTTAACCAATGTGACAGTCGGCGCGGGATTGATTCGCGAAAGCTTGTCGCAGGTTGCGCGTGGTGAAGGTCAGTTCTCTGAGTTTGAAGTTGAGCTCAATGCACTGATTCGTAAGCACTTCCCTCATTGGGGTGCGGCTGATCTCAGCCAACTGCTTGGCCAGAAGTAAGCCAAGGTAAGCGAGTAGGGAGAGGCGAAATGTGGCAGCAAGGAGTGGTGCTGGCGTTGTTGGTCGGGGTTGTGACCTGTTTAGTCAGCACACGAGTTAAACCGAGCTATCTGTTTGCCAGCGCAGCGTTTATTGCCTTCATTGCCGGCTTGATTGACGTCAGTGAGATCGCCTCTAACTTCACCAATGCCTCATTGGTGACGCTGGTGCTGCTCATCTTGGCATCGTGCGCGCTAGAAAAAACGCGTCTGATCAGCTGGGTGAGCCGCTCTTTGTCGACGGGCAAATTAGGCACCGTCGTGGCGAAGTTGGGTATCTCCACGGCGCTGCTCTCTTCGTTTACTAATAATACGGCGGTGGTGGTATCGCTGATTGGCGCCATTAAGCGCAACCAGCAACACGCCCCGTCGAAGTTATTGATCCCTCTCTCGTATACCGCCATCTTAGGCGGTACGTTAACCCTTATTGGTACCTCGACCAATTTGATCATCAGCAGCTTTGTTGAAAACGCTGGATTGCCAAGTTTGGGCTTTTTTACCCCGACTTTGATTGGTTTATCAGTCTTGGTTGGCGGGCTGCTTATCTTGATCCCTCTGAGTTATCTGTTGCCAAACTATGATGATCACAGCCAAGACGACTTACCGTACTTTTTAGAAGCGCGGGTTGAGCCTGGCTCGCCGCTGGTTGGGCGCAGTATCAGTGAGAACAATTTGCGTGCGCTGCGTAAACTCTTTTTGGCCGAAGTGATCCGTGATGGGCAAACCATGCCATCGGTGGACCCTGATTTTGTCTTGCAGGCCAGAGACCGCTTGCTCTTTTGTGGCGATATAGAAAGCGTCGCGACCTTGCAAGAGATCCAAGGCTTAACGCTGTTTGGTCAGCACCACATCAACGGGCAAAACTACGTGGAAGTGGTGGTGAGCTCTTCGGCGAGCTTTTGCAACAAGACGTTAAAATCGAGTCACTTCCGCGATCGCTTTGATGCGGTGGTGGTGGCGATTCGTCGTGGCCATGAGCGTTTGGAAGGCGGCTTGGGTAACATAGTGCTGAATGCGGGTGATACCTTAGTATTGGTGCCTGGGAAACGTTTTGAGCAAGAAAGGCAAGCTCACCGCAAAGAGTTTGTGGTGATGAATGATCTCGATTCGAGTGCTCGCCTCGATGGCAACAAATCCGCCTTGGTGCTGCTGGGCTTTGCTCTGGTGATTGGGCTCGCCCTGATGGAGGTCCTGCCGCTCATTAAGGGGCTGTGCGTATTTTTGCTGGCGACTTTGATGACGGGCATTGTCCACATCAACGAACTGAGGCGCCGTTTTCCTATCGATATCGTTGTCATTGTCGGCTCGGCGCTGTCGATTGCCCAATTGATGCTTTCGACGGGCCTGTCGGAAAACTTAGGGCAGATGTTTATCGAGGCATTTAACGGTTGGGGCGTCTTTGGCGCACTGGTCGCGACCTACTTCTTAACCCTGATTTTGACAGAGCTGGTGACCAACAATGCCGCCGCGGCCTTGGCGTTCCCGATTGGCTACAGTATGGCGTTGGGCTATGGGGTAGACCCGATGCCGTTTATCATGGCCGTGCTGTTTGGCGCGAGTGCGAGCTTTATTTCGCCGTATGGCTATCAAACCAATCTATTGGTGTATAGCGTTGGCAACTACACATTACTGGATTATGTCAAAGTAGGAATTCCACTCTCTATCGTCTATTCGATACTGGTGCTTGGGCTTATCCCGATCTTTTTTCCCTTCTGATGCAGCTATTTCTCCGCTTTGCCTCGCTCGCAGAGTGGAATGATTGACAAGGACTGACTATGACCACACAAACCCGCGAAAAAGACGAAAACATCGTTTGGCACTCACACGCCGTTGATAAAGCGCAGCGTGCCAAACTTAAAAATCAGCGCCCTGCGGTACTCTGGTTTACCGGGCTATCTGGAGCGGGAAAGTCGACCGTGGCTGGCGCGCTTGAAACCAAGTTGGCGCAGCTGGGTTACCACACCTATTTGCTTGATGGCGACAATGTTCGTCATGGCCTGTGCAGTGATTTAGGATTTTCAGAGCAAGACCGACGCGAGAATATTCGCCGCATCGGTGAGCTGGCGAAATTGATGGCCGATGCCGGTTTGATTGTCCTGTCTGCGTTTATCTCACCGCATCGAACCGAGCGTCAGCTGGTGCGTGAACTGCTGCCTGAGGGCGAGTTTTTGGAAGTGTTTGTCAACGCATCGCTCGATGTCTGTGAGCAGCGCGATCCAAAAGGGCTGTACAAAAAGGCAAGAGCAGGGGAGATCCCAAACTTCACCGGTATTGATTCTGAGTATCAAGCACCGCTTAACCCAGAAATCGATTTACCTGCGGGTGAAAAGAGCATCGATGAGCTGGTGGCAATGTGTCTTGAGACATTAAAAGAGCGGCAGATCATCGCTTAACCAAAAAAGCTTCCATGTCGGAAGCTTTTTTATCACCCGTGTTTTAGCATCAAGGCTTAACACGCATGTGTGCCATTCATGTGCGCCATTGTGATACGCCGTGAGGGATGCGCTGTGCTTATTCGAAACAGATTTCGATAAAGGCGTTGCCCCATTGTGAGGTGAACGGCATGATGATGATCGAGCCTTCGCATTTGTGGCGAATCGTATGGCCTTTCCCTGACACCACGACAGGTGTCGCCATATCAAAATCAAAGCCACTTTCTGCCAAGATGCGTTTTGCACCGCCAGTGACCATGTTGGTGATTTCGCCCACCATATCGGTGACTTCATCATTCAAACCATTCGGGCGTTCACCCAACATGTTTTGCATGATTTCCAGCGCCAAGTTTTCATCAAAGGTAATAGACATCGAGCCACGCGTTTGCTGGCCAACCATACCAATCAAACCAGAGATATCACCGCGAGCGATCTCATCCTTTTTCACACGAGGTTTTTGCGGTTTTAGCTCCAGTGATGCCATGGTCTTCAACACATTCATCAGTGAAGCTAAAAACGGGTTTACAAATTCAGCGCGCATAATCTTCTTCTATTCATTAATGGACTTTGAAACTTAATGTACTGTGAAACTTATTTTACTGTGCGACTTATTGCACCTTGTCAGCGCTGCACGACTGACAAGTCCCATGTGATTCAATCACGTGGTTTGTGAGTCTGAAACCGTGCCTTTCCGCGTTGTCTGCCAGTAAGGCTATCAAACTATCATCTTGTAATTCAATGACATTTCCACACTTGTCACAGATCAGTAGATGAGAAAAGTGCTTGTGTGCGTTACAAGAGCAGCACTGTATGAAACTGTTGGTCGACTCGACTCGGTGAATGAAACCTTGCTCTAACAGAAAATCGAGTGCTCGATAAACGGTTGGCGGCTTAGCCTGCGGTTCACTGAGTTTCAGCTCCTCTAAAAGTTCATACGCGCTGGACGCTTTCGGGCTGGCACAAATCAACTCAAAGACTCGTTTTCTTTGAGGGGTCAGCCGTACGCCTCTCGCGACACAGATTTCTTCAATTTGTGTGACTAGCTGTGGGTCCAAATTTCTCACCATAACCATTGGACATGTTTAATAATATACCATTTCCGCAACTTTAGCGTCGCGCGTAAGGCATTTTCTGATAAGTGTGTCAGTGCGTTATTTACCCTCACCGGACACAGAGCATCATTTTGACACTTGCGCATAAGTTACCTTATCTACAGGGAAAACGATACCAATAACGCGTGCCCTTTGTGTTTGTTGCTTGCATCTGTCAGAAATAGGGTTAATGTTTAATGGGTCAATCATCAAAAATTATAATAACGACAATGCACCATTAGGGGGAGCTATGCGGTCAGAAAGAGCCTATGGTCTTTCGAAGCTTGCCGAATTAGAACGAGGCCATCATGTGACACTGCCTGCGGCTTTTATACAGGCGTTGTCGGTGTCAACCTCACTGCAAGCGGTGCTCGATACCGTCTCCCAATGGATGTCGCAGATGTTTGCCTCCCAAAGAGCCAGCATTACGCTTAAGGAAGGCGGAGATACGCTCAAGGTCTACTCGATCAGTGGCAATAAAGCCATTCCACTCGATTCCCATCTCCCTATTGCGCAAACGCTCGTCGGCCGAGCCTTCTCAACACGTACACTGCTCATTTGTGACGATCTTGCCACCTCTGAGGAGTTAGATTGCGTCATGCTGCGGGATTCTGGGCTAAAGACCTGTATGGATGCCCCTCTCGTGTGTGGTGACCAATGTTTGGGTACTCTTAATATTGGCCACGATCAAAGTCACTACTTTACTGAAGAGCAAGCTATTACTTTGCAATGTATTGCCAATTGGGTCAGCTTCAATATCCAACTGCATCAGCAAGTGATGGCGCTAAACCAACTGGCCACGACGGATGAGCTCACTGGCGCTGCCAATCGCCGGGTATTTTCAGCCAAGATTCAACAAACCTTGTCGGATTTTCATGAACAACACCAAGGCTTTGTACTTGGCTTGATGGATATTGACCATTTTAAACCGCTCAATGATCGCTATGGCCATTTAGCGGGGGATCAGGTCTTAAAGCAAGTGGTGACGCTCACCATGCAGCAAATGAAAGGGTTAGGGCATGTCTCGCGCATTGGCGGTGAAGAGTTTGCGCTTATTGTTCGTCAGTCAGAACTGGAATCTGCGATGTCGGTGTTTGAGTCGCTTCGAGCCACGCTCGCACAATACCCGTATGAGTATGATGGCACTCGGATGTCGATCACCGTCAGTATAGGGGCGGTGGCACCTAGCGCTTTCGATCTCACACCTGAAAGTTTACTTAAACGCGCTGACCAAGCCTTGTACGAGGCAAAAGCGGCAGGGCGAAATTGTGTTCGAGCCAGCACAGAGCTGCGCCAAGACAGGGCGGGCTGACGAAAAAGCGAGTTGAAAATAAAAATGTGAGAAATCACTATCTATTATTTTTACAAGGTGTATAGTGTCGTCAGCTCAAAAAGCGGGCTATTAATGTAATATCTAGTTCAAGATCTTCACAGTTTCATTTCGATTCAGTCGTCATACTTATCCTGCGATACCTTTTTCTACATGCTTTCCTTAGTAGCTTCTATTTTCTTCATTAATGTATCAATGTATCGAGGTATTTATGTCTAATAAGACAACTGGTTCAGTAAAATGGTTTAACGAAACTAAAGGTTTTGGCTTCATCACTCCAGACAACGGTGGCGCGGATCTTTTCGTTCACTTCCGTTCTATTGTTAGCGATGGTTTTAAAACTCTCGCAGAAGGCCAAAAAGTGGCGTTCAACGTTGAGCAAGGTGGCAAAGGCCCACAAGCTGCGGACGTAACTGTACTGTAATTGTACTTAAGAGATCTCGCTGTCTCATTCAGATGGCGAGGTCTTTTTGTTTTCATTGCTTATCAAGGAGTTCAATGACTAGAAAATCTAACCGAAAAACATATTGGTATTATGTTCTTCGCGAACAAAAATTACCTAAAGGGCAAAGTGCCATTGTTCAAAATACACTATCACCTTTACTCTAGGTCGACATCTTGGTCTGCCTCCCTTCACCAGCTCAATAGCGACGTTCTCAAGCGGCACGTGCTGCCTCAGTTAAACACCGACGATTTAGATTTACATTTTTCATTTTGTGAAGTGAGTGAGTCTGGTCAATTTCAAAATTCTGACGGTGTGGTTTTAGGCTCTTTCCATATCGAATCGGATAAGGATTAAGCATTGAAGAAGAACGCAAAACCTCGTAAGCCTGCAGAAGAGGCTTCAACGAAACAAGAAGACCAGCCCCAAAACATCCATCAAATTCGCAAGAGAATTGAAGACATTCTTTTAGAACGTGATCAGAAAGAACGAATTGAACTCTAAATTGGAGAGAAAACAATGAGAAAACCAGCAAGACCTGCAAGAAAATCAGGCAAGAAAATGCGTAAGAGTGACTTTGAAGATAAGTTTTCTCTCATGGTGGGTGAATACAACAAACAGAAAGAGCTCTTGGACGCCATGAGTGAAGGCGACGCAGAACACGCCAAACAGAAAAAGAAATGTGACGCACTGTTCGCCAGCGCCGAGCGCTTTCTTAACGCCAATCAATAATCGGCGCGTCAACGTCAAATTGCTTCCAACCTCTTCATCGTAGCGCTCTGCTCAAGACGTGAGAGGTTGAGCTACTGTATCCTTCACGGGACGAATCGCCATCAGCGCGTTCACTCCTTCACCTCGCTACGATTACTTCTTCTCTACTTTTACCTTGTTCATCCGAGTTAATGTCATTTGCACCAAGTAAGTGCTTTGTTTTTTAAGTGCTTGGTTTTAGTGCAAGTTGTTGTGCTTTTTTGGTGAGGTCTTGTTTTTTGTTATTTAAAATCAAATGGTTATTTCTTTGTTGAGGCGGGTGTGAAACTTGCATCACTCGAAGCCGTTTTGATTGTATACGATAAGATAATAATAAGGGACAAGGATGAACCTAACTCAGAGTGAACAACGTTGGCTACCGTGGCTTGGTAGTACAGGTAAGCTTGCCATGAAAAAGGCGTGCTATTTAAATCGCCATAGAAAAAATGAGCTCGAACAAACGTTTGAGAATATCGCACACACACGAGTGAACTTGCTTCAGGATTGGGCGAACAATCAATGGGCCTTTTTGACCAATGCCGCGCTCTACCTTTCAAGTAAACCTATCAATGAGCGTAATACGACATTAGAGGAACTGACTCAGAGGGGAAAAGACTTCTCAGAATTGTTTATTGTCGATAGTCAGGGCATGACCACTCACTCCAGTCATAAGAATCATATCGGCAGTCATATCGTCGATGATGTGGCGCTAGCATCGGGTCTAAAGGCGCCATACTTGCTAGGCCCTTATGTGGATGAGCGCACACTGGCTGTTGGCCCTTCAAGTTCCACATTTCATGATGCGGTGACATTGATGTTCTATCAACCGTTGGGTAAGCCCGGTGAGGAGCAAGCATGCCTTTGCGGTCGAATTCCCAACGATGTGATTGGTGACATTATTCAACGCGAAGCAGGGCACATCTACAGTGAATCTGGTGACAACTACCTGTTTATGGTTGAAGCCAAGCATGATCCAAGTATTCTGCCGGGAACGGCATTATCGCGCTCACGTTTTGAAGACAATACCTTTTCTCATGGAGAGAATTTAAAACAAGGGATCACCACTGAGTTCGGTGTGGTGAAAGTTCGCCATCACACTGAGTTTGAAATTCTGTTCACAGACCCGGCAACGAAAGAGTTACACCCTGGCGTCAGAGAAACCATTCGTCACGGGCAAAATCTCTATATTGAATACCCAGGCTACTCTGACTACCGTCACATTCCCGTTATTGGTAAAGGGGTTACGTTTCAGTTGCCCGGTTCACCGGACCGTTGGGGGATGATGTGTGAGTCGGACTTAGAAGAAGTCTATCGACACCGAAGTTTGTCTTTAACTCAAACTCGACATTTTGCGTTCGGGGTTTTGGCCTCTGTATTGCTTCCGTCTTTCGCTGCGCACTACTTTCAACTTTCGCAAGTGTTTGTCTGGCTGTTGACGGCACTGGTTTGTATGGCGGTGACGTTTTCTTTTCACGCTCTCTGTGCACGTCCACTGTCTCGACGTGTTGAGGAAATGACGAATGTGATTCGTACCCTTGCAGAGGGGGATGGCAATTTGACTCAGCGCCTTGAAACGGAGCATTTGAAGCCTGATGAAATTGGCGGGCTTGGCCGCTGGACCAATAGCTTTATCGATAACTTAGAGGGCGTGGTCACGGAGTTGGTCTTTGCAAGCAAAGAGGTAAATCAAGTGTCCGCCTCTTTGTTGCGTCGCAGCCAAGTGCTCACCACCGCTAGCCAAGACACCTGTGCTTCCATTGAAGATATGATAGTGCTTAGTAAAGGCCAGCAAACTGACATCGAGTGTGCGAACCTTTCTGCAACAGAAATGGATAAAGCGATGCAAAGCACAATTGAACATGCGGCGCTGGAGTATCAACGTGCGGTTGAGTCCGCCAACGGTATCAAAGAAATCGTTGAAGCGTCAGCTCAGAGTGTCAATGATGTGAACGCTGAAATGGAAAAGATCACCGACATTGTCGACATCATCTCTGAAATCACGGCACAGACGAATTTGCTGGCATTAAATGCGGCGATTGAAGCCGCGAGAGCCGGTGAGCACGGACGTGGGTTTGCCGTGGTTGCAGATGAAGTTCGTACGTTAGCAGACAAAACCTCTCAAGCAGCGAACAATATCGGCACCATGCTGCAAAAGCTTCGTTCACAATCAAAGACAGCCGTTAACTTTATGCAGCAAGGTATTGATAACGTCGAAAGCAACGCCATCATGGTCAATGGAACGGATGGCAATGAGGTTCTCCAGAACCGAGTTACCGAACTGTTTCGCATTATTAACGGTATTGCTGAAAACAGTGTTCAACACAGTAAAACGGTCGATCAAGCTCAAGTGACCTCCGAACAATTGATTATCTCTTCTCAACAGCTCGCGCGTCGAACAGCCTTAATGCAAAATGCACTGAAGCGTCTCGATCAACTGACAGGCCGTTTTGAAATCGCTCGAGCGTCATAGTGACCCAGTAGAGTGGGGAGAGTTAAATGCCCCACTGCTTGGCATGGTGTGAAAACACAGGTTCAATATCGCAAGATCAATGATTTAGATTTCTAAGGTCTGTGTGGTGTCTCGCCATGCTTGGGCACAGCGATAACTTGATGTAGAATCTGCGCTCTTTTTAATGAAACCACGATTCGAGCACTGACTGCTTTTGGCACAATAGCGCCCCAAAGCAGCTTTGAGGCAGCGAGTTGGGCGCTGATAGGGTGAGAAGATGCAAACAAAGGCGAGTTCAATGTTAGACACTAACGAAGAGAAAAAACCGACTCACAACGGGGTTTTTCCAAGCTCTCGATTCTCTATTGCACCCATGCTCGATTGGGTTGATTAATATTTACTATCAGTTAGTTAGGTTTATTAAGGGGGACTATAGGGAGCCCCGTTAGTATTTTAGTTATTCTCGGTAGCACAGAGTTTAGCTGAAATGCGGGATGTTTTGATAAGAGAGATTGAATTTTAATCCCTGAGAAAGACAAAACCCCCGCTAAAAGCGAGGGTTGTACAGCAGCGCCACGTAAGCTTGTCATCGCTTGGTTGTGGGCTGGCTACATCCGAGATGCAGTCTTAGTGCTCCGTTTTGAGTAAGACTCAAAGAAGCTGTGACAAGGTGATAGTATGGCTGATATGTGCCAAATGCAAATAATATTTGTGTCTAAAAGGCGCAGAAAAGGTTATTAAGCGTAATTAAAGGTAACTGTAAGCACTATAGATGCTGACATAGGCCATTTAGGTTCATACCTGTCAGCACGCATGAGTAAACATTTTTCATCACTTCTCTGCTCAATCTATTCTGAAAATATATGCGCTTTCCATTTTCTGAACCTGTCGCAACATAACTGAGTCTGTCAAAGCTCAACGTATAAATCATGTCTCCCTTTACCCAAGTTTTATCCTTAAAAAATTTGTGTCTAGGCAACTGATTGTTTTCCAAAGTCATATGGTAACCCTGTGCTTTTTCAGGTGGTGTACTACTCAAAGCGACAACCGTTGCTAGCTTATGACCGTTTGGTCTTGTAGCGATCACTAATACTGGTCTTGTTTTTACCATCTCAGGCTCCCTAAAGCCGTGAAAGTCGCACATTAGAATTTGTCCGACTTTCGGGGAGTATTTTATAGCCAACTTTAAACTCTCCTAAATTCTCTGACCTGACCAAACTACCTCGCCAATGATTTCAAAGTCTGCGCTTTGAACGTCTTCTTTGCTTAGTTCCCAAGGCTCGTATGATGGATTGTCACTCACTACCTTGATTCCATTTGGTAGGAACTGAAGTCGCTTAACCATCAAGCGGCCATCATAGCGAAAGACATAGATCCCATCTGTCGAGAATCCATCTACCCTATTTACCATCACAATACTTTGATTCTTCAAAGTAGGTGTCATGCTATCGCCACGAACGGGCATCAAGAATATGTTGTTTGGGTTGTATCCAAGTTCTTGGCGAATGAACCTCTCGCTGAAAACCATAGCTTGTGACTCTTCTTCTTTTTCAACTAGAGCGCCATGCCCAGCACTTACTTCAATATCGAAGAATTTGAGCTCTAAATAGCCGCGAGGTAGTACAGCACCATTCTCTGAGATCTCTTTAGCCTTCAAGAAAATGTCATCGGGAACTTTCTCTCTTTTTTTCCAAGTTTGAATAGTAGAGGGGGAGATTCCGAGAACCTTAGCTAACTCAGTGTTTTTGCTAGTTTTTGTTAGCTTCTTTAATTCTTCAATTCTATCGTTCACATCAGTCATGATGGGTCACCTGTGGTTCAAAGTGGGTCAGTGGTGTTGCAAATGAATTAAAGTGGTTCTATAGTGGGTCGGAATGAATTGAACCACACTTGAACCTCTTTTAGTTGTTCAGAATCGCATAGGTGACCCATGAATACAACATTTGCACTTTTAGCTCGTTTCGAAAGCCCCACAGTTGAACTTAAGCAAGTTTGCCAAGAGTTCTTTGGTATCACTCCCAAAACAGCAGAGCAACGTGCTAAGGCATGTGACTTTCCTGTTCCTACCTTCAAGCTCCGAGATTCAGAACGTAGCCCTTCACTAATCAAAGTTGAGGATTTAGCGGCGTACATTGATGCGCGACACAAGGAAGCCAAAAGCGATTGGCTCAGCGTTAACGCTTAAGGAGGAATCATGGCGGTTCCTCCACCTCTAGAACTAAAGCTCATGATCAAGCGCAGTAAATACCGAAGCGCTAAATCCGAGCGCCAAAAGACTTTGATCAGTCAGCAAGCCAATTGCTTAAAACGAAAGGCCATGCAGCATGCTCAACCAAGCCGAACTTAATCAAGCTTTAAAGACGATGAACGATAAGAGTGAAGCGGGGGAGATCCCTCGCTACTCTGCGTTTACCAAGCGCTTTTTTCCTCGTCTACCTCAGATAGTGCGCAACGATGTAAAGCGTAAAATTGTGCATCGAAAGAAGCGCAGTAATGCCACACGAGAAAACCTGATTAAATCTGCGGAAGAAGCAGTTAAGTTTGGTCTAAAACGCGCCCACTTCATCGAAGATAAGTATCCGTTTGTAGATTGCCGTGCCCGAGCGAAAAACAAGGCGTTGAGTCACGACATTCTAATGCGCGATGAAGCCGTCGAAGCATTAGCCAAGGAGTACTCGGATAAGTGCGCGGAGTTTGTTATGGAGGAGGGCTTATCAGAGCGATTTGGGTCGTTTTTGGAAGCCCTTGAGCACGTCTTTACTCAACAAGTTCAAGTAATCAAGCAAATCTACATTAACCCGCCATGTGTCAATCTGGACAAACGTGCAGATAAGCCAGAAGAGTTAGAGCAAGACTTACAAGTAGCCATCTTAAAGATGCAGTCAGAGTCATGGATTGAGGCGCGTTTACTCCATTTACGAGCTCAATACATTGAGTATGCACAAATCGCACTTGAGCGTGTTGGGGAAGGAAAGCACCAGTCACCCGTTGTGAGTGCGTTGTCGTTTTCCAACTGGAAGCAAAAGCAGCGAGACGCTAAGCAGTTTACTGACTCGATGGCAGTGATGAATAACGAGACTGGTGAAGCTTTTGATCTGGCTGAGGTGGTCAAGCGCACTACTGCCAACCCTGAAAATCGCCGTATTGAAATGATGGTGCGTTCAAGGGGCTTTGAAGAGCTTGCTCAGGACTTGGGATATACAGCACTTTTCATTACTTGGACTCTACCAAGTAAGTACCACCGAATCTCTAAAAAGTGGAATGGAGCGAGTGTCAAAGAAGGTCACCAAGTGCTCATGAATCAATGGGCTTTAGGTCGAGCGTTACTCGCAAAGGAAGACATTCATTATTTTGGATTTCGAGTGGCCGAGCCGCACAAAGATGCGACCAGTCATGCGCACTATTTTCTGTTTTGTGCGCATGAAGACAAAAGCACCATTGTCGAAATTCTTAAAGGGTGCGCGATTGCCGAAGACCGCAATGAGCTAGGCAAAGATGTGTCACCTCGTTTCGATGTCAAAGAAGCCGATCCAACTAAAGGCGGCGCTACTGCCTACATCGCTAAATACGTATCTAAGAATATCAATGGCAATCACATGCCTGAAAGTGAAGCAGAAGAGTATGCCTATCGAGCGCGAGCATGGGCGTCGACGCATCGCATTCGTCAGTTTCAACAGTTTGGTGGTCAGCCTGTATCGCTTTGGCGCAATTTACGCAGAGCAAAACCGGATCAGACAACCATAGACCCAAAGCTAGAAGAACTTCGCCAAGCTGCGGATTCGTCCAAGTGGTCGCTTTTCTGTCAACTCGCTCATGGGGCAAAAGTCGAATATCAATCGAAGCAAAACCAATACGGTGAAACGACCAAGAAGGTGATCGGTTTTTCATGGCTTGGTCATCTTATCGAAACTGCTAGCGATCAGTTCTCTATCGTGAAAAAGAAAGACGTGAAGCGTCTTCAAGAGGCGCGGAGCGCCGCACCTTGGAGCACTGAAAATAACTGTAACTCCCCACTAGTTGAAGCCCTTCAACGTGTGACCGGATGGAGCATTGAGGGAGTGCAATGCCTAATTTATCCCCTTCTCGCGGGGCAGCGTGTCCCGATAGACAAAGATTTATCCCTTCGCCTACGACAAGGGCGACTCATTACAACGTAAGGAAAAGACCATGACAGAAACAAAACGTCTAAGTATCGAAGAGTGCCAACGTGATCTCGCCGCTTTGGATGCGGCAGACCGCCTTGAGGGTAATATCAGTGGCCAAGTGGAAGCACTGCGTAATTTAGGTGCCAACGGATTAATGAAGAAAGCTGCATCCATGATGATGACAGGCAAGCTATCTCTGTCCGCCCTTGGCTTACCAGATAACTTTTTTGAACAGCTGGAGCAATTAGTAAAGCTCAACAACGTGGCGCGCAAGAAGTACCGTGCTGTGGTGACGTCTGACTTGAACCAATTGAAAAGCATTGAAGAGGCTGAGGTGGTGGCATGAGCAAATTTCCAAATCCAGTGCGGGGCTACGTCCCCTGTCCGGTTTGTCATACCGAAGCAACGGTGCATCAGGTAGGTGAGGGGCGTTTAATGGCGGAAGGTGAACCCACTAAAAACGCTCGCAACCTTGGATTGAAGTATTACCGCTGTCCCAACTGCGGTAATAGCTCAATGAGTAAGACGGTGAACAACTACATTGAGGGAGCAATGACGGAAACGCCTCAACCGGATTTAACCACGCTACACAACGCTGAACATGATGAAGCGGTCAGTACAGCTAGTGCATTAGAAGTGACTAGCGAAAGCGTTGAGCTAACTGGCGAGTCAATGGTGGCTCAAACCAATAACGATAAGGTTGAAAGCACTGACTCAACCGTTGCTAGCATGCCGACGCATGATAAAAAAAACCTGATGCAGCGAGTATTGCTCCTATTGGGAGTGTTGCTTTTTGTTGTGTGGTTGGTTCGTACGATGGTGAAGAAAAAGCGACTTGATACGCCAAATCAGGAGGTGACTGATGTCGTTACCGCCTGAGCAGGAAGTAGAGAACATGGCTGATGATTGGGGTAATTTTGATGCGGTCATTCATCAACTGGAAAACGAAGAACAAGCACATTCGGAGCATAGCGGAGAACTGAGTACCGCTGTAGATGTCGACAACACAGCATCATTACAAGCATTTCTAGAAGTCATGTTCATGGTTGTTGAAAAGGGTACGGCAATGTTTTCAGGTGTGGACTTCAAGTTTGACGAGCAAAGCCGTGAAGAAGTGACTCAAGCGGCTGTACCGGTTCTTTGTAAGCATGGCACGGCTGTTTCAGGTTGGTTTGGGGATTACCTTGAAGAGGCGACGTTGGCGCTTGCGGTACTCGGTCTGATTTATACCACACGCATGAACTTGAAGACGTTGAAAGCCGAAAAACGGAGGGCACAGGATGAAGAAGCCCACGCCTCTCAAACTGCCTAATCCGGTTAATTCTGATCCGTCACATGATGCTGAGCATGTCATCTATGTGGCGGGTACCGGTGGGGGAAAAACCTCAGCAGTGCGATTTCTTGGGTTGGTGCCTAAGGGGTCGCAAGCCGTTTTCTTTGACCCATACCGAAACTATGCAGGGCGCAAATTTCAAGGGCAAATGTGCCACTCAACGGGATCGCGTGCTGTGTTCGTCAAGTCATTATTGATGGCGCGAAAGAGTGGTAAATCGTTCAAATTGGCTTACATCCCTTCCGATGGTGCAACCGCCGAAGAACTCGAGTTTTTTAGCGCGGTGGTATGGGCCATGGGTAACGGTAAAGCGTCAAAGCTCCACGTTGTGATTGAAGAGTTGGCCAGTTGTGTTGAAACGTCAGGCAAGCTCAAAGGTCGAGCTGGTGAATTGCTTCGTGGAGGCCGTCAATATGGGCTGGTGGTTCACACAGTGTTCCAACGAGGTCAGGAGGTACCCAAAACAGTGACGGAGCAATCCTCAACATGGTGGGTAGGTGCCGTTAACTCAATGTCTGATGCTAAATGGCTGGCAGATAAGAAAGGCTTAGACATGCACCAAATTGCTGCTTTGGTGTCTGCGAAAATGAACAAGCAAACTATAGGTAAGCCTGTTGCCGAATATATGTTAG
Source organism: Vibrio sp. R15-SG3-ISO1B (assembly GCF_059833835.1). Classification (NCBI taxonomy): domain Bacteria; kingdom Pseudomonadati; phylum Pseudomonadota; class Gammaproteobacteria; order Vibrionales; family Vibrionaceae; genus Vibrio; species Vibrio sp. R15-SG3-ISO1B. The sequence continues at coordinate 18,129 of NZ_JCBDGG010000041.1, read as the reverse complement.
TGCGTGATGGCATTGGCAACGTTGAGCACGCTGCTTTTCACTGTGCTAACGGCACTAAATTATCCCTCAATTACCGCTGATTTAACGCTCATTCAACCTATAGGTTAACCACTTAACCTATAGGTTACTCCTGATTCCATCCTTCAAATTCTACTTTTACTTTGAATAACGCAAGCCAGTAATGGCGAGGTTTATATGTTCAAAATTGCGTTTAACGTTTTTGTAAGTAAAGGGTTTGAAAACATGTTTGGTATTTCAAAAGCACAATGGAAAGTGGTGATGGTGACCGTGGTGGTCATGCTAGCCGTTATGTATGCGCTCACTAATGTGGATGCGCTTGAAGATGTCGCTGAAAAGGTTGGTTTGGACTAAGCGCCAAGCTCGATTGAAACACTATTTAGAAGGATGACATCTATGGCTCTAAACACTAGCCAACAAGCTGCTCTGATTGCAGCGGTTAAAGGCGCATTTAATGTGCGTCCTATGGACTTGGATCCGTTTCGTGCCGGTTCGCCTTATGGCAAACAGGCAATTCTAGACATCAACATCTTGAACGCGTTTGCGTCACTGGAAATTACCACTGATCTGCCTCTTGAGCGCCTAGGGCGTGTTTCATTAGAACGAAACAACAAAGAGATTATCGGTGTTGATGCGGCGTTCTTTCATAAGCGCGACATCAAAAAAGCGCTGCCAGTGCAGGCAAAGGGTGTCAATGGTGCGACGAAAACTCGCCTGATTATTCCTTTCGCCGATGAAACGCTGCGCACTCTAGCCGGTATTCGTCGCGGTGAGTACGTTCACCAAGCGGGTGAGCTACTGGTTCTAAAGATTCAAGTGAAGCAAAAGGAAGAGGGCGATCCGGATTTTCCTGAGTTCGTGGCCAAAGCCCGAGTGGTGGACTATCAAAGCGACCGTTTCTTTCAGCAACGCTACACGGAAACGTCGATTGATCACACCCAGACCGGTGAGCAGCGTCATGAGTTCCCATTGGTTGGTGCCAATATTCGTCTGCGCTCGATGCTACTTGAAACAGAGAATGATGACATTACGCGCCTATCTATTCGCCGTGATAACGAAACGATTTGGGAACAGGATGTGGAAGACATCAAGTTTGCTCAGTCTCGTTACGGTGAGACGCAAGCGCCCACAAAAGGGGTGTGGCTCGACTTTGTGAGCTGTGGTTTTGCAAATGAGCAGTCGTTTGTACCGGTGGCCAATACCAGCCTTAAGTTGGTGATCGAGAAGCGCACGGTTGGAACGGTCGATGTTTTCATGGATTACATCGAAATTGAAAAGCTACCGAATTAACTAGGGGGTGAGCATGGCAGTTCCAGAAAATGCCACTCAATCGAACTGGTGGGATGGCTTTACAGATGGCGCCAGTGAGTTGGCTTCGGATCTTTTTGGTGGAGCAGCGTCTTATTTTAATAGTCAGACCGCCCAAGCAGAAGCGCAAAAAGCCGCCAACGAAAATGCAACGCTGTCAGAGCAAGCGCGAATCGCGCAAAGCAATGCTGCGCTTCAAGCACAACAGGCTCAAAGCAAGCAACAAATGTTGATGTTTGGCGGGGTGGCTTTACTCATCATTCTTGTTTTGCTGCTTAAGAAGTAAGGGGGAGCGATGCCTATTTTTATTCCGCTGATTGTTGGCGGTATTGGTGGCGCTTGGTGGACAAAGGAGACGGTGGAGGCGGTCACGGGTGGTGAAAATGGCCGTCCACCTTACCTTTTGATTGTGTTGCTTATCGCGGCTGCATACGTGGCTTGGCGTAAGGGGTGGTTGTCATGATTCCAAGTATTGGCGGTGGAGTAAGTACCGGCGGCGGTGGAATTACTGGCGGCACATCAAGTGCTGCCAATGGCGACTTTTCAGGGGGTGGCGGTGGCAGTCGTGTGGTGTTTAACAACAACCAAGGACGTACAGAAAGCACTTCAACTTACCTGATGATTGCTGCGGTATTAGTGGTGGTATTCCTATGGCTGAGAAAGTGATACCGGTTCGACTGGCATGGTCGCCTGAATTGCGAAAGCGATTTGAAGAAGCCGGATTTACACCAAGCATTCTTGATGAGCTAACTCTTCTTGGTGAAGTTTGGAAGTTTGACGAGTTACTTGTGGTGCTTCGAAGTGAAGGCCGAGAATTGGTGTGGATGGCCTCACTCGGAAAAGGCGTGAAGAAGTGGGCCTCACTCGTTTTGGACATTGCGAAAAGTGCCGGTGCTACTTCGATGAGGTTTCACATTGCTGACGATGAGCTGGCGATTTTACGCTTTTGGCGTGGCCATCAACCCACTCCCATTTTGGGAGAAGGGCTAGAAGGGGCATATCGAATCCGACTAGGAGGTGGTAATGAGTCGGTCTAAAAGTTCTCAATCAAGTGTGGTCAATAACCACAATATCAACAATGTGCTTGATGGCGGTGCGATCAAGGCGAGTTTTGACTTTGCGGATGGGATTGCCGATGAAGCATTTGACTCATTAGGAAACTCGCTCGATGTAGTGAGTGACGCGCTGAAATCAAATGAAGCCGTAACGACCAAAGCATTAGACACCAATTCTCACGTGATCGATGAAGCGTTTGATAACAGTGAGGTCATTACTCGCTCGGCGCTGGAAAGCCTTCGAGAGCAAAATAATCGCTCACTGGACACTTTGGCTGGGCTCCAAGGTCAACAAGCATCAAACAACTTTAAGTTGCTTGAAGGTATTCAGTCCACAGTGAAGAGCAACAACACTGGCGGCGCTTCGGATGTGCTGGCCAACCAAAAATATCTCTACCTGGTCATGGCATTGGTAGTGATCGGGTTTCTGGTTCTGACGATGAACAAGGGTAAGTAAATGTACGTTGAGAAGTTTTTACGTAAGAACGACAAACTGAAAGCCAGCGTTGGTGGTACCAATGTTTATCTAGGCAAGGGCGAGTTGGTGCAAGTCACTTGCCGCCCTTCAGGACACGTTTACATGCTCCGTCGTGGTGACCAAATTCAACTGCCGAGTGGATTGACCTACGAGGCAATTGAAGTGGTCAATATGGGAGTAGATAGCGAGATCTCGTTGGTCTGTATTGAAGGTAAGTTTTTTCCCACTCTAGACGGTTCAAAAATCAGTGTCGCAGCAGACCTTGAAGCGGAAAACCTTGAAGTACGTTTTGAAGGACGTCAGCCAGTTGAATTGCTACCTAGTCAGCAAGTCAAAGCAGAGGTAAGCAACTTTCCTGAACAGATGAAAGTGGAAGTGCTCAACGCTCAGAGTGTTCCCGAAGTACAAAAGGTTCATGTAGTTGAACAGACCGCGCCTAATTTGCGTTATGTCGCGCATGAAACCATGACGGCTACCGGAATCATTAGTGGTAACACAAAGCGGAAAGAGCTCATCTTAAAAGCTGGGGCGAACAACCAAGCATCTATTTGGCTTGGTGGCATTGCTGAACGTGGCTTTGAGCTAGCCCCTGATGGTGGCTTTATCTTATCGAATGGAGCTGAGCTAGAAGTGCTGATTCCCGACAACTGCCAGTTGTATGTCAGTGAGGTAACAGCATGAGTCAAATTATCCCGCCACCGGTAAAGATTGAGTTTCCTGAACAAGTAACACTTAGCAACCAAATCAGCGGTACTCGAACCAATGTTGCAGCCAGTGAGAAAGCCGTGGGTACGGTGAATACCAAAGTCAACGAGCTCAAGCAAACCGTGACAACTCTGCAACAAGCACTCGAAGCGAGGCCAAATATCCTTGATGGTACGGTAGAACCGAGTGCTGATGTAGGTCGGGATGGTGATGTTTACTTTGTGACGAGTTAAGCCATGAAAAGCAAACTGAAAAAGACCGGTGCTTGGCAGGTAGCTAAGCCTCACATCAAGCTCTCGACTGTATGGCAAAAAGTCAAAAAGGTGTTGGTGAAGCAAAACGGCGCTTGGAAAGTCTCGTTCGTCGATGAGTTCAAAGTGACGGTCACAGGTAGTCACTCCACTTTCAATCTCTACCAGAAAATAGGCATTCCTGATGCAGACACCATCGTTATCGAAGTCGCTCAAGGTGCGGTAATTACCGCAGCGGATAGCGGAGTTCCAGCGTTAAGCATAGGCAACGCGTATTCAGGGAAAAATATCATCATTCGTAATCATGGGGTTATTCGTGGGCGAGGTGGTAATGGTGGTGGTGGCGGTGCGAATGGTGCCCGAGGAGGTAACGGCGCTGCCGGTGGTACGGCACTTCGCATACGTGAGTCTGCCAACCCTGTCACCATAGAAAATCACGGTACGATCGCTGGCGGTGGTGGTGGTGCGGGAGGTGGAGGCGGCGCGCACTTTAAAGCGACTATGGCAATTGGCCCTCCATTTCAACAGAACTTTGTGACGTTCGAAGGCAATAGCTATGGCGGCAAAGGGGGAAATGGGGGGACTGGCGGCGCTGGGTCCAATGGTTCCGGTAGTCCTTCTGGTTGGAAGCCTTCTTCATCGGCGGTCTTTCGTACCTTGGGTGGGTCAGGCGGAAAAGGTGGCTCACTCGGTGCCAAAGGCGCGAATGGTGGAGCTGGGGTCTATCACAGCGAGACAGCCGCAGAGATCGTTTCTGTTCACATTGACAAAAGAGGCGGTGGTGGCACGGGAGGACGAGCCGGTTATGCCATTGATGGTAAATCAAAAGCAGTCTTTACCCAAACTGGAACCATTAAAGGTTCCCAAGTGAATTAAGCATGGATACACGTCTGATTATCGGCGCGGTCATAGCGCTAGGAGTTTTAAGCTATATGAAGCTACGAGAGGAATTGCCGCGAGGCGTTCGAAACAATAATCCGTTAAACATTCGAGAATCAGAAGGTGATTCGACCCAATGGGAAGGTGAGCACGCTTTGGATCTGGATTCAGCCTTTGAAGAGTTCACTCATCCTGTTTTTGGCTTCCGAGCCGGTGCGCGAGTTCTTCGCAGTTACTCCCGTCAAGGTTATAAAACCTTGAAAGACATGATCACTCGGTTTGCACCGCCAAGCGAAAACAACACATCGCTGTATATCCAACAAGTGAGCTCTTGGACTGGCATTCAACCCAATCAAACGGTGGATGTGTACAACCATGAGCAGCTTGCTAAGTTGCTGCATGCAATGAGCCGAAAAGAAGTCGGCAACTACTACGGTTTGAATATGGCACGCGAAGGCGTGGCCATGGCATAGAAGGAAACAACGAATGAAAGCATTTTTAAAACAGACGATTGGCATCGATTTAGACCAGCCATCAACGAAGAAAGGTATTGCTCTACTTGGGGCCGGTGTTGCTCTAGCTACAGGGCATCCTGAACTATTAACGGCTAGTGTGACGGCAGAAGGCGTTCAATATGGTGGCTTAGTGGGAACAACACTTCCAATACTGCTTGGTACTTGGGAAATGATACGGAATGAATTTAAGTGATGGCTGAGTATCAGACTTTGATTGTTGCTATGGCCAGTGCTCTATCTAGCGGTATGGGTGTAGGCGTAACTCTTAAGACAGATGTTAAATGGTTACGCCTGATGATGGAGAAAATGGATGAGCGCTTGACTAGGTTGGAAGATAAAAACAGAGCATCCTGAGTGATGTTTTTAGGGGGGCCATATAGCACGATTATTTACAGGATCAGGCCATATGGCACTAGAGGTACTCTTAAGAGTAACGTTTCATTATCGAGTCTGCGAGACTTCCCCCTGCACCCACTAGTCTAGCAAGGACTTTAATGTTTTCCCTACATTGTTCATCCTTGTGAGGGTGCGGGTAGTTCATCGTATGGTCTACCTCGCCCCATAGTTCTTCCATTATCGTTCTCACTTGAACTTCGCAAGTGATAGGACTGTTTTTGTTCGGTTTTAAAACATAATGTATGCTGGTGTAATATCGGTCATTATCCGCAGTTTTTAGTCCGATAGACTGGCAGTATTTTTTTGCTTCAGGATCGTAAACATAAGCAACGGGAGGTTCTGCAAATTCAAAAAATTCACCCTCTTTAATTGCTTGTTCGATTGTTTTATGAATCGACTCAAGCTGTGATTGGTAGAGGTGTAAAACCCTAACTCCAGCATAGTCTGTTATACGTTCAAAAAAGTTATCAGCAGTAATTGGACCTTTTTGCTCTTCAACTTGCTTTTCAGCGTCTTCGAGATTCTTTCGTTCTATTTTTTGAACTAAGTGATTGATATCTTTTCTTCTATGACGAATTGAATGGACCGTGTTACTAAGTTTTGAGTTCTCAAAAAACGCGATTACATTTTTGTGAAAATGTTTTACTCGGTCTTCCTTGTCTTTGTAAGCAGCAAGAATATCTGAATACTTCTCCATTAATTCTTCGTTCATATTAATCCTCTATACCATTTAAACGAACGAGGAGAGCTTTAGCGAACTCGTGATAGCCTTGTTGTTTTTCGGTATACATCTTTCTATTTCCCGAAATAGTTCCCTTATCACTTTTTTCAAGGTTGCTCAACTCTGGTACTTCCCAAATTGGATGACGATATTTTTGTGCCATTGAGGGTAATGTATTGTGAGAGTGCATTACGGCCATGCCACCAATAGGATCTTTAATTTGGTCTTCGGTAAGATGGCTATAGCATTCATTAGGTATGTTTTGGTGAATAATCTTAGGCAGCTTTTTCACGTATGAATAATGTGCAGCGGCAAGGTCAAGTTCATTTTGTCCTGCATACCTTTTTGCATTATAAATTGTGAAACCTAAGAATTTTACGAATTCATTGGGAAATGCTGCTCGTTTTTTATCGGTGAGGAGGCTATACATCGTGTCAAATTGAGTTTTCCACATTTTTAGTGCCATACCTATATTGGTTATGCCAAATGTAGAAAACATATCTGGCATACAAGGCACGAAAAAACCAGTAGATGTAGATATGATGACTTTGTTGAGTATGCCTAAACTAGGTGACGTGTCTATAATTGCGACCTGATAACCATGTTTTTTTTCAGCTTCTTGGCATAGATTACGAATGCTAGTGATTAGACGAATAGCTTGTGGCTCTCCCATGAAGGCATCACTCCAAGACTTGGCTATTTTATCTTCAAAGGTATGGAGGCTTAATCGACCAGGAATAATACCAAGATTTTTTTTTATCTCGTTAATTGCCCCCAGTCTAAATTTGTCGAAAATACCATCTTCTATAGGCTTTAGAAGGCAATGAATAGAGCGTGGTTGAGATATAAAGTCATCGTAGCTTTCGGTGCTATCTTCCATAGCACCTTGAAAATCTTGTATATAAGGCTCTTCCTCAAGCCACATTTTCTCTAATGTTTCTGGAGAGAGGCACTGTAAAGACAAGTTTGATTGTGGATCTAAATCTACCATCAGTGTTTTGACGCCTTGCTCAGAAAGAGCATGTGCCAAATGGTAGCCTAGTGTTGATTTCCCAACACCACCCTTGTTGTTAAAAACGGAAATGATTTTCATTTAAATTGCTCTATATTCTATTAATCACATAATTCTCTACTGCATATGAAACGCAAGTCAATAGTTAAGTACTACATGTGTGTGTTAGGTCGTTGAATCTAACGGCTGATTGATATGAGAACAGTGCCATATTTCGTTTCATAGCACTGCTAATTAAGAAGCCGCAGAGTATATCGGGGGAGGGCTGTTTTTGGCTCTACGGAAGGCTTACTTCTGGTGTAACTTATGCGGAAATAACTGAGTATAAACCTGCCAAAGCACATTCAAATTCCGGTGACCCGTTACTTGCGCCACATCTTCTATCGAATACCCCTTTTCAAACAGCCGACTTGCTCCCTCTCGTCTTAAATCGTGATATCGTAAATCCTCGATACCTAGGTCGTTTCGGACACGTTGAAAGCCAGCGGTAACGCTTCGGGCGTTGTAAGGGAAAATTCGATCCCCTTTTTGAGGTTGCTTTTTGGCAATGTTGAAGGACTCTCCGAGTAGGGGAACAAGCATATGATTACCCGCTTTCTTTCTCGGATCTTTCCTATCTCGAACCACTACGGTCTTGTTTACTTCGTCCAAGTCTTCCCAAAGAATTTTGCAGACTTCGCCTATTCGCATACAAGTTAGAATACTGAACTCAAGAATGTCAGAGTAAGGTATTCGGGTCTTACCATTTGGCCGGAAGTCTTCACGTTTTTTCAGTCCTTCACGCAATCGATCGAGCTCTTCCGAAGTCGGGCGCCGTGTGCGTTTTTGGCTCTTACCTATTAGCCCCATGTCAGTTAATACTGGCACAGCCTCTTCAAATATCTGATAGTTGGCCGCTATGTTGAATACAGGCTTCGCCTTTTTCATGACTGAGCGTAGGTAAGCAATGTCATGATAGATGGTAGCACCACCTGCTCCCGCTGCTTTTCTGTTTTTACAGTGAGTGATCAAGTCACTAGTAAGCAAAGAGTTGGAGTCGATATTCGCAATATCGCAATCTCTCAATAATTGGATTACGTAACGCTTTGTTCTGCCGGTTCGATTCCACAACTCGGGCTCATACATGTACCGATCAATCAACTCCCTGAGGGGAACCGACTTAGACTGGCCATGAACGCCATTCTCTTCGAGATCCGCCACTCTTTTCATCCCGTATGACTTCGCGAGTGCTTTCTTTTTTAGAGTTTTGCTCTCCCTGTGTATAATGCGCGAATCTTTTTTCACGACTATCGTTACCTTGAACCGAAGTTCACCACTTTTTAGCTTGCGCGTTTCTATGCTGTAGCTTGCCATTTGTCCTACTCCTTGAGGGGGACTATAGGGGGACTGGAAGAGGAATTTCCATCAGATTCTAGGTAATTCACTGTATGTTTGTACAGTGTTAATTTGAGACTAAATCATGATAAACACTGATAAAGCCAATAAATACGCTAGTAATCGTTTCTCTATAGCACCCATGCTCGATTGGACAGATCGCCATTGTCGATACTTCCACCGACTCCTCACTAAAGAGACCTTGCTCTACACTGAGATGGTGACAACCGGCGCGATCATTCATGGTAAAGGCGACTTCTTGGCGTACAACGAGGAGGAGCACCCAGTGGCGCTGCAACTTGGTGGCTCCAACCCGAAAGATTTAGCGACGTGTGCGAAGTTGGCGGCTGAGCGTGGCTATGACGAAATTAACCTCAATGTCGGTTGCCCGTCGGACAGAGTACAAAATGGTCGTTTTGGCGCCTGCTTGATGGCGGAACCTGTGCTGGTGGCACAGTGTATTGCCGCCATGCGCGATGTGGTTGATATTCCTGTGACCGTTAAGACGCGCATCGGCATTGACGATCAAGACTCGTATGAGTTTCTAACTGACTTCGTGCGCATTGTGTCTGAAAAAGGTGGCTGTGAGCAGTTTACGATTCACGCTCGTAAAGCGTGGTTAAGCGGTTTGAGTCCGAAAGAGAACCGAGAGATCCCGCCGCTGGATTACCCGCGCGCGTATCAAATCAAGCAAGATTTTGCCCACTTAAACATTGGCGTCAATGGCGGCATTAAAACCTTGGATGAGTCGTTAGAACATTTAGCGCACCTTGATGGCGTCATGGTTGGGCGAGAGGCTTACCAAAACCCGTACCTATTGGCACACGTTGATCAGACGATTTTCGGTCTCGACACGCCAGTGAAGAAGCGTCGTCAAGTGGTCGAAGAGATGTACCCATACATTGAGCAGCAGTTGGCGAAGGGGGCCTACTTAGGCCACATCACTCGTCATATGTTGGGCTTGTTCCAAAACATGCCAGGCGCGCGTCAATGGCGTCGTTACATCAGTGAGAACGCCCACAAACCGGGTTCCGGAATTGAAGTGGTACAAGCGGCGCTGGCGAAAATTCCCCAAGAGTTAGATGTGTAAAAATCGCCAGTTGAGTGGTTAAATTTACCAATAGATGAATATGAAGAGGTAGGGTTAGACCCAGCCTCTTTTTTTTTGTCTATATAAAACATGATCTTATCTTGATTTTTAATCTTGGCACACTATCTGTATTGATTGAGCAAAAAGGAGAGCACTATGTTTGAATTGATTTTTGCTTTGATCTTCGCGGCGACGTTACTGGTCACAGGCGTGACCTTCCTGACCGTATTGGCCGCCATTGGCTTTGCTATGGTGGTGATGTTGCTGCTCGGGATGATGTCGGCGGTGATTAAATTAATCCCTTGGTTAGTGGTTATCGCGATAGGGGTATGGTTTTTTAAAAGCGTGGTCGCGCAGCCAAGATCCTAGCGCTGTTTAGGCTAAATTGTTGCGGGCAAGCTCAGTGAATGTGGTACTATTTTCGCTACGTCATCTATGATGCATAGCAACAGTGTGGAGAGTTTAATCAATGGGTATCAAATCGGCTGCAATTTTCACTATCGCCTCGATGGTTTCGGGATGGGCGATGGCGGAGTCCTCGTACACGGCGAAAGTCGGTGCAGAGATGTGGTGGCCGAAAACCAAGGTCAATGAAGTAAACCGCGACAGCGACACCACACCCAGCGGCTATTTGGCGATTGAGCATGACACGCCGTACCTTCCCGATGCCCGTTTGCGTTACTCCAGTGTTGATGCTGATTACATGGCGTTTGATAAGCTCGACCTGACGCTCTACTACCGCCTGCTTGAGCATGATTTAATGCATTTCGATGCGGGGGTGACCCTGACGGATTTATCCGATACCAAGTACGTCAATGCCGAAGACATCAACAATCCAGTCGATTTCGATGGATTTATCTGGGCGTGGTACGGCTATGCAGAGCTGACGGTGCCCAATACGCATTTTGATATCATCGGTGAGATGAACTTTGGCAACAACAACGACATCAAAAGTACCGATTTGATGGCGGGCGTTCAGTACCGCCTGCCACTGAAAGAGACGACGTTGGCTTTCCGAGGTGGTTATCGCGTGATTGATTTGGAGTCGGGCAAGTTCGATGCGAAATCCGAGGACCTCGGTAAATCGTTTATCTTCGCCAATGGCTTTTTTGTTGGCGCGGAGTGGAGCTTCTAAGTCAGCGATTCTTCCCAGTGAAGAATATGTATGCGTCTTCTCGATAGCATGATGTATGACTGCCTCATGCCTTTCATTATAACTAGAAAAAGAGCGCTGCGATTGATGTGGCGCTTTTTTTGTATCTATCGAACTGTTTTTTTATATCTATTCATTATAAATGCACGAAAAAATGTCGCGATATCGTCAGTTTCTTCCATGCTTATAGATGGCGCTTGTTTCTAGCCAGAGAAGGGAATCTCATGACGATTAATGAACTAAGAAGCCTATATCGAGACAATCAACTGGTGGAAGCCATTATTGAACCGTCTGTCCAAGAGGGCAGTTGGGTGGTGGAATTTCGCCACGCTAGAGGTGGTTTCGTGTTATTGACCGATGCTCAAGGTGAGGAGTGTCAGTACCTAGACCTTGATCTAGCCTCCAAGTCGGCAATGGCGGTGGGCTTTAAGCACGTACGGGTCGAAGCCAAATAGTCCCCACTACTCACAGAAAAAGACGCCTTGTCTATCACCTCTCATTATTACCTCCCCTGCTTGTACTGCGTAAAGGCGCGCGACTGGCTGACGGCGTTCAGGCGCTGCACGTTTCCTTTAATTCCAAAAGTTATAAAACATTCACTTCTATTCTTTCTTGTTATTAAGGAGAGTGGTTAATCTATCGTCACGCAATGAATAGGGATGTCGTGACCATGTCATTAAAAAACAACGTCTCCTCTGAAGGAAACGCATCACAAGAATTACCGGCTTTGGCTGCGCCGCTGAATGATCAGCAGCTAGGGTCTTTGCAACAAACTGTTGCTGGTTTATCTACTCAGCAGCTGGCATGGGTCAGCGGCTACTTTTGGGGCCTAGCACAACAGCCTCAAACCGCAGCAGCGTCTGCACCCATCAGTCAAGCGGCGGTTGCGGTGGCAGCCAAGCCTGCGGGTAAATTGACGATCATTTTCGCCTCGCAAACTGGCAATGCGAAAGGCGTGGCTGAAGCGCTCGAGCATGACGCAAAAGCGCAAGGTATTGATGTGGCGCTCTTTGATGCCAGTGATTACAAAGGCAAAAGCTTAGCCAAAGAGACCCACGTGATTATCGTGGCGTCAACCAATGGTGAAGGTGAAGCCCCAGACAACGCCATTGAACTGCATGAATTCTTGCAGTCGAAGAAAGCGTCGAAACTGCCGAACCTCAAATATGGTGTGATTGCGCTCGGTGACTCAAGCTATGAGTTTTTCTGCCAAACCGGTAAAGACTTCGATGCATATCTCTCCAAGTTGGGCGCGACGGCCTTTATTGAGCGTGTTGACTGTGACGTCGATTATGAAGCGCCAGCCAGTGAGTGGCGTGAAAAAGCGCTCTCTATCGTTAAAGAAGAGTTGGCTGGTGGCGTAGAAGCTGAAGTCGTTCAGTTGCCAGTAGGTCAATCGGCGGTCGTGTCGTCCTACAACAAGCAAAACCCATACACCGCGACTTTGCTGACTAGCCAGAAGATCACCGGGCGTGATTCTGGAAAAGACGTGCGTCACATTGAAATTGATCTTGAAGGCTCAGGTTTGACTTATCAGCCAGGCGACGCCTTGGGCGTATGGTTTGAGAACAGCTCTGAACTCGCCAATGCTATCCTAGCTAAAGTGGGTCTGTCAGGTGTGGAAAGCGTTGAAGTGGATGGCGAGAGCTTGTCGATTCACAGCGCGTTGGTCACTAAATTCGAAATCACCGCTTCTAATCCTCAGTTTGTCACAAAATTTGCTGAGCTGTCAGGCAGCAAGAAACTGCAAAAATTGGTCGAAGACAAAGACAAGCTTCGTGAGTACGCCGCCAACACGCAAATTGTTGACGTGTTAGCGGAGAAGAAAACCACCCTATCGGCAGACGCACTGATTGGTTTGTTGCGCCGCTTGACGCCAAGACTCTACTCGATTGCCTCAAGCCAAGCCGAAGTGGATGAAGAAGTGCATTTGACTGTTGGGCTGGTGGAATACCAGCAAGGTGACGAGTCTCGCTTTGGTGGTGCCTCAGGTTTCTTGGCTCAGCGCCTCGAAGAGGGCGGTGCGGTCAAAGTGTTTGTTGAAAACAACAACAACTTCAAATTACCTCAAGATGACAGCACGCCGATTATCATGATTGGCCCAGGCACTGGGATTGCCCCATTCCGCAGTTTTATCCAGGAGCGTGAGAACCGTGATGCGTCTGGAAAGAACTGGTTGTTCTTTGGCGATCGTACCTTTACTCAGGACTTCCTCTACCAAGTGGAGTGGCAGAAATACCTAAAATCAGGGGTACTCAGCCGTTTGGATGTGGCCTTTAGCCGCGATCAAGCCGAGAAAGTGTATGTTCAGCACCGCATTTTAGAGAACGCGGCACAAGTGTGGCAGTGGATTCAAGATGGCGCGTATCTGTATGTCTGTGGTGATGCCACTCGTATGGCAAAAGACGTTCATGACGCGCTGATCATCGTCGCTGAGCAGCAAGGCAATCTATCGCGTGATGACGCAGAAGAATTTATTAATGAGTTACGCAAAGCAAAACGTTATCAAAGGGATGTGTACTAATGACTTTTTCTACTGAAAATAACAAGCAGGTGGTACTGGGCGAAGAGTTAGGGCCGCTTTCCGATAACGAACGTCTTAAAAGAGAAAGTCACTTCCTACGTGGGACGATCGAAGCGGATCTGCAAGATCGCATCACCGGTGGATTTACGGCGGATAACTTCCAGCTGATCCGTTTCCACGGTATGTATCAGCAAGATGACCGTGATATTCGCAACGAACGTGCGAAACAAAAGCTGGAGCCTCTACACAATGTGATGCTTCGTGCGCGCATGCCGGGCGGCATTATCACGCCGAAGCAATGGTTGGCGATTGACAAGTTTGCTACAGAGCACTCTCTGTACGGCAGTATCCGTCTAACGACTCGACAAACGTTCCAGTTCCACGGCGTATTAAAGCCAAACATCAAATTGATGCACCAAACGCTCCACAGTATTGGGATTGACTCTATCGCTACCGCAGGTGACGTGAACCGAAACGTATTGTGTACCACTAACCCTGTGGAATCTGAGTTACACCAAGAGGCGTACGAGTGGGCGAAAAAGATCAGTGAGCACCTGCTGCCTAAGACGCGCGCGTACGCAGAGATCTGGCTAGACGGTGAGAAGGTTGAGACCACAGACGAAGAGCCGATCCTTGGCAGTAACTACCTACCGCGTAAGTTCAAAACCACCGTGGTGATTCCGCCGCAAAATGATGTGGATGTGCATGCGAACGATTTGAACTTTGTCGCGATAGCCGATAACGGCAAGCTGGTGGGTTTCAACGTTTTAGTTGGTGGTGGTCTTGCGATGACTCACGGTGATACGTCGACCTATCCACGTCGAGCGGATGACTTTGGTTTTATTCCACTTGAAAAAACGTTGGATGTGGCAGCCGCGGTTGTGACTACGCAACGTGACTGGGGTAACCGTTCAAACCGTAAGAACGCCAAAACCAAGTACACGCTTGATCGCGTCGGTATTGATGTGTTTAAAGCGGAAGTGGAAAAACGTGCCGGTGTTCAGTTCCAAGCTAGCCGTCCATACGAATTCACAGAACGTGGCGATCGTATCGGCTGGGTAGAGGGCATTGATGGTAAACATCATCTCGCCTTGTTTATCGAAAACGGCCGACTATTGGATTACCCAGGCAAGCCCCTCAAAACCGGTGTGGCTGAAATTGCCAAAATCCATAAAGGCGATTTTCGCATGACGGCCAACCAAAACTTGATTGTGGCGGGTGTGTCGAAAAGCAACAAAGCGAAGATCGAGAAAATTGCGCGCGAACACGGTTTGATGGACGACGCGGTCAGCGAGCAACGTAAAAACTCGATGGCGTGTGTGGCCTTCCCAACTTGTCCGCTCGCCATGGCGGAAGCGGAACGTTTCTTGCCGCAGTTCGTGACCGACGTAGAAGATATTTTGGCGAAACACAATCTACCAAAAGAAGACAACATCATTCTGCGTGTGACGGGTTGTCCTAATGGATGTGGCCGCGCGATGCTGGCTGAAATTGGTCTAGTGGGTAAGGCGCCAGGTCGATACAACCTGCACCTAGGGGGCAATCGCGCTGGAACACGCGTGCCGAAAATGTACAAAGAGAACATTACAGATAGTCAGATACTCGAAGAGATAGATCAACTGGTCGGTCGCTGGGCTACTGAGCGTGAGCAAGGTGAGTGTTTCGGTGACTTCGTGATTCGTGTTGGCATCATCCAAGAAGTATTGGTATCTAAGAGAGATTTTTATGCTTGATTCTGTAGCTTCAAAGCCGGAGCTGGCAGAACTGCTTAAACTGACCAAGACCGAGCAAAGTCTTCATCTTGCCCAGATCAATGTCGAGCTTGAGCAACTGTCAGCACAGCAGCGAGTAAAATGGGCGCTTGAAAACCTCGATGGTGAGTTCGCGGTCTCGTCGAGTTTCGGTATCCAAGCGGCGGTGATGCTTCACCTCGTCACTGAGCAGAAACCGGACGTGCCAGTCATTTTGACCGACACCGGTTACTTGTTCCCGCAAACGTACCGTTTTATCGATCAATTGACAGAGAAATTGAACCTCAACCTAAAAGTGTATCGCGCTAAAGAGAGTCCGCAATGGCAAGAGGCGCGCTACGGCAAACTTTGGGAGCAAGGTATAGAGGGTATCGAGAAGTACAACAAGATAAACAAAGTGGAACCTATGCGCCGCGCGCTAGAGGAGCTTAATGTCAGCACTTGGTTCTCCGGTTTACGCCGCGAGCAATCTAAGTCGCGAGCTGGACTACCCATTTTGTCGATTCAAAATGGCGTGTTCAAGTTTCTACCAGTGATTGATTGGAGTAATAAGGACATCCACTATTACCTAGAAGAGCACGGTCTCTCTTACCACCCACTTTGGGATGAAGGGTATCTCTCTGTCGGCGATACGCATACCACTAAGAAGTGGGAGCCTGGAATGGCAGAAGAAGAAACACGTTTCTTCGGCTTAAAGAGAGAGTGTGGTCTGCATGAAGAAGACAACGAACTCGATGGCTCGGGTATTTGATGCGGTAATTGCGTCAATGAACCTCAAAAAAAGGTCGCGTATGCGGCCTTTTTATCGCTTGGAATCAGTCATTGTGGATAACTCTGTGGTTATCATGTGGCAAATAGTTGGGTAAAGCTGGATAAATAGGGGTTTGAGCGCTAATTGCTCATTTAGGCTCTATTTTTACATTTTTATGAAAATATCACTTGCCAATGTGATTTCGATCTCTATAATGCCACCTCGTCGACAGGGCAGAGCTCATAAGGGTTCAGCGTTGTCGACAAGGTCAACTAGCTCAGCGGTAACGTTGAAATAAAAACTTAAAAAAGTGTTTGACACTGAAAATTAAGTCGCTAGAATGGCCGCCTCTTGTGAGTGACCTGAGTCACAGCCAAGAACGCTCTTTAACAATATAAACCTATCAATCTGTGTGGGCACTCGTTGATGATAATCCAATTAGAAATCTCTCTTAATAAAGAGCGGTTTCAAATTAGGTTTCAATGAACTGAGTGACCATTTGAATGACTTTCCTTGTTAAAGGATGGGAATTCGAGCACAGTCAATTCAAGTTTTCTAGGAACTAGCTTCTAGTTACTAGGAACTTATCAGTATTCATTGAGCCGAACAAAACTTTAAATTGAAGAGTTTGATCATGGCTCAGATTGAACGCTGGCGGCAGGCCTAACACATGCAAGTCGAGCGGAAACGAGTTAACTGAACCTTCGGGGAACGTTAACGGCGTCGAGCGGCGGACGGGTGAGTAATGCCTGGGAAATTGCCCTGATGTGGGGGATAACCATTGGAAACGATGGCTAATACCGCATAATAGCTTCGGCTCAAAGAGGGGGACCTTCGGGCCTCTCGCGTCAGGATATGCCCAGGTGGGATTAGCTAGTTGGTGAGGTAAGGGCTCACCAAGGCGACGATCCCTAGCTGGTCTGAGAGGATGATCAGCCACACTGGAACTGAGACACGGTCCAGACTCCTACGGGAGGCAGCAGTGGGGAATATTGCACAATGGGCGCAAGCCTGATGCAGCCATGCCGCGTGTATGAAGAAGGCCTTCGGGTTGTAAAGTACTTTCAGCAGTGAGGAAGGCAGGTACGTTAATAGCGTGCTTGTTTGACGTTAGCTGCAGAAGAAGCACCGGCTAACTCCGTGCCAGCAGCCGCGGTAATACGGAGGGTGCGAGCGTTAATCGGAATTACTGGGCGTAAAGCGCATGCAGGTGGTTTGTTAAGTCAGATGTGAAAGCCCGGGGCTCAACCTCGGAATTGCATTTGAAACTGGCAGACTAGAGTACTGTAGAGGGGGGTAGAATTTCAGGTGTAGCGGTGAAATGCGTAGAGATCTGAAGGAATACCAGTGGCGAAGGCGGCCCCCTGGACAGATACTGACACTCAGATGCGAAAGCGTGGGGAGCAAACAGGATTAGATACCCTGGTAGTCCACGCCGTAAACGATGTCTACTTGGAGGTTGTGGCCTTGAGCCGTGGCTTTCGGAGCTAACGCGTTAAGTAGACCGCCTGGGGAGTACGGTCGCAAGATTAAAACTCAAATGAATTGACGGGGGCCCGCACAAGCGGTGGAGCATGTGGTTTAATTCGATGCAACGCGAAGAACCTTACCTACTCTTGACATCTACAGAACTTAGCAGAGATGCTTTGGTGCCTTCGGGAACTGTAAGACAGGTGCTGCATGGCTGTCGTCAGCTCGTGTTGTGAAATGTTGGGTTAAGTCCCGCAACGAGCGCAACCCTTATCCTTGTTTGCCAGCACTTCGGGTGGGAACTCCAGGGAGACTGCCGGTGATAAACCGGAGGAAGGTGGGGACGACGTCAAGTCATCATGGCCCTTACGAGTAGGGCTACACACGTGCTACAATGGCGCATACAGAGGGCGGCGAACTTGCGAGAGTAAGCGAATCCCAAAAAGTGCGTCGTAGTCCGGATTGGAGTCTGCAACTCGACTCCATGAAGTCGGAATCGCTAGTAATCGTGGATCAGAATGCCACGGTGAATACGTTCCCGGGCCTTGTACACACCGCCCGTCACACCATGGGAGTGGGCTGCAAAAGAAGTGGGTAGTTTAACCTTCGGGAGGACGCTCACCACTTTGTGGTTCATGACTGGGGTGAAGTCGTAACAAGGTAGCGCTAGGGGAACCT
>NZ_JCBDGG010000040.1:0-42509 GCF_059833835.1 Vibrio sp. R15-SG3-ISO1B | reverse complement strand
TCGAGCGCTTTATGGCGCTGCAAGCAATGGGCAGCCCTTCGGCCAGACAAGACATCAAGACGTTAAAACACGCCGTGCTCTCACGCCCTGCGCCCAATCCAAACGCCCTGATGACCGGGCTCACCTTACTCGCCGACTGCGACTACCGCCACCAGCTCGCGGCGATCTCACAACCCACACTGCGCCTGTACGGCCGACTCGATGGTCTCGTACCCGCCAAAGTGGCCAAAGACGTCAGCGCCCTGATGCCACACAGCACCAGCCACCTCTTCACCGCCTCCTCACACGCGCCCTTTATCACCGAGTTCGACCACTTCTGCCAAATCATAAAAGAGTGGGTGGAGTAAGTGCCTAGAAAAAAGAAGTGCCTAGTTCCTAGAAAAATAAGTGCCTAGAAAAACAAGTGCCTAGTTCCTAGAAAAAGAAGTACCTAGAAAAACAAGTGACTAGTTTCTAGAAGTCCCCCTCTAGGAACTAGGCACTAGGAACTAGACACTAGGAACTCTCCCCTCTAGAAACTAGAAACTTCCCCTCAACTTTTCCGTTCACTGGTCGATAAATAATCGATACCAAAAAATCACCGCATTTGGTGAGGATTTGGTTGGGTGTGAGGAAGATAGCTATGCTCGTTTCACCAACGAATGTCAGTGTTCCACTCATCGCCCCATCGGTTAATGTGCAAACGGAGCAAGCGGCGCGGGAGAACAAAGTTCGCGAGCCGATTGGTCCTACAATGGCATTAGCCAAGAGCAACGCTGAGCGGAAAGTGAAAGCCGACGATAAGCGCCGCCGTGACGCCTCTTGGGATCCCTCAGAGCATCCGAGCTATGAGATGGATGAGAGTGGAGAGTCACACGCCGCGATTCGTGAAGAGCCTAAAGATAGACTCGATAGGCTGTTCGAGCTGCTGTCACTGGCCAGCTACAGCGAGCACCAAGGTAAAGGCTACGCCATGCGTTTTCGCTTGCCGAAACGCATAATCGATGCGGCGATAACTGAAGGCCAAATGGAAAAACGTCGGACCGTGATTAAGTTTCACTACGGTCATGCCGTGGCCCCCAATACGCCGTCAGATGTCATTGCGGTATTGTAGTACTGAGCGACACTGTGCTTGGAAGATCCAAACACTGCTCGGAAATGCCAAAAAAAACTCCCCGCCGTGGCGGGGATTTTCTTGGTGATGCTGGGTTTGGGGTTTAGGGTTATGGGTAGTGGGTTTGGGGTTAGCGCTTTGCTTTGGCGAACGCGGCGGCAAAGGCTCCGCCCATCGCTCCCCCAATCGCACTATCGCCTTGGCTCGCTTTGCTGGCATGCTCACGCGAGCGGCCATTCGATGGGCTCTGACGACGCGGCGCATTGGCGCGGCGCTCTTGCCCTGGCTCATCATTAAGACGCATCGACAAGCCGATACGCTTACGCGCAGCGTCCACTTCCATCACTTTCACTTTGACAATATCGCCGGCTTTCACCACATCACGAGGGTCCGCGACATAGCGATCCGTCAACGCTGAGATATGCACTAAGCCATCTTGGTGTACGCCAATGTCGACGAAGGCGCCAAAGTTGGCCACGTTCGACACCACCCCTTCCAGCACCATACCCGGTTCCAGATCGGTGATTTTGTTGACACCTTCAGCAAAGGTCGCGGTTTTAAACTCAGGGCGAGGATCTCGGCCCGGTTTGTCGAGTTCTTTGATGATGTCGGTCACCGTTGGCAAACCAAAATGCTCATCGGTGTAATCCACCGCACGCAGATCGCGCAGGAACGCACTGTCGCCAATCAGCGATTGAAGCGCTACGCCATTTTTTTCAGCGATATTTTTCACCACAGGGTACGCTTCTGGGTGCACCGCTGACGCATCGAGTGGGTTTTTGCCATCCATAATGCGCAAGAAACCGGCACACTGTTCAAATGCTTTGGGCCCCAAACGCGCGACTTTTTTCAAGGCGCTGCGCGTATCAAATCGGCCATGTTCATTGCGGTATTCGACAATGTTTTGCGCCAGCGTGCTGCTTAGGCCCGCCACACGCGTCAAGAGCGCCGATGACGCGGTATTGACATCCACACCGACCGCGTTCACACAGTCTTCCACCACCGCGTCCAAACGCTTGGCCAACATTGCTTGGCTCACGTCATGTTGATACTGACCAACACCAATCGATTTAGGATCGATTTTTACTAGCTCAGCCAAAGGGTCTTGCAAGCGACGCGCAATCGACACTGCGCCGCGCAGCGATACGTCCAGATCGGGGAACTCTTTCGCCGCGAGCTCAGACGCCGAGTAGACCGAGGCACCCGCTTCACTGACCATGATTTTCTGCACTTTCAATCCGTAGCGCTTGATCAGATCGGCGACAAAGCTGTCGGTCTCACGCGAGGCGGTGCCGTTACCGATCGCAATCAAATCGACCTGATACTGCTTGACCAGCGCGGCCACCACTTGGCCTGCTTTGTCGTATTGGTTTTGTGGCGGATGCGGGTAGATGGTCTCAGTGGCCAGCACTTTACCTGTGGCGTCCACCACGGCAATTTTGGAGCCGGTGCGCAGACCCGGGTCAAGGCCAAGCGTCGCGCGCGGGCCTGCCGGTGCGGCCATCAACAAATCTTTTAGGTTAGTGGCGAACACTTCAATAGCGTCGATTTCTGCGCGCTCTTTCAATGCGCCCATCAGTTCGGTTTCCATGTGCATGGCAATTTTGATGCGCCATGCCCAGCTCACCACTTGTTTGCGCCACCCATCGGCAGGGGCGTCACTCAGTGATAAGCCGTAGTGATCGGCGATGAGGGTTTCGCAATACGATTGACGCACGCCCTCTTCCTGGGCAGGGTCTGCGTCCATGGTCAGCGTGAGGAAGCCTTCATTGCGGCCTCGCAACATCGCCAAGGCGCGGTGAGACGGCACTTTGGCGAGCGGCTCGCGGTGATCAAAGTAATCTTTAAACTTCTCACCGTCACGCTCTTTGCCTTCAACAACGCGCGAGACCAACTCGGCGTGGCGGGTTAAGTAAGCGCGCACCTTTTCCAGTAAGCTGGCGTCTTCTGCCAAGCGCTCCATCACGATAGCGCGCGCGCCATCGAGCGCCGCTTTGCTGTCGGCGACCCCTTTACTTTCATCGACGTAACGCAGCGCTTCACGCTCCGGGTCATGTTCAGGATGATGCCACAAGGCATCGGCGAGCGGCTCGAGCCCCGCTTCAATGGCGATTTGCCCTTTGGTGCGACGCTTAGGTTTGTAAGGCAGGTATAAATCTTCGAGACGGGTTTTGCTGTCCGCTTGTTCGATCTGCGCTTTCAGCTCCGGGGTGAGCTTACCTTGATCGTGAATCGATTTCAGAATGGTCTGACGTCGGTCATCCAGCTCACGCAGGTAAGATAAGCGGCTATCTAGGGTACGCAGTTGGGTATCATCGAGTCCGCCGGTCACCTCTTTACGGTAACGGGCGATAAACGGCACCGTGTTGCCATCATCAATCAGCTTGACGGCAGACACGACTTGCTCAGGGCGAACATTCAACTCCTGAGCGATCAATTGGCAGAGTGCTTGGCTCATCCGTTGGCTCTCATTTTTCTCTTTAATGGGCGATATATTGGGGTGTGCACGATGAAATGCAACGATTTTCCATTCGAGACGCATCGCACCTCAAACAGTATCAAGGTCAAGATAGTCGCCAAACTG
Organism: Vibrio sp. R15-SG3-ISO1B; assembly: GCF_059833835.1. NCBI lineage: Bacteria > Pseudomonadati > Pseudomonadota > Gammaproteobacteria > Vibrionales > Vibrionaceae > Vibrio > Vibrio sp. R15-SG3-ISO1B. The sequence continues at coordinate 38,832 of NZ_JCBDGG010000040.1, read as the reverse complement.
GTTGGCAATTGTGTGAAAATTGTGTCAGAACTAGAAAACGTCACGAACTTAATCACTCAGCACCCCTCTCACTCATTTCAACGAGTGACATTCACTAATCATGATGGAAATGCGATGAAAAAACTCTGGTTCAGTCTCTCCTTAACGCTTCTTTCCCTGTTGGCGCCGACGTATGCGCTGGCAGACGCCGCGTACGTCACGCTCGATACGCGCATCGACGCGACCACTGATGCGCCCGTCACCCGCCTCGAGGAAAAATTGGTGCTCGGTCGACTCGAAAACGTCACCCTGAGCGTCAAAGATGAGCAAGGGCAAACCGCTCTTGAAGGGGTGCCCTTTGCCGGCAAAATTGACACCGGCGCGGACACCACCTCGATGCACGCCATCGACATTCACGTCTCTCAGCCAACATCCGGACTACGCCCAGTGGCAAGATGAAGACTTGATGCGCGCGCTGGTCAAAGACGTCGAGCAAGTGCGCGACATTAATTACAACGATTGGAACCGAGCGGTGTTTGAGCCGTATCAAGTCAGCGTGCGCTTTTCCATCATTCACCCCTATAGCGGAGAGCGCGTCACCTTGGCTCTACCCCTCGAGCGTGTCGGCGTGATTCGCAGCCGATCCAGCGCAGAGCCCATTTTGCGCCCGACGGTCAATGTGCCGCTGACCATCGCCGGCACGACGGTGGAGACCGACGTCAACTTAACCGATCGCAGTCAGTTTTCAGCGCCAATCTTGATTGGTAAAACGTTCCTCAAAGATCACGCTTGGGTGTTTGCCGGCGCCGACCATCTGCAAACGTGGAACAGCGCGCAGCTGATTGGCCGCAAAGAAACCGTAGAGATTGACGGCGTGGCGCAGCGCGTCAGCTACTCGTTAAACGCCGCCTACAGCGTGCTCGATGCCAGTGACATTGACGTGAGTGACGATGGCATGCACGTGCGTTTTACGATTGAAGGCCCGCAAGGCGAGCGCAAAACGCTCTCTCGCCCGGTGATTCGCACGCTTAAGGTGAGCGGCAAGTCGCGCCCTATGGTTTACGTGCCTGTCACTCTCGGCGAGCAACAGAGTCAGCAGTGGCTGGTGTATCTCACCGATCGCCACCACAAGAGCAGTGACATTCGCCTCGGTAAACAGACGCTCAGCGAGCACTTTGTGATTGACCCAAGCGCGACGGATCTATTGTCCGGCAAAGCGCAAACGCTCTCGAGTCGTCAAGCGCAAGCGGCGCTTCAAATCACGGGGCAAGAAACGCTGCTGCTCGATGGTATCGCCCTGCCCGCCGAGCCCTCTTGGACAGTGGGCACACCGCTATTGAAAGTCGCCAGCTTTGAGACCTATCAACAAAAAGGCAAAGAGTGGGTCACTTATTATCTCAATGACAGCAAAAGCGGGCTCAATGACAACAAGGGCGAGGCCAAGCAGTTCTCCAAACCGATCCACAAAAAACTCAAAGTTGGGGAGACCACACGCCCAGTAGTGTTTGGCTCGTTTATGTTAAAAGGGCAAGAGGTGGAGCTGCCATACGCAATTGAGGTGCTTGGCGATAAAGAACCGCACGAGCACTTTATCATCGGCCGCAACATGACCGAGGGTGGCGTGCTGATCAACACTCGCAGCGAAGAATTACTCAGCCGCTACCCGCTGTTTAAGGCCGGCCACATTGAGGTCGCGCAAGTGGAAGGGCTCACCTTCCCGGTGAAACTCGATACCGGCGCTGATGTCTCCTCACTGAACGCGCAAAACATCGAGCGCTTTGAACGTGATGGTCAAGCCATGGTGCGTTTTGACTATGAAAACGATCAGGGCGATAAAAAGACCTTCACCCTGCCGGTGGTGCATGAGATGAGCGTGCGCGCCAAAAAAGGCGAGCAAGCCAACGTGCGTCCAGTGGTGGAAATGCGCGTCAAGCTCGGCGAGCTAGAGAAAAAGATTCGCGTCAATTTGCAAGACCGCGACCGCTTCCACTACAGCATGATTTTGGGCAAGAACTTCCTCAAATATGGCGTGGTGGTCAGCAGTGATGATGACTATCTAGTGACGAAAAAGCCAAGCGGCGAGTAATATAATAGGCCGGTAAAGCGGTTCAATAACTTGGATTACAGCAGTGAAAACAAAACTCATCACCCGCGAAGGTTACAAAAAGCTCAAAGCCGAGCATGACCATTTATGGAATGAAAAACGCCCGGAAATTACCAAAATAGTCACCTGGGCGGCCAGCCTTGGCGATCGCTCTGAGAACGCGGATTACACCTTCAACAAGCGCTTGCTTCGTCAAATCGATCGCCGAGTGCGCTTTCTGCGCAAGTTTCTCCCTGAGGTGACCATCGTTGACTACTCGCCGCAACAAGAAGGTAAAGTATTCTTCGGCGCGTGGGTCGAGATTGAGAATGAAGCGGGTGAGGTCAAAACATTCAGAATTGTTGGGCCGGAAGAAATTTATGGCGACGCCAAAGACTACATCTCCATTGATTCACCGATGGCGCGCGCGCTCCTCAAAAAAGAGGTCGATGACGAGTTCACCGTTCGCACCCCTGAGGGCGACAAAGAGTGGTTCATCAACGCCATCAGCTACCAGAAGCCTGAATGTTGATGCGCGTCTCTCACCGACCCCACGATTAAGATCCGGTTTAATATCAAAAAAGTCATACTCGCTAACAATTCTTTGCACCACTTTGCGCGGCGCTCTGTTACATTTTACTGTGCGCCCACTCAAATCGACTCGGTCGCATTGGAATGACATAGGTGGATTCACACATGCAAGAAAATCACAAAATCCTCGTCGTGGATGACGATGCCCGTTTGCGTGCATTGTTAGAACGTTACTTGTCTGAACAGGGATTTCAGGTACGCAGTGTCGCCAACAGCGAACAGATGGATCGTTTATTAACCCGCGAGAACTTTCATTTGATGGTGCTCGACCTTATGCTCCCTGGTGAAGATGGCTTGTCGATTTGTCGCCGTCTGCGCAATGCCGGCAGCTCACTACCGATTCTGATGCTCACCGCCAAAGGCGATGAAATCGATCGCATCGTGGGCCTCGAAGTGGGCGCCGATGACTATTTGCCTAAGCCGTTTAACCCACGTGAGTTGTTAGCGCGCATTAAAGCGGTGCTGCGCCGCCAGACGGTCGAGCTGCCAGGCGCACCGAGTTCTGCTGAGTCGATTGTTGAGTTTGGTGAGTTTCGCTTAAACCTCGGCACGCGTGAAATGTACCGCGGCGAGGAAGCGATGCCGTTAACCTCGGGCGAGTTTGCGGTACTCAAAGCGCTCGTGACCAACGCGCGCGAGCCGATGTCGCGTGATAAACTGATGAACATGGCTCGCGGCCGAGAGTACTCCGCGATGGAGCGCTCCATCGACGTGCAGATTTCACGTCTGCGCCGCATGTTGGAAGTCGATCCCAGCAAGCCAAGATACATTCAAACCGTTTGGGGCTTAGGTTATGTCTTTGTCCCTGATGGTAAAGACGCCTAAGCGGCTAGAGAGCGGGGCGCGCCTACCACAGGCGTTCCCCATCCCCTAGCCACCTTTCGGACCCGCTAGGAAAACTCCATGCGCATTCGCAGCTCATTCACTCAATCGATTCTCATCTTTCTGACCTTGCTGATTGCCAGCCAAGTCTACTCCTACTACGCCGTATTCAACTATGCGTTGATGCCCAGCTTGCAGCAGTTCAATAAGATCCTCGGCCATGAGATCAATTTGATGCTCGACGATACGCAAGACTTAGACAGCGAGCTCGATATGGACGCGCCGCTGCGTCGCCGAGTGCTTGAGCAGCTTGGTGTCACCATTCACGCCGAAAACAGCCCGATTGCTGCGGAGTACGAGCATGCGGTGACCATCGATTTGATGAGCGAAGAGATGAGCCAAGAGCTAGGCTCGGCAACCGACGTGCGGATGATGCTTGGCACAGACAGCTACGTGCTGTGGATGAAAATCGAGTCCCTGCCCGGCTCGCTGCTGCGCATCCCGCTCTCTGAGCTGCAAGAAGAGGATTTCACGCCCCTATTTCGCAACAGCGTCATCATGGCGCTGCTGATTGTTGCTGGGTGTTGGCTGTTTATTCGCTTGCAAAACCGTCCACTGATCGCACTAGAAAAAGCAGCCAAGGTGGTGGGTCGCGGTGAAATCCCGCCGCCACTGGTGGAGCAAGGCGCCTCAGAGATCCGCTCGGTCACCCGGGCGTTTAATCAGATGTCGAAGGGAATTCAGGCGCTCGAAGAAGATCGCGCGCTGCTGATGGCGGGGATCAGCCACGATTTACGCACGCCGCTGACGCGCATTCGCCTTGCCACTGAAATGATGTCGCCAGAAGACAGCTACTTGGCTGAAGGTATCATCAGCGATACCGAAGAGTGCAACGAAATCATCAGCCAGTTTATGGATTACCTTAAACCGGTGAATAAAGAGTCGTTTGTTGAGGTGGCACTCAATGAGATTGCCAGTGACGTCGCCAGCGCAGAGGGCGGCTATGAGATGGAAATTGACACCCACTGGCACCCTGCGCTCAAGCCGATCAGCGGTAGCCCGATTGCCATTAAACGTGCGATCAGCAATCTCGTGGTCAACGCCGTCCGCTACGGCAACGGCTGGGTGAAAATCTCAACCGGCATGACCGCCGACAGCAAACTGGCCTGGGTATCGATTGAAGACAACGGCCCCGGCATCAAGCAAAGCGACATCGGCAAATTATTTGAACCCTTTACCCGCGGCGACACCGCCCGAGGCAGCGAAGGCACCGGACTGGGCCTTGCCATCGTCAAACGTATCATGAGCCAACACAGCGGCTCGGTGATCGTCAATAACCGCAGCGGCGGCGGATTAAAAGTGCAGTTGAGTTTTCCGGTCCGAACTAAAGGTGTTTAGGGGGGAGTTCCTAGAGAAAACAAGTGCCTAGTTCCTAGAGAAAACAATCACCTAGCTTCTAGAAATCACCCTCTAGGCACTAGGAACTAGGAACTAGGAACTAGGAACTAGGAACTAGGAACTAGGAACTAGGAACTAAAAACTTCACCACCTCCCCCCATATTCAAACGCGTACTTTCCGTCCGTTGGCGCGGGGAGCCATTTTAGCTGCTCTTGGAGCGCTGGGGGGAAGTTGGATTGCGGTGTGAACCAGGCGCGGGTTTGGTAGCGGCGATCGGGGGTGAGATCGAGCGTGAAAGCGCTCTCGACCTGATCGCTTTGCTGATTACCTGCGACGCTAAGCGCGCTGTCTTGACAAGTAAACGGCGCGACAACAGGGCCTGTGGTTAATTCGGCGATGGGCGTGCCGACGCCTTGCGTATTGAGCACCACGCTGCCTTTCGCCGAGCGGCACCATGGCGCTTGATAATCCCAGTGCTGGATATTGAACTCCACCCGCCCTTGCACATCGAGTGGTACGGGCGGGCGAGGTAGCCAAGGTGTGATTTTCTCAACGGAGAGACTGGCCACCACGTTTTGTGCGAATGCGCCTTGGCGATTGAGACCCAGTGTGCCACGCCCCACGACAAGGCCGCCGCCTTGGCCCACGCGCACTTGCGCTTGTAGGCGGCCACTCAAAAGCGCGCCGATATCAAGCGACCAATTCACTGCGCCCAAATCGTAGCGCTGCCAACGCACTTGCGCCGCGCGCCCTTGCCAAAGGGTGCCTTGAATGCCATCGACACGCAGTTGCGCTGGGATAGCGGCATACTGACCTAAGGTGTGATAAACAAACGATGCCGGCATGTGCACCAACGCGCTCAAGCCAAATACACCCAGTAAACCTGCGCCGAGCAGAAGCCGTTTTTTCATCCCTCTACCCCTTCACCAACTGTAAGCGACGCACATCCACTACGCCCTCTTGCTTGCCTCTATCGAGATCAAGCGCGGTGACGTGCACGCCGTGGGTCTCTTGCAAAAAGGCAATCCAACTGACGAACTGGTTGAACGGCATTGGGCTTATCCACACTTGTAGCTCCTCACCGCGTGGCTGAACGCGCACCAACTCGACGTTGAAACGCTTCGCCGTTGAGGAGACCGCCTGATTCAGCGGTAAGGTTGATACCGAGCGCCCACCGGCGGCGCGCAAACTCGCGATCGTCTCGGCTTGATCTTCGACCCAGCCCAATAACTGCTTTTCGCTTTGCAGCCTAAGCTCTGCCTGCTCTGCGCGCGTGGTCAAGGGTTCGACAATGCCCCAGTATAGGCCGCCCGCCATCACAAGGCCCGCGCATACCATCACAAGGCGCTGCTCACGCGGGGTAATGGCGGACCACCATGCGCTCAGCTTGGTACTAAGCGGCGCCAATAGCGGCGCAAGGCTCGATTGAAAACGTGCTTTCATGACTCTCCTTACGACTGGCCGTCACGTAGCGTTAAAACAAACGAGCCGTTGACACGCTCGCCACTGCGACTGAGCTGCCCTTGCTCAACCTTAAAACGCGATTCAAGCTGCGCTTTGGCACGCTCAAAACTTTGGAAATCATCGCTTTGCGCTTCAAGGCGCACTTCTTTGCGATTGCGATCAAACTTGATACTGGTCAAGCTCAAACCCGGCACTTTGCTAACCGCATCAGGCAGTTGCACCATCCACTCTAACCAGACCGTTTCACTGCTGCCACCGGACAGTTGCGCCGCTTCTCGCTCCATCTCCCGTTTTAAATAGCTGACGGTCGGGATGCGCGTGCGCCCCGGTAGTGCCTCACGAAACAGACGCTCACTCTCGTTGCGATACGCATCGGCTTGTGTTTCAAAGCGCGCGGTTTTCAGCACACTGTCGACGCAAATCAGCGCCAGTAGCAGCATCGCGGCCATGGCACTGCCTTGCCAGACGCGCCAATATTTGCCGAGTGACGATTTAGGCTTGAATGCACCGGTTAATAGATTAACTGGGCTGAGTAAGGCGTGCTCGGCGAGCACCTGCATCACGAGCTTGCCCTCCTCGTTTTCCCAAACGCAATCTTGCCAAGCGGGATGCGCCTTAATCACAGACTCAGGCAGTGGGGTAAGCGCAGTCAGCGCCAAAGGCTCGCCAGCGCTATCTTTGACCCAATCAGAGGCGGTAATCCAAGGTAAAAAGCTTGCCTCTACCGAGACGCCTTGCCACTGACCTTTGCCAATCAGCCACTGCTCACCAATTTGCGCGGCGCACAGCGGCGTCTCCTTCGGCAGTGCCAATACATCCGGCAGCACTTTGCGCACCGAGCAGCCAAGCTCACGCAGATCATCGAGCACACTCGCCAGCCAAACACGCGGCGCGGCGCACACGTGCGCTTGATTGCCTTGTTTAGCCAGCACAACAAAGTGCAGCTCATCGACATCTTGCGCCAACTCATCTTCAAGCAAATAAGGCAGCATAGACTCAAATTGACGCCCAGCGCCGGCCGGGATTTCAACCTGCTTGAGCACCACATCGGCCGCAGAGAGCAGCACAGTCGTCGCGCGCCCCTTAGCGTATTGCGCTAACGCGTCACGCTGGGAATAGTTGGCCAGTTCGCCACTGGCGATCACGGCCCGCTCGCTCGCAGACCAGACCAACCATTGAACAGCGGCATTAGGGTTGTGACTCAGTCGAACGATCAGACTCTCGTTCACCGATACCTCCAAAGCGACGGCGTATCACCGTTGCAGTTTCACGATTTTCACTATACAGCAGGCTCCGCACTCGCACGCGCGAGTCGTTGACCAGCAGTTCAGCATCCATTTCAAAATAACGGCTATCGATATCCAAATAGCCTTTCGCCTGACTTTTCACATCGGCGCTGACCGAAGAGAGCGCCGACTCGGCATAAAATTCGTCGACCGATTGCCAGCCATCATAGGGGCGATTGTCGATGACGTTTTTAGCTTGTTCGACACTCAAACTGGGCGCCAACATGGCCGCAAGCAGCGCGCTGTGGCGCGCATCCAGCGTATTAATGTTGAGGCGAAAATCACTGGTCGGCAGCGCGCACACATGACCGCGCAGCTTCGTCATCACCTCTGCGCTCACTTGATGAATCGCGCGCAGCTCGCTGGCATCCGCCAGTAAAGAGTTGGCCGTCAGGTAGGCTGGCGACATCGACTCATAGTAGCTGTCTTCCACACCGGAAGAGGTATTCACCGTGGTGTCTTCATCAATGAACTCCCACACCGACTCCGCGATCGCCTGCGCTTGATAACTCTCCACCTCTAGGTATTCGAGCAAGGTTTGCAACACCTCAACCAAATAGGGCGTGGCGTTGGAGTTGGCCGTCTGCACAACCGCGTAGAGCGCATTGAGGTTCAAGCACGCTTGCCCGTCGGTCAGTGATCCGCGCAGCGTGCCAAAATCGAGCGGATAGGTTTGCTCTTCTATCGCCCAAGGCTGCGAGAGATTGACCGTGTCGCTATCTTGGTAGCTTTGTTCAATGCCCGCCCGCGCAAGCGCCTCTGCACTCAAGCTATACCAATACGCCTGCTGATAATCGAGCTGACTGCTGGCACGGCGAAACTGAGAAAAGAGCCGATCCGCCATGCTGGCCGCAATGCTGACCATCACTGCCAGCAGCAGTAGGATCACAATCAGGGCGACGCCGCGCTGCGAGCTAGCCGTTCTCATCGCTCTCTCCTACGCCCGCCAATGTGCCGCCACCCGTCAAATAAATGCGCTCTATCTCACCATAATCTTCCAGCGTTAAGGTGAGTGCCACCGCACTCGGCAACTGGTTACTGGCACGCCATTCACGCTGCCACTCACTGCCATCAAAAAAGCGTAAATCAAACTGCTCGACCTTATCGAGCAGTGGCATCACGATGCCCGCCTGCCCGGTGGGCGTATCTGGGTATCGCCACCAAATTCGTTGTAATACGCCATCTTGGATGCGATAGCCCACTTTGGTCACCTCGCCGCGCGGGAACTGCTGCTGCGGGTTAAACCAACCCAGGCGCGCGAACATCACCCCCTTTTCATCACTGTCGAGCAAGTTATCTTGCCAAGCGATCAGGGTAGATGAGGGCGAATCGCCGCCGGTGCGCGTTTGGCGCAGCGCCATTTGGCGAAAATCATTGTCGAGATAGACAAGGCTACGCTGCAATTCTCCGAGGCGCGCACTGCGCTGCTCTGAGAGCGCATTGCTGCGCTGCACCTGATTGAGCACTTGATAGGCCGCGACGCTCAAACTGGCAAAGATCGCCATCGCTACTAAAACCTCAATCAAGGTAAAACCTTGTGTTCGGCTTGCTTGTCTAGAGCGCCACATAGCTTCTCACCACCACGATCGGCGCGGCTTGCGCGCCCAGTGATACTTTGACATCAAACGCCGCCAACAGATCGCCGGTGGTGCTTACTGGCACCACTTGCCACTGCCATTGGCGCCCCGCTAACTGAGTAGTGCCCTTTTGCGCGCTGGGCTTCACGCCCGCTAAATGTACTTTGGCCATTTGGTTGTCGGCGACCATGGCAGCGAACGTCTTTTCCTCGATGTAACTTAGCGTATTGATGTGCTGACTGACCGAGCGCACTGTGGCGATCGCCGCCGTCGCAAAAATGGCAAGCGCGACCAACACTTCCAGCAAGGTAAAACCGCGCGCGGTAGCGGGGCGAGCAGCCGCAAATCGCCGTGTCATCATCATCGCGCGTGGTTTACTCATCGCTCTCTCCCGGCGCCAGCAGCACAATTTGGCCGTTCTCTTTGGCGATCACGCGCCATGCGGCCTCTTGTGACCACTGGCCGCTACTGGCCTTTGGCGCAATCGCGAGCTCAAACGGGCTCACTTCACCGCTCGACATAATAAAGACTTGCGGCGTCGGTAGTGCGTCTTTCTCTTCAAGGTCTGCAAAACGGTCGTCATCAAACAAGCTGCCGGGGCGAAACAGGCGATCTTCGTCCTGCCACGCCGAGCCGCCCATCGTGAGCTTGAGTGCCAAGTTTTCTCCAAGCTCCGTCTCTGCCGGAATTTGGCCATCGTCTAGACGCTGCCACCCCTTCGCGGTTAAGCTTACCAAACGATAGCGGCCGCGCTTTTCATCGACCCACAAACCGTAATCTTTCCCCGCCAGCATCGCCTCTTCGTTGAGGAGTTGCAGGCGATGAAACGCGGCGCTGGCCTGCTTTTTTGCCTCATCACTGCTGCGACTGACCAAGGTGGAGACCACCGCCGCCGATGACAGCGCGGCGATCACCACCACCAGCAAGACTTCAAGTAAGGTAAAGCCGCGAGCGCGTTGACGCATTATTGAAAGTCTTGGATATTCCAGTTACCAATGTCGGCATTGATGCCTTCACCGCCCTCTTGGCCATCGGCGCCCAAGGTAAAGATATCGATATTGCCGTTGTCACCTGGGCTTAGGTATTGGTAGTCGTTGCCCCAAGGATCGCTTGGCAAACGGCGAATGTAGCCACCCTCACGGTAGTTACGCGGCTCCGGGTTGGATGGCTTGCTGACCAACGCCTCTAGCCCCTGATCTGTGGTCGGGTAGACGCTATTATCAAGCTTGTACATGTCGAGTGCGTTTTCCAAGGCGACGATGTCTGTGACCGCTTTCTGTTGATCCGCCTTCTCTTTGTTACCTAACAGGTTAGGCACCACAAAGCTGGCTAAAATCCCCAAAATCACCACGACGACCATCACTTCTAATAACGTAAAGCCCGACTGTTTTTTGATTCTGTTTGTCATTGTTGTTCTCTCCGAGTGCGGGATCATCCCGCCATTAAATTATTCATTTCTAAAATGGGCATTAACGTCGCCATGACGATAAACAGCACCAATCCCGCCATCAGCGCAATCAGTACCGGAGTAAAAATGCCCAGAGCAATATTCACCATAGATTCAAAGTTGGCGTCTTGGTTGTCGGCGGCGCGCGTCAGCATGCCTTCAAGCTGACCACTTTGTTCACCACTGGCGATCATGTGCAGCATCATAGGTGGGAACAGTTTGGTCTGCTCGAGTGCGCGACGCAGGCTTGCCCCTTCGCGCACACTATCAGCAGCAAGGGTCACTTGCTGCTTGACGTAGCGATTGCTCATCACATCCACTGCGACCTTCATGCCATCCAAAATCGGGATCGCGCTCGACGTGCAAATCGACAATGTGCGGGCAAAACGCGAGGTATTGAGCCCTTTGCTGATTTTGCCAATCATCGGTAGGCCAATCAGTTTTCGATCATAAGCCAGACGAACACTTGGCTTGGCTAACGCCAGCTTGATGACGTAGCCCAGCGCCACAATCACGAGTAATAAGTAGAGACCAAAGTTCTGAACAAACTCGCTTGAGGCGAGCAGAAACTGGGTCGATTGCGGCAGTGCTTGGCCCATCTGGACAAACTGACCGACAATTTTCGGCACTACCGCCGCGAGCAAAAACGCCACAATGCCGATGGCAAACACCACCAGCACCACAGGGTAGATCAGCGCTTGCTGCAGTTTCGAGCGCATTTTCTGCCGATTTTCGGCGTAATCCGCCAAGCGCTCTAACACGGAGTCCAGATGGCCCGATTTTTCCCCCGCCGCGACCATAGAGCGAAACAGATCATCAAACACATGAGGAAAGTCCGCCAAGCTGTCGGCCAAGGTGTACCCTTCGGTCACTTTGGAGCGCACCGCAAGCAGCATCGAACGAATGCGCGCTTTTTCTGATTGCTCAGACACAGCGCGCAAACACTCCTCAAGGGGCATGCCCGATTGCACCAAAGTGGCGAGCTGGCGGGTGATCAACGCCAAATCTGGAGTACTGATTCCACGACGAAAACCGCTGCGCCCTGAATGGGCTTGCTTGGCGTTTTTCTGCCGCGTCTCTTTGACCTCCATCGGCACCAAACCCTGCTCTTTTAGCCGCGAGCGCAACTGGCGCGCTGTATCGGCTTCGAGCACGCCGGTTTTGGTTTTGCCTTTGCTGTCTAACGCTTTGTATTCAAATGCCGCCATTACGCTTCCTTGGTCACACGCAACACCTCTTCAAGCGTCGTGATGCCTTGTCTGACTTTCTCAAGGCCATCGCGTTGAATGCTTGGCGTGCGGGCACGAATGGCTTTCTCAATCGCTTGCTCGCCCGCGTCATCATGGATGAGCGATTGCACCTCGTTATCGACCCGCAGCAGCTCATGGATCCCGGTTCGGCCGCGATAGCCTTTAAAGTTGCACGCTTCACAGCCGACGGCTTTATGCAGCGTGAGGTTCTCGTCTTCGCCGAGCGCAAACCACTGTTTGATTTGCGCGTCAGCCTGATAGGGCGCTTTACACGATGGGCACAGGGTGCGCACCAAACGCTGAGCCAACACCCCAAGCAGCGAGGAGGAGATCAAAAACGGTTCAATGCCCATATCACGCAGACGCGTAATCGCCCCTGTGGCGGTATTGGTGTGCAAGGTAGACATCACCAAATGGCCAGTCAATGAAGCTTGAATGGCAATTTGCGCCGTTTCGAGATCGCGAATTTCGCCGACCATCACCACATCCGGGTCTTGGCGCAAAATGGCGCGCAAGCCGCGCGCAAAGGTCATATCCACTCTCGGGTTGACCTGCGTCTGGCCGATGCCGTCGATATCAAATTCGATCGGATCTTCCACTGTCAGAATATTGCGCTCATTGCTGTTGATTTCACTTAAGCCGGCGTACAAGGTGGTAGATTTACCTGAGCCCGTTGGACCGGTGACCAAAATGATGCCGTGTGGGCGACCAATGAGCTGGCGGAAATCATCGTGATTGGCCTTGGTCATACCAAGGCTGTGCAGATCCAATCGCGTGGCGTTTTTGTCCAAAAGACGCATCACCACGCGCTCGCCGTGCGACGATGGCATAGTCGAGACACGCACATCGACCGCGCGGCCACCGATACGCAGGGAAATTCGCCCATCTTGAGGCACGCGTTTTTCCGCGATGTCGAGCCGCGCCATCACTTTAACCCGTGAGACCAGAAGGGGCGCAAGTTTGCGACTGGGTGATAACACATCACGCAGTACACCATCGACGCGAAAACGGATCGCTAAGCTTTTCTCAAAGGTTTCGATGTGAATATCCGACGCGCCCTCTTTGATTGCCTCACCCAACATGGCGTTGATGAGTTTGATGATCGGCGCATCGTCTTCTGACTCCAGCAAGTCTTCATCCTGCGGCAGCTCTTCAGCCAGCGAGAAGAGATCGTCACTGTCCGCGCCAATGTCTTCCATCAACTGGCGCGCTTCCGACGAGTCGCGCTGGTAGGCGCGGGTTAAACGCTGTTCAAACTCACTGCTGCTGACCGCTTGCATACCAAACGGCTCGCCGACCACGCGATTCACTTCGAGCAGGGCGTCTACCGCAAGCGGTTCAACATAATAGAGCACCAAGCCAGGTGACTCGGTCTGCTCGGTTTCCAACACCAAGCTGAAACGCTTGGCAAAACTAAACGGCAAGCGACGAACGGACGGTCTCTCCATTACTGCACATCCATTTGGTCAAGGAAGGCTTGGATTTCCACCGGATGGCGGATCTCATCACCAAATTTTGGCAGCACAGGAATGTGCGCATCGTCCATCAGCTTAAGACCTTGGTCCGCTTTATAAAGCTGCTCAGCACGGATGAAGTTGTATTTACGCTGCGTGATGCCATCGGCCGTCATGCCATCGCGAATGATGGTCGGTTTGATGAACACCATCAGGTTCTTTTTCTCCACTTGGGTACTGGTCGATTTGAACAGATGGCCAAGATACGGAATGTCGCCCAGCAGCGGCACTTTCGATTCGCTCTCTAGCGCGCGCTCATCAATCAAACCGCCGAGGACAATCATCTGACCGTCTTCGACCATTACGGACGTGTTGAGCTGGCGCTTGGCAAACCGCACATCCACCGCGCCATTGGCACCAAGCACGTTGGACACCTCTTGCTCAATATTGAGCTGCACTGAGTTACCTTCGTTAATCTGCGGCACCACTTTGAGTTTGATGCCGACCTCTTTACGGTCGACGGTTTGAAATGGGTTATCGTTGTTCGAACCGGCCGTAGAGCCCGTTAACACCGGCACCTCTTCACCAACAATAAACGAGGCCTCGCCGTTATCCATCACGGTAATGCTCGGTGAGGAGAGAATGTTGGAGTTGGAGTCAGTCGATACCGCACTGATCAGCGCCGTCCAGTCGCCCATCACCACACTGAGCGCTGCGCCATTGACGCCAGAGAGTGCCGAGGCCAGCGTAGAATAGTCGCCTTCTTCCGTAGTGGTCTCATTACGCAAAAAGTCGCCATCTGAGTCATATACTGCTGTGGTGGTGGTGGTATCTTTTGCTTCCTCCAACCCGACCATCACTTCACCGATGCCAGCCCCTGTATTTCCATACTGGATGACAGAGCCGGTTTCCAACGATCCCCATTGCACACCAAGGTTGATGCCATCGCCCTCTGCCATTTCAACAATCAGTGCTTCAATCAGCACTTGCGCGCGGCGAATATCCAGCTGTGAAATCACCTCTTGCAACGCGTTCATGATATCTGGCGGCGCGGTGAGCACGAGCGCGTTGGTCCCCGGGTGGGCAGCGATCATCACGTCATTGCGCTGAGAATTGCTGTTGCTGCCAGCGTTTTTCTCCGCTTGCAGGTTGGCCGACACGCCTTTGAGCACCTCAACCATTTCATCGGCTTTGGCGTATTTGAGGTAGACCACGCGGTTGTTGCCTTTCGACGCCATTTCCACGTCAAGCTGCTTGATCAGTCGGCGCAGGCGTTCACGCACTTGCGGATCGCCGGAGATCAAAATCGAGTTGGTGCGATCGTCTGCCACCAACTTAGGCTCCAAAAACGCTGGGGTGTTTTTATCGGCGCTTTTATTCAGCGCATCGACAATACGCACCATCTCTGCGGCAGAAGCGTTGGCTAAATCCACCACTTCGATCTCTTTGTCGCCCGCCTGGTCGACGCGTTTGATGATGTCCGCCAAGCGGTTAACCACGGCGGCGCGTCCGGTGATCAAAATGATGTTGGCAGGGTCGTAGTGCACCACGTTACCGGCACCAGCGTTGTCATTGAGCTGTCTTAGCAGTGGCGAGAGCTCGCGCACCGAGACATTGCGCACGGCCACTACGCGAGTGACCACGGCGTCACCTTGCACGCTGCCATCACCCACCACTGGAATAGCCGAGGTTTTGGCGTCTTTTGCGCGAATGACTTTGAGTACGCCGTTCTCCATCTCCACCACGGCAAAGCCATACACTTCGAGCACATTGAGGAAAAAACGGTAGTACTGCTCTTCGGTTAACATGTCGTAGCTGCGCACATCGACTTTTCCGCGTACCGCTGGATCCACGATAATGGTCTTTTCTAAGTTTCGCCCCACAATGTTAATAAACTCTTGAATGTCCGTACCCTTAAAGCTGGCACTGAAATCATTGGCGCTCACCAGTGGGGTCAACAAGCTTGCTGCTAACAGCCAAGCACTGCGCTTAATTCTCATGTCCCCACCAAAAAAGAGCCCACAAAAAACGTTCTCAAGCCACTGCTTCACATTATTCTCCTTGTGACTCGCGCCGCTGGGCAAGTCTTATAATTCAATATAAATCTCATAGGGTTGGCCTTCTCGCTCTACGGTGAGCGTCAATTCCGTTAACTCAGACAAAGCGTTGAACACCTGTGTCATTGCCGCGGCGTCTTTTAGATCGAGGCCATTGATCTGCACCGCGATATCGCCATTTTGCAAACCCACCTCATCAAACAATTCTCGGTCTTTACCCGGAGAAAGGCGATAACCCAACACGTCATCACCTTCTTTAATTTGCGACATGCGCACGTACTGAAACACCTGTTTGGCGTCTTGACGTATCTCTTCTCGGATACGCTCTAAGGTATCAGGGGAGATGTCCACTCGATGGCTCGATGATGAGGAAGAAGAGGCCCCTTTCGATGAAGAGGAAGAAGGCGCCGACTGCGCAGAGTAGTCGATGCCTTGCAGCATGATGGTTTCATTGCGCCCCGCGTTGTCGATGATGACGCGATCGCTGTGGACTTGGACCAACTTGGCGCGCGTACCTTGAATGGCTTCACCGATGCCGACCGTCTCTTGCTGGCCCTTGTTGGCGATGACTGCCAAGCTCTTCTCGCTGTTGGAGCTGACCACCGCGCCCACCAGCACCAAATTGAGACGACTTTTGGGCGCTTCTTGAATCGGCGCCGCCTCGGTTGGGGTCTCTTGGGTGTAGCGGCCAAACAGGTGGCTATTTTGCAGAGAGGAGAGGTTTAAGCGCTCTGGCGCAGTTCGGGTGACTTCACCACTGGCGCGAATGGAGCGTGACACCACACTCGGCGAGTCCACCATCCACCAGACCAGCTCGCCCGCCAGCCAAGCGCACACCACCAAGAGCACAACGGTTAGGCCGCGACTGATTTTTGCTTGAACCTGACTGTTTTTGAGCGACATGCCGAGTTGCGACAGCCGAGTTGCCGAAAATTCCACTCAATTTCCTTATTGTCTGCACCTGGGAGTCCTGATATTCGGGAAAAACGACTCTATGCAGGGAGTTAAAACGGGTCTCATTGTATCAAAGTTTGCTATGGGCTCACTATCAATGCCTCTGGGCACGCTCTGAACGCACGAAAATCTGCCGATTTGCTTGAAAAATCGGATCTCCATCACCATTGTTAACGAATCGGTTATGCCGTGACCAGGTCATCGGCATCCCACTTCGATGTTTTTCGTACATGAGGTCGCCTTTTTCACCTCTTTCATCTCAATACAGAGCCAAGAAAGAGACGATGACGTTCATGCACGCTTATTAGAGAGTAAAAACCACAATGGGTTCCCAAACAGATGTCGTCAGGCTGGATAAATGGCTCTGGGCGGCTCGATTTTACAAAACACGCTCGATTGCACGAAACATGGTCGATGGTGGCAAAGTTCACTATAATGGCCAGCGCAGTAAACCGAGTAAAGCGGTGGAACTTGGCGCTGTCATCACTCTGCGCCAAGGTACGGAAGAGAAAACCGTGGTGATCGAGAAGATTTCCGATCAACGCCGCGGCGCTCCTGAAGCGCAAACTCTATACAGTGAAACCACAGAAAGTATCGCCAAGCGCGAAGACAATGCCTTGCGTCGTAAGCTTCATGCTCACAACCCAAGCCCAGATCGTCGCCCGGATAAAAAGCAGCGTCGCGACATCATCAAATTTAAACATCAATAATGTCTACCCGCACCAGCAAGGCAAAAATTTACGAGGAATCGCCACATGGCAAGCAATGTTTTGAATCGCTACTTATTTGAAGAACTATCAGTACGTGGCGAGTTGGTACAACTGGACGAAGCCTACCAACGCATCATTTCCAGCAAGGAATACCCGGTCGCTATTCAAAAGCTACTGGGTGAGCTGCTTGTATCAACCACTCTTCTCACCGCTACGCTGAAGTTTGAAGGGTCCATTACACTGCAACTGCAAGGGGATGGCCCGGTCTCTCTCGCGGTGATTAACGGTGACAACAAACAGAAAATCCGCGGTGTGGCGCGCTTTGAGGGCGACATTGCCGATGATGCCAGCATCCACGATATGATGGGTAAAGGCTACTTGGTGATCACCATCGATCCGAAACAAGGTGAACGTTACCAAGGCATTGTTGCACTGGAAGGCGATACCTTAGCCGAGATCCTCGAAGGCTACTTTGCTAACTCTGAGCAGTTGAAAACGCGTCTATGGATTCGCACCGGTGAATATGAAGGGACGCCGAAAGCCGCTGGCATGTTGATCCAAGTGATGCCCGATGGCACCGGCAGCGCGGATGATTTTGAGCACCTAGAGCAGCTCACTAATACCGTCAAAGATGAAGAGTTGTTCTCACTTGAAGCCAATGAGTTGCTGTACCGTCTATACAACCAAGAGAAAGTCCGCCTGTTTGATCCGCAACCTGTTGCGTTCCATTGTGGCTGTTCGCGTGAACGCAGTGGCGCAGCAATCGTTACGCTCGACCGTGTGGAAGTAAACGACATTTTGGCCGAAGAAGGTTCAATTTCTTTACATTGTGATTACTGCGGCACGAATTATTCGTTTGATGAATTCGAAGTCGCCGAACTGTTCTCACAAGCCTCAAACGGCAATTCCACGCTGCATTAATTTTCATAACGCAGCAAGCGTGTAATTTTTCTATCAAAAGGCCGACTCTATGTCGGCCTTTTTGTGATCCAATGGCCGTAATCACTCGCTTCAGCCGTAATAAACTAACCTCTTAATTTTAAGCAATTAATAATCCCTTGCGCTCTAGCGCAATGCTTTGCGCACACGATACACTGATCGCGCCAATATGTGATGAGTCGCTTAAAACCCCACGAAAATTACGGTTAATCTTTGAACTATATCCCTGTTTTCGAGCAAGCCCATTGCTAGCATGGTGAGCAGATAAATAAAAAAATATTGACAAAATCCCTACAAAAATATTCCTATAAGGAGCACCTATGACCGTTATGGAACATACAAAGGCTGCAACACTTGATCTTACCAAGCACGGACTTCACAACGTAAAAGAGGTGGTACGCAACCCCAGTTACGAGATGTTGTTCGCAGAAGAAACTCGCGCGGATCTGGAAGGCTACGAAAAAGGCGTAGTCACCGAACTCGGCGCAGTCGCTGTTGATACCGGGATTTTTACCGGCCGCTCACCAAAAGATAAATACATCGTGAAAGACACCACCACCGAAGAGCACATGTGGTGGACATCCGACGCGGTGAAAAACGACAACAAACCTATCGATCAAGCGGTCTGGAACGACCTCAAAGCCTTGGTCACCCATCAGCTATCTGGCAAACGCGTGTTTGTGATTGATGGCTACTGCGGCGCCAACCCTGATACGCGCCTCAGTATTCGCGTCATCACTGAAGTGGCGTGGCAAGCCCATTTCGTGAAGAACATGTTCATTCGCCCAAGCGAAGAAGAGTTGGCAACGTTTGAACCCGACTTTGTCGTCATGAACGGCGCGAAGTGCACCAACGATAAATGGCAAGAGCACGGCCTCAACTCAGAGAACTTCACCGTGTTCAACCTCACCGAGCGCATGCAGTTGATCGGCGGTACCTGGTACGGCGGTGAAATGAAGAAAGGCATGTTCGCCATGATGAACTACTTCTTACCATTGAAAGGCATCGCGTCTATGCACTGCAGTGCCAATATGGGTAAAGAAGGCGATGTGGCGATTTTCTTTGGTCTATCTGGTACAGGTAAAACCACACTATCCACCGATCCAAAACGTGCCCTGATCGGTGACGACGAGCACGGCTGGGATGACGATGGCGTGTTCAACTTCGAAGGCGGCTGCTACGCCAAAACCATCAAACTATCGAAAGAAGCCGAGCCAGATATTTACCACGCCATCCGTCGTGATGCCTTGTTGGAAAATGTCACGGTACGCAATGACGGCTCCATCGATTTTGATGACGGTTCGAAGACTGAAAACACGCGCGTTTCCTACCCTATCGAGCACATCGACAACATCGTTAAACCGGTGTCTAAGGGTGGTCATGCGAACAAAGTGATCTTCCTCTCTGCGGATGCCTTCGGCGTGCTGCCTCCTGTGTCTAAATTGACGCCGGAGCAAACCAAGTACCACTTCTTGTCTGGCTTTACCGCCAAACTTGCGGGTACAGAGCGTGGCATTACGGAGCCAACGCCGACCTTCTCTGCCTGTTTTGGTGCTGCGTTCCTCACGCTTCACCCAACCAAGTATGCAGAAGTGTTGGTCAAACGTATGGAAGCGGCGGGTGCTGAAGCCTACCTCGTCAATACCGGCTGGAATGGCAGTGGCAAACGTATCTCTATCCAAGATACGCGCGGCATCATCGACGCCATTTTAGATGGTTCGATTGAACAGGCAGAAACGAAGCACATTCCAATCTTCAACCTCGAAGTGCCGACCTCTCTACCGGGTGTCGACCCTGCGATTTTGGATCCCCGTGATACCTACGTTGATCCGTTGCAGTGGGAAAGCAAAGCCAACGATTTGGCCGAGCGCTTTATCAACAACTTTGATAAGTACACCGACAACGCTGAAGGTCAATCACTGGTTGCGGCAGGGCCACAACTCAAATAACGTGACCCTTCACCGTTAACTGTCGCCAAGCCCCTCATTTGAGGGGCTTTTTGATTGCCTGTTGAAGCAAAATGTTTCACTCTAAACACAAGGTGACCCCAACGGACTGGACTGTGAAGAAAACACTCAAGTGGTTAATGATCTCAATACTGCTGATAGCGATGATGGCTATCGGTGCGCTGTTTGCTGCGTTGCACACGAACAAAGCACCGCAAGTGGTCAAGCAACTGCTTGAGTCCTTGACCCCTTATCAGATCGAGATTGAGTCACTGCGTTACACAGCGCCTTACCAGTTTGAGATGGAGCAAGTCTCCCTGCACCTTGCCGCTGGAAAGCCCGATTCCCTCTTTAGCGATACAGACCATAACCACCCCACGCTCCAGTTGCCCAAGCTCACCCTATGGCTCAGCCAGTGGCCGTGGAAGGAGGGCAAACTCGCCTTCGACTCCGTTTTGATAGAAGAAGCTCGCTTGGATGTCACACAACTGCGCGATTGGCTGAACCCGCTGCGCGATACAACGCGTTCTCCTCTGCCCATTCATACCCAGCAACTGGCGTTGAAGCATGTCGATTTGAGCGGTGCCCACTGGTCCGCGCGCGATGTGGATCTGCAAATTCAAGCGCCAAGTTGGCAATCCGATACGCAAACGGTGCCGTTTGGCGACATTCAACTGGCGGCGAAACAGCTCTATATTCACGGCGAAGCGTTGAATAACCTACTGATTGATGGTCGCTATCGCGCACAAAACAGCACCGTCTATGGTGCCTCGTTTGACTGGAATAACGCGCAGCTGTCAGGCCAGGCGGAGCAATATCCACACGGTTGGTCACTGGTCAATGTGACGTTAACCCATCCAAACCAAAATCAGCCGCTCAACATTGAGCGCCTGCGCCGCAGTCTCGCCGCTGTAACGCTGCCGATTGCCCACATCAACAGCTTGGATATTCTTGGCGCGACCTTGCGCTATCAAGATTGGCAATTGGACAATCTCGATGCCTCGCTGGAAAACCTCGACCTCACCCAATCGCTGTGGCAACAAGACAATGGCTACCTATCGCTCAGCGCCGATCGTATCCACAATGGCGAGCTGGTATTGCTCTCGCCACTGACCAAAATCACCTTCAGTCAAGGTGAGCTCAATGTGCAGGAGTCGGATGCGGACTTCAAACAAGGGCGGGTGCAGCTGCGCGGTAAGGTCAGCCCAACGCACGTGGCGCTCGACGAGGTCAAACTCAATAACATCAAATGGTTGGAGGATACACAAAGCCTGCTGAATTGGTTTGAGCGTTCGCACTCCACCCTCGACACACTCTCTATCGAACAATTGCACATCAACAATGGCCAAGTCATCCAAATCGAAAAAGCGCCCTATTGGCAGCTCAGTGGCCTCAATGTTCGGGGCAAAGGGCTGACCTTGATTCAAGACCACCAGCTTGGACTCTTTGCGGGAGAGCTTGAGATGAGCGCCAACAACGCCAGTTACGACAAGCTGCTGACGACACAAGCGGTGCTCAATGCGCGCGTGGAGCAAGGTATCGTCTATCTGGATCGCTTTTTTGCGCCGTTAGCAACGGGCTATATTGATGCGAGCGGTCACCTCGATAGGCGCACCATCAGCCGTCCTTGGTCGCTCACTTTGCACGGCGATGGCGTGCCGCTAGAGCAAAGCTGGCTTTTGCGCTGGCTGCCCTTTACCTTGAGTGGATTTGCCGAACTCAGTGCCGAGCTGTCAGGGTTAGCGGGTGATTACAACATGCTGGCGCACAGCGTGTCGGGCAAAGTGACATTGGCCATGCATCAAGCCAACTTGGAAGCGCACAGCAGTGATGGTGAGCAGCAGTATCAACTCGCGTTGCCCAGTGAGCCGCTCGTCAGCCAAGTTGATCGCGGCCGCATTGAACTGAGCGCGCCGTTTGACGCGCCCAGTATTGCCGGCCACATCGATTTGACCAAACCACGCTTTGCCACCTTGCTGATTAAAAGCGAATCTGGCTGTCAGCACCTTTGGTCAGAAGTGTTCAGTCAGGCTACTCAGATCTTCGACCGCTGCCCTTAATTAGCGGGTTAAACGGCCAGTTCGCGCCCGGCTTCGCCAAGCATAGTGCGGTAATCAGGCAGCAGCATGTAGGTACCAATAAACTCCACTGCCGCCACATCGCCACTGTAGATGGTGACATGGATGACGATGCGCGCTTTGCGCCCTTGCGCTAAGCGGTCCAAATCGCCGCTGATACCATCTAGGGAGGTCGACGCCACCGGGTTTTGTACCACAGGGTGGCGATAGCGAATTTGGCTGTCAGCGAGCACGATGTCACCGTGCAAGTTGCGCTCTTTCATCAATAGCCAAGTCATGCCCCATCCAGTGAGAGTGGCCAATGTAAAGGCGGAGCCTGCAAACAAGGTGTTGTGCGGGTTGAGGTTAGGATTGAGCTGAGAGACACACTCAAATTGATAGCCCGTGTACTGGTTGATCTTAATGCCCATTTTGTCGCTGATCGGGATTTGATGCTCCCAGCGCTCTTGCAGCTCAGTGCACCATTCGGGTTTACGCAGAACATTTGCCATGGGATCGAGCGGCTTGACCATTTGCTGATGGCGCACGGGGCCACGCTCATCCGTCAACTCACCACGGCGCTCAAAGCCGTTTTTCTCATAGAAATCTATCGCGTCCTCACGGGCGTTACACACCAAGCGCTTGGCGCCTTCTTGACGAGCAAGCGACTCGAGCGCGACCAACACCAGTGACCCCATACCCTTGCTGCGACGATTGCCTTTGACCGCCATAAAGCGGATCTGACCTTCGTTATCTGAGGTAATGTATAAGCGCCCAATCGCCATCGGTCGGCCACGGCCATCGACAATCATGCGATGGTGGCTCAGCGGATCAAACTCATCGCGCTCAGAGCCGATTGGCATCCGCCACGGCTCTCTGAGCATTTGCCAACGAAAATGGTAATACTTGTTGAGCTGGTTGTCCGTCTTTGGCGTAATTAGCTTAAACATATCTATCCTTGTGTCTGTGTATTTACGCTTGGAGCCAGAAGGTCACAGGGCCATCGTTGACCAAAGAGACTTTCATATCTGCGGCAAAGCGTCCTCGCTCTGTGGGCAGTACTTGCTCACACAGATCGGAGAAATAATTATAGAGGCGCTCGGCATCCTGTGGCGCCGCGCCGCGAGAAAAGCCCGCTCGCGTGCCCTTTTTGGTGTCTGCGGGTAAGGTGAACTGCGAGACGACCAACAGCTTACCGCCCACTTGCTGCACGTTGAGGTTCATTTTCCCTTCCTCATCGCTGAACACGCGATAAGCGGTGACGCGCTCCATCAAGCGCTTGGCTTTGGCTTCGTCGTCGTCTTTTTCGACCCCAAGCAGGACCAATAAGCCATGTTCAATCTCACCCACGACATCGCCATCGACGCGAACGGCCGCTTCACTCACTCTTTGAATCAGCGCTATCACTCTCTTTTCCTTCTTGTTGTGCTGTCTCATCTGGGCGTGAGTGTACCACGGCTAACGTCTGGCTCCACTTCTCCCGCTCACCAAGAGAAGCTGTGACTTCTGCGCCAATCAACACAATCAGCCAGCACAAATAGACCCAAACGAACAAAATCGGAATCGCGGCCAGCGCGCCATAAATTAACTGATAGGAAGGAAACTGAGTAATGTAGAGGGCAAAGCCTTTTTTGCTCGCCTCAAACAGCAGCGCCGCAACAATCGCGCCGATCACCGCATGGGTAAAACGGACCTTTTTATTCGGCACCAACATATAAAGACCAATAAAGGCGAAAAAGGACAACAAAAACGGCAACCAGCGCAACATCAAGGTATAGATACTCGACAAGGTTTCATGCTCGAGAATGTTTAACGAGGTGACGTAAGAGGTCGCGGCGATACTTGCCCCCACTAGGATAGGGCCGAGTGTGAGCACCATCCAGTACATCGAAAAGGAGAACACCAAACGGCGCTTTTTGCGCACCCTCCAGATGTAATTGAGATTCTTATCGATGTTGGAGATCAGCATCAGCGCAGCGACAAATAAGAACGCACTGCCGATCGCCGTCATCTTGCCCGTATTGGTAACAAATTGCAGCAGCGCATTTTTCACCGCATCGCCCGCCGCAGGGACAAAATGGGTAATGACAAAGTCTTGAATCACCTCGCCTGCGTTCTCAAACACCGCAAACGAGGACAAAATGGACAGCAGCACCGTCAACATGGGCACGATCGACAGCAGCGTAATGTAGGCCAAATACCCCGCATTCACACTGACGCGGTCGTGGTCAATGCGCGCAGCGAGGTAGCGCACAAACAGCGCAGCCAGCTTGATGACAGGCTCCAATTTCAACTTGTATCTCCTTGTTTCCTCAGTCATCCTATGACTTTATCAGGATTAACAGTATAACCCTAAACGTGCGCGCCGTGGGGCAATAAGCCAAACTTCTCGCACGCGTGTTCGGTCAGAAAAGGAATTCACTATGCCGCAGTTACTCACCCTTATGCTCTCTCTGCTGACCTTGGTTGGCTGTCAATCCACCTACTATTCAGCGATGGAGCAAGTAGGCTATCACAAACGCGATATCATGATCGATCGGGTCGAAGACGCCAAAACGTCACAGCAAGAGGCGCAGCAAGAGTTCAGCAGTGCGCTTGAAGCGCTATCGGTACTCACGCAGTTTGATGGCGGTGAGCTGGAAAGCGTCTACGAGCAAATCAACGACAAGTACCAAGCCAGTGAAGAGGCGGCCGAAGAGGTAGCCGCGCGCATTGCCGCGATTGAAGATGTTTCCGAGGCGCTGTTTGATGAGTGGCAAGAGGAGCTGGATCTCTACACCAGCGCGACGCTGCGCCGCTCAAGCGAGCAAAAGCTGCGTGAGACCAAAGCCTCTTACCAAACCATGCTCAAAGCGATGAAGCGCGCAGAAAGTAAGATGACCCCAGTGCTCAACACGCTGCGTGACAATACGCTCTATCTCAAACACAACCTCAACGCCAGCGCGATCGGTTCATTGCAGGGTGAATTTACCAACCTAGAGAAAGAGATTCAGTTTGCCATCGCGCAAATGAACGAGGCGATCAGCGAATCCGATAAGTTCTTGCAAACTTTGCAGCAATAGAGCCCTATTAGGTCTTTCTCTCCAAACGATATTTAGCTCCAGGACATCTCGTCCCCGGGGCATCTCCCCAAAACGAAAAAAAGCCCCGAGTCTTAGACTCGGGGCTTTTTAAACGCATTATGCTTTAAGGCGATTACTTCGCTGCGCGAGACGCACGCTTACGGTCACTTTCCGTTAGGAACTTCTTACGAATACGGATGCTTTCCGGCGTCACTTCAACTAGCTCGTCATCATCGATGAACTCTAGCGCTTGCTCAAGCGTCATCTTGATTGGCGGAGTAAGCACCTGCGCGTCATCGGTACCCGATGCACGAACGTTGGTAAGCTGCTTACCTTTCAGTGCGTTAACGGTTAGGTCGTTGTCACGGCTGTGAATACCAATCACCATGCCTTCGTACACTTCCACACCGTGACCGATAAATAGGCGACCACGCTCTTGAAGGTTGAACAGCGCGTTAGTCAGCGCTTTACCCATCGCGTTAGCAATCAGTACACCGTTGACACGTTGACCGATGTTACCGCCTTTGTGTGGCGCGTAGCGATCAAACGTATGGTAAAGAAGACCAGAACCCGACGTTAGCGTCATGAATTCGGTTTGGAAACCAATTAGACCACGAGATGGCATTTCGAAGTCCATACGAACGCGGCCTTTACCATCTGGAGACATGTCTTTTAGCTCACCTTTACGTAGGCCGATGTTCTCCATGATGCCGCCTTGGTGCTCTTCCATCACGTCGATCGTTACCGTCTCGAATGGTTCCAATAGCTGACCATTCTCTTCTTTGATGATAACTTCAGGACGCGATACCGCAAGCTCAAAGCCTTCACGACGCATGTTTTCAATCAGGATAGAGAGGTGAAGCTCACCACGGCCTGATACGCGGAATTTGTCTGGATCGTCAGTTTGCTCAACGCGTAGTGCTACGTTGTGGACCAGTTCTTTCTCTAGACGCTCAAGGATGTTACGTGACGTCACGAACTTACCTTCTTTACCCGCGAATGGAGACGTGTTGACTTGGAACGTCATCGTTACTGTTGGCTCATCAACAGAGAGCTGTGGTAGCGCTTCTACCGCATTTTGTGCACAGATGGTGTCAGAGATTTTAAGCTCACCCAGACCTGTGATGGCGATGATATCACCCGCGTTCGCTTGCTCCACTTCGTGACGCTCTAGGCCAAGGTAGCCCATAACTGTGCCAACTTTACCGTTGCGCGTTTTACCGTCTGCACCGATGATCGTCACTTGTTGGTTCGCTTTCACGCTACCACGAGTCACACGAGCTACACCGATAACGCCCACGTAAGAGCTGTAATCTAGCTGAGAGACCTGCATCTGCAGTGGACCATCAAGGTCAACATTTGGCGCATCAACCACATCAACGATGGTTTGGAATAGAGGCTCCATGTCCTCGCCTGTTGCGCCTTCTTCCAGCGTAGCCCAGCCGTTCAGTGCTGACGCGTAGACCACTTTAAAGTCTAGCTGTTCGTCGGTCGCGCCTAGGTTGTCAAATAGATCGAACACTTGGTCCATAACCCAATCAGGACGAGCGCCTGGGCGGTCAATCTTGTTGATGACAACGATAGGCTTTAGGCCATGTGCGAAGGCTTTTTGCGTTACGAAACGGGTTTGCGGCATTGGGCCGTCTACCGCGTCAACGATCAGTAGCACTGAGTCTACCATCGACATGATACGTTCTACTTCACCACCGAAGTCCGCGTGTCCTGGGGTATCAACGATGTTGATGCGGTAGTCATTCCAGTTGATGGCGGTGTTTTTCGCCAAAATGGTGATGCCGCGCTCTTTCTCGATGTCGTTCGAGTCCATGACTCGCTCTTCCGCTTCACCGCGAGACTCAAGCGTGCCTGATTGCTGGAGCAGTTTGTCAACCAGCGTGGTTTTACCGTGGTCAACGTGCGCGATGATCGCGATATTTCTTAAATTATCAATCTGTGGAGTAGCCATGGATTTGATTCACTCGAATATGAGAAACACGCCGTTTATCTTAGGTGAATAAGGGCCATTGCCCTATTACCTATCAAACCGCGTGCTTACTTGATTAAAAAAACGGCCATAATGTACCAGATTTTCGCAAAAAACCCAGAAATATGTGATCTGCTTCGGCTCTTTTCACCTTTATTTTCCGTTTTTTCTCGCAGGCATTCCAATACGGCCTGACGTACCGACGCACAGTGCAGATTAGGTGAAAAATGCGGATTGACAATTGAGCAAAATCTAGGCTGAATGGTGTTCGGTCTTGAGTCATATTGGTGCATAAAAATGAAATTGCACCAAAATAATGCACTGCCAGATCATTTTGGTGCAAGAACGTGCACCAAACTTAAGCCCCATCCGCTAATTAATTGAAATTAATGGATTAATTTTTTTGGCATGATTTTGGCTTAGTTTGGATCAGCATCGGTTAATCAAGCGACACGGAATTAATCAATGCTGGATTTTTCCAAATCGAGTCATTCACGCTTTATCAACACTGGAGGTTTTCCAAGATGTCAGTAGAAAATGTTCTATCGCTGATCCAAGAGAACGAAGTTAAGTTCGTTGACCTACGTTTCACAGATACAAAGGGTAAAGAGCAACACATCTCTATCCCGGCTCACCAAATTGATGCGGACTTCTTCGAAGAAGGCAAAATGTTTGACGGTTCTTCTGTTGCTGGCTGGAAAGGCATCAACGAGTCAGACATGGTGATGATGCCAGACGCAACAAGCGCTGTACTTGACCCATTTACCGAAGATGCGACTCTGAACATTCGTTGTGACATCCTAGAGCCTGCAACCATGCAGGGCTACGATCGCGACCCACGCTCTATCGCAAAACGCGCGGAAGACTTCATGCGTTCAACAGGTATTGCTGACACAGTGCTTATCGGTCCTGAGCCAGAATTCTTCTTGTTTGATGACGTAAAATTTGCGACTGACATGTCAGGTTCATTCTTCAAGATTGATGACGTTGAAGCAGCGTGGAACACAGGCTCTGACTACGAAGAAGGCAACAAAGGCCACCGTCCTGGTGTGAAAGGCGGTTACTTCCCAGTCGCGCCAGTTGATTCTTCTCAAGACATCCGTAGCGCCATGTGTTTGATCATGGAAGAGATGGGTTTGGTTGTTGAAGCACACCACCACGAAGTGGCGACTGCGGGTCAAAACGAAATCGCAACTCGCTTCAACACGCTAACAACAAAAGCGGATGAAATCCAAATCTACAAGTACGTCGTACACAACGTAGCTCACGCGTTTGGTAAGACAGCCACCTTCATGCCTAAGCCACTCGTGGGTGACAACGGTAGCGGTATGCACGTTCACCAATCTCTAGCG
Organism: Vibrio sp. R15-SG3-ISO1B; assembly: GCF_059833835.1. Taxonomy (NCBI): domain Bacteria; kingdom Pseudomonadati; phylum Pseudomonadota; class Gammaproteobacteria; order Vibrionales; family Vibrionaceae; genus Vibrio; species Vibrio sp. R15-SG3-ISO1B. The sequence goes on along the minus strand of NZ_JCBDGG010000040.1, from coordinate 10,422 downwards.
AAAGACGGCGTAAACCTGTTTGCTGGCGATAAGTACGGCGGCCTATCTGAAACTGCGCTTTACTACATCGGCGGTATCATCAAGCACGCTCGCGCAATCAACGCATTTGCTAACCCGTCAACTAACTCATACAAGCGTCTTGTTCCAGGCTTTGAAGCACCTGTTATGCTCGCTTACTCAGCGCGTAACCGCTCTGCATCAATCCGTATCCCTGTGGTACCAAGCCCTAAAGCGCGTCGTATCGAAGTCCGCTTCGGTGACCCAGCAGCGAACCCATACCTATGTTTCGCAGCAATGCTGATGGCGGGTCTTGACGGTATCAAGAACAAGATCCACCCAGGCGAAGCAATGGACAAAGACTTGTACGACCTACCAGCTGAGGAAGCAGCAGAAATCCCAACTGTTGCCTACTCACTGAAAGACGCACTAGAAGAGCTGGATGCAGACCGTGAGTTCTTGACAGCTGGTGGCGTATTCTCTGACGACTTCATCGACTCTTACATCGGCCTAAAAGCGCAAGATGTAGAGAAAGTGAACATGACAACGCACCCACTAGAATTCGAACTTTACTACTCAGTATAAGTCTCGGTATAAAAAATCTAGTCGCGACGTTTCGTCACGTTACATAATTCTAAGGCTCGCCTCGCAGGCGAGCTTTTTTTATCTGTGCACATTGCCACTCTTGACTACTATGGGTTCACACCGTCAACGTGAGAGCTTAAGTATGAAACCTCTAGCCCCTTTCACTGCGTTCACTTTACTGAGTCTATCCTTTGTAAGCCTGCCGCTTTGTCACGCCCAGACTGTCTACACTTGGGTCAATGATGAGGGGGTGCGCCACTTCAGTGATTCACCCGGTCATGAGCGGGCGAGCGCTTTAACCTTGCCTGACGTCAACTCCCCGCCGCCCCAACCGGAATTTGATGCCGCCGAGCCAGTGCCAAGCAGAGACCATTCAAACGCACAAGCAAACGCGCGCAGCCAAGAGGCCACAAGCGCCTCTTCGGAGCACGCCGCTACCTCTTTGCAAGTGAATACACCTTTGCAAGTGAATACACCTTTGCAAGTGACGATTATCTCACCCAGTGACGATCAAGCCGTGCGCAGCAACAGCGGCCGTTTGACGATTCAAGGCGAAGCCAACCGAAAACTGGCGATTGGCGAGCAGTTTCAACTGTTGATGAACGGTCAACCCTTCGATGCGCCAACACACCGCCCAAACTGGTCCTTGACCAATGTGGACAGAGGCTCACACTCTTTTATTATTCAAGCCTTTAGAGACGGCAAGCTTATTGCATCTTCCAACCCTATTACGGTGCATCTACAGAGAGTCAGTACCGCTGCGGCGCCGAGCTCGCCCTAAGCCCATAAAATCAAGCGTTTGAGCTTTTACTCTCTCTGGAATTGCGCCATACTTGGGTGTTGCAATGCACCATTTTTGTGCATTGCACTATTCAGGTTCACGGAAGAGGGTAAACCGAGTGGAAAGTGGATTAAACGACATCATCTTGAATCATCAAGTGACCGCGATACTCATCATGAACGAGTCGCTTCAGGTTCGCTACGCCAACCCTGCTGCCGAGCAACTCTTTGCCCAGAGCATGAAACGCATTGTGGGCCAACCACTCTCTCATTTAGTTCAGCACGCTTCGATGGATCTCGCCTTGTTGTCGCAGCCCCTGCAAAGTGGTCAAAGCATAACCGACAGTGACGTGACCTTTGTTGTTGATGGCAAACCGCTGATGTTGGAGGTTACCGTCAGCCCAATATCTTGGGAAAAGAAACTGATGCTGCTGGTTGAGATGCGTAAGATTGGTCAACAGCGTCGCTTATCACAAGAGTTGAATCAGCATGCGCAGCAGCAAGCCGCTAAACTCTTAGTGCGTGGCCTTGCGCACGAGATCAAAAACCCACTTGGCGGCCTGCGTGGTGCCGCTCAGTTGCTCGAGCGTACCTTGCCCGATCCAACACTGACCGAATACACCCACATCATCATCGAGCAAGCGGATCGCCTGCGCGCCTTGGTCGACCGACTGCTTGGCCCGCAGAAACCGGGCAAAAAGCAGCTCGAAAACTTACACCTCATTTTGGAAAAAGTCCGTCAGTTAGTGGATCTTGAAGTCAATCAGCGTATCGAGATAGAACGCGACTACGACCCAAGTTTGCCGGAAATTTTGATGGACGCCGACCAGATTGAGCAGGCACTGCTCAATATCGTGAGTAATGCCGGTCAGATTTTGTCATCGCAAGACAATGGCAAGATCACCATTCGCACCAGAACGGTGCATCAAACCAATATCCATGGCCAGCGCTGCAAACTGGCAGCGCGCATTGAAGTGATTGATAACGGCCCCGGCATTCCGTCTGAGCTACAAGATACGCTGTTTTACCCTATGGTCAGCGGCCGAGACGGCGGAACGGGGCTAGGATTATCCATCGCGCAGAACCTTATCGATCAACATCAAGGAAAAATCGATGTCGAAAGCTGGCCAGGAAGAACCACATTTACGATTTATCTGCCCATTTAAGGTAGAGATTTATTTGCTGCCCGACGTCAAAGGCGAAGGGAAAGACTGTCATTTGGCGATGCTGTGAGGAAAGGAAGTTATGAGTAAAGGATACGTTTGGGTCGTCGATGATGACAGCTCGATTCGTTGGGTAATGGAGAAGACCTTATCGTCGGCCAATATTAAATGCGAAACTTTCGCGGATGCTGAGAGTGTCTTAATGGCTCTTGAGCGCGAGTCACCCGATGTATTGGTGTCGGATATTCGCATGCCGGGCATTGATGGCATTCAGCTACTCAAGCAGGTTCACGAGGCCTCACCCGACCTGCCTGTTATCATCATGACGGCGCACTCTGATCTGGATGCCGCGGTCAACGCCTACCAAAAAGGGGCGTTTGAATATCTGCCCAAACCTTTTGATGTCGACGAAACCCTCACCTTAGTGGAGCGTGCGATTACGCACAGCCACGAGCAAAAGCGTGAGCACGCCACCGCCGACCATGACACCTACAGCCCGCCAGAAATCATCGGTGAAGCACCGGCAATGCAAGAGGTATTTCGCGCCATCGGCCGCCTATCACGTTCGTCCATTTCGGTGCTGATTAATGGCGAGTCCGGTACCGGTAAAGAGCTGGTGGCACACGCACTGCACCGTCATAGCCCTCGAGCGAGTAAACCGTTTATTGCCCTCAACATGGCCGCGATTCCCAAAGATTTGATTGAATCGGAGCTGTTTGGCCATGAAAAAGGCGCTTTCACCGGTGCCAACAACGTGCGCCAAGGCCGATTTGAGCAAGCCAATGGGGGAACCCTGTTTTTGGATGAGATCGGTGACATGCCGCTCGATATTCAAACTCGCTTGCTCCGTGTCTTAGCCGATGGTCAGTTCTATCGCGTCGGCGGCCACTCGCCAATCAAAGTGGATGTGCGTATCGTCGCTGCGACCCACCAAAACTTAGAAAAATTGGTTCATGAGAACAAATTCCGCGAAGATTTGTTCCACCGCCTGAATGTCATCCGCATCAAGATTCCGTCACTGCGCGAACGCAAACAAGACATTGAGAAACTGACGCTGCACTTCTTAGCACTGGCCGCCGAAGAGCTGGGCGTAGACGTGAAGACACTGCATCCGACCACAGTAGACACGTTAAACCGCCTCGATTGGCCGGGTAACGTGCGCCAGCTAGAGAACGTCTGTCGCTGGCTGACCGTGATGGCCAGTGGCAGTGAAGTGTTACCCAACGATTTGCCGACGCAGTTACTGCAAGACAGCCATACGACGCAAAGCAGTGGCGAAGGAAACTGGCAGCAGCAACTGTCGAGCTGGGCGCGAGACGCACTCTCCAAAGGCGACTCTGAGCTGCTCTCTTACGCACTTCCTGAATTTGAACGTATACTTTTAGAAGCAGCACTTGAACATACCAACGGTCACAAGCAGGATGCCGCAAAGCTCCTTGGTTGGGGGCGCAATACACTTACCCGAAAACTGAAAGAGCTTTACTGATTGTATTTAAAGAGAAAATCGAGATGCAACCCTTTGCATGATAAGGATCCAAGGTCTCGATTTTTCTCTGATTTTTTCCTCGCTTGACTGTTTTAAAGCCGATAAGATGACTTAACGCACACGCAAGAATCCGGACTTTATGGCGACCACTCAAATCACTCTAAGAACTGCCGTTGTTCTCCCATTCGTGATGATCTTTATCATCACACTGGGTGTGATTGTTGCGGTGCAAAAAAGCAGTTATGAAGACATGGTCGTGAACGTCAGTGACCAGGCGCTCTCGTCACTGACCGACAACGTCACCTTAGAGCTCAATCACTTTCTCAGTCCCGCCTTTGATGCCAGTCTGGCGATCAGCCACACCATCGGCTTTGGTGAGCTCTATCGTCATGATGATATGCGCCAAATCGAAGCGTATCTGCGCAGCAGCTTTTCGGATCTCTATCGCTCGATCCCTAACTTGGATGCGATTGGTTTTGGTGGTGAAGGCGCCGAATATGTCGGTTATCGCCGCGAAGCCAATCAAGGGCTGACCTTGATGCTAAAAGACCGCCGCACTTTAGACAAACTGGTGATTTATCGCGGTCAACAGGTCTCTGGAGAGGTTCGCTCCGTCATCGATAACTATGACCCGCGTGTGCGCCCTTGGTACACGCCAATCGCAGACCATCACCATGGTGCCTGGTCGTCCATTTACGCCAATGCCGATGAGCGGCAAGATATCACGCTGACTGCACTGACGCCCGTGTTTGCTGAAGAAAAGTTTGTCGGCGTGGTGGGTGCCGATCTGAAAATCGACACGTTTAATGCCTTCTTGCGTCAGCAACGCGATAAGAACAGCGTGATTATTTACATTACGGATGCCGAGCAGCGTTTAGTCGCCCATTCCACCGAAGGGAGCGTCGTTTCTTGGGGTACCGCGCAGAGCAAAAAAGGCGACCGCCTGCTTGCCATCGAGAGTGGTCATCCGGTGGTCAAAGCCAGTGCCTTGCACGCCAGCGAGGCCAATCTATTCCAGCAAGGACGTTTCGAGCAGCAGCAATATTATCGCTTCCCGCTTTCGCTAAATGGCCAACGTTACTTCAACCACATTACGCCCTACACCGACTCGCATGGTTTGACCTGGTATATCGGCGTCGCCATCGCTGAGCAAGATTTACTGGGCGATTTGGCACAAAGTCAGCGCAACGGTTGGTTAACGGGTTTATTGGTCAGCGTCTTGGGGGTCCTCGTCTGCCTTATCGCTCTGAACAAAGTGGTCAAACCCATCACCTCAACCGCTGATGCCGCCAAGCATCTTGCCAAAGGCGATTGGGATAGCCACATGCCTAAACCTGGCCATATCTATGAAACCAATCTCTTGGTGTTCGCGTTTAACGAAATGGCAAACAACCTCAAAGCCTCTTTCAAAGCCTTAAAATCGCAACTGCTGTACGACTCGCTGACTCGCTTATATAGCCGTGAAGGGCTGGTCGATACCTGTGATAGCCTGAGAAAGCTCGAGGGGACCCTGCTGTTAGTCGGGATCAACAAATTCCGTGATATCAATGACAGCCTCGGCCACCTGCAAGGCGATCAACTGCTGGCGATCATTGCAGAGCGGCTGAAAACACGGTTTGAACAAAACAGCTATTTGGCGCGCATCGGTGGCGATGAGTTTGCGATTTATATTCCCGCTCATCGCGACAACGAACCTGCCAATGTCTACGCTAACCAAGTGTTGCAGATGTTTGCCTCGCCGTTTTCCATGGCGAGTGAAAATGTGGTAGTCAATGTCTCCGTCGGGATTGTGGAAGAAGGGCCGAGCCACAACATGACCCTGTGGCTAAGAAACGGCAGTATTGCCCTGAGTAACGCTAAGCAAGAGCCGTCCAACATCAGTTACTACAAACCCGAGATGGCGGATATTTCGCGCAAACGCACGCTAATGCAAGCGAAGATTCAGTCCGGCGTTGAGAACCAAGAGTTCTTACCTTTCTATCAACCGATCGTCGATTTAGCCAGTGGCAAAGTGGTCGGCGCCGAAGCGCTAGCACGCTGGCAATCCGCAGATTCAGGGCTTATCTCTCCTATGGAGTTCATCCCTATCGCTGAAGAGAGCGGACTGATTGGCGCCATCGGTGAGACCATTTTGCGTCAAGCCTGTAATGATACAGTGAAGGGGATGCAAGACGGAAAATGGGATGAGGATTTCCATATCCACGTCAATTTGTCGGTCAAACAACTGTCGAATGTCGATTTGATTGCCTCACTCAAGCGCATCCTTGATGAGTCCGGACTCGATGCCGATAACCTGACGTTGGAAATCACCGAGTCCCGTATTGTCGATAATGACCCAGTGATCATCAAAAACATGCGGGCCATTCGCGATCTTGGTGTCCACATCGCCATCGATGATTTTGGTACGGGTTACAGCTCACTGGCGTATTTGCACAAGCTGCCGTTCGATTGTCTAAAGATCGATCGCACCTTTGTCAACAAAATGCGCCCAGAGCAGCTCGATACGTCGATCGTCGCTGCGATTGTCAACATGACCAAGAGCATGAAAGTGGAACTGGTTGCCGAAGGGATCGAGACCCAAGAGCAAGCGCAAATGCTCACCTCCCTCGCCTGTCCATTAGGTCAAGGCTTCCTCTACAGCCGCCCCATTACCTATCAGGATTGGCCAACAGATCTGGTTAACATGAAGCGATAATCAGCACATCGGGTCGATTTTGCGCGCTTATCCTACTGACACTCACATCATTGACTCTTATACTTAGCTCAAATTAGACCCATTGGATCCGTCATAATGATAACGAAAAATCTCCCGCTTACCGATTTGCACCGTCACCTTGACGGCAATATTCGCACTCAAACGATTTTAGAACTGGGCCAGAAGTTTGGCGTCGCCTTGCCCGCGTATGATGTGGCATCGTTAACCCCCCACGTACAAATTGTGGAAGCAGAGCCTTCATTGGTTGCCTTTTTGTCCAAGCTTGATTGGGGCGTAGCGGTCTTGGGTGATCTTGACGCGTGTCGCCGAGTCGCCTATGAAAACGTGGAAGACGCTCTGAATGCTCGTATTGACTATGCCGAGCTGCGTTTCTCTCCTTACTACATGGCGATGAAACACAAACTGCCCGTGGCTGGTGTGGTGGAAGCCGTCGTCGATGGTGTAAAAGCGGGTGTGCGAGATTTTGGCGTTCAAGCCAATCTGATTGGGATCATGAGCCGCACCTTTGGCACCGATGCCTGTCAGCAAGAGTTGGATGCGATTTTGACACAGAAAGATCACATTGTTGCCGTTGACCTCGCCGGTGACGAACTCGGCCAACCCGGTGATCGCTTCGTGAAGCACTTTAAGCAAGTGAAGGATGCGGGCCTCAACGTCACGGTTCACGCTGGCGAAGCGGCGGGAGCAGAAAGCATGTGGCAAGCGATCAACCAACTTGGTGCGACGCGTATTGGCCACGGTGTAAAAGCCATCCACGATCCGAAATTGATGGATTATCTCGCTGAGCAGCGCATTGGCATTGAGTCCTGCCTGACGTCTAATATCCAAACCAGTACCGTGGATTCATTGGCCAACCACCCGATTAAGACCTTCCTTGAACATGGCGTGCTAGCCTGTCTCAACACCGACGACCCTGCTGTTGAGGGCATCGAGCTTCCTTATGAGTATGAGGTCGCCGCGCCGCAAGCAGGCTTATCAGCAGAGCAAATCCGTCAAGCTCAGATCAATGGTTTAGAGTTGGCCTTTTTGTCCGAAGCCGACAAACAAACCCTGAGAGAGAAAGTCGCCCAACGCGTCTAGACCGCACCTGGCCGGTCGCAACTAGCCGACCGCATCTAGCCGACCGCATCTAGCCAGCCATAGTGCTGGCTTTTTTGTATTTGGCGTTTGTGGATGTCGTTTTTGAGGGGAAAGGTCAAGGACAGGTAGGTTGCAGCGACTCGAAAAACACATGATAGTGACAGTCGCAGTCGGTAGATATAGATTTGAAAAAATAGATATGCACAGATATGAAAAAAGCCTCGCTATCACTAGCGAGGCTTTCAATGGTGGCGGAGAGATAGGGATTTGAACCCTAGATACGCTATTAACGTATGCCGGTTTTCAAGACCGGTGCTTTCAACCACTCAGCCATCTCTCCACAAATTGTCTAATCAAAGTCTTACTCACCCATAAAGGCTGCTTTGATTAGGAAATTGTTTCTATAACGCCGCAGATTTTGGTGTGAGACGCGCAGTGTGCAATCGCACATGAGCATCGCAGCAGCAAAAGATGCAAGTTATGGGAACAATTTATAATCAAAGCCTGGCGATGTCCTACTCTCACATGGGGAAGCCCCACACTACCATCGGCGCTAATTCGTTTCACTTCTGAGTTCGGCATGGAATCAGGTGGGTCCAAATCGCTATGGTCGCCAAGCAAATTCTTTAATTCGGAAAGCTGTTTTCAGTTCTTACACATTCAATGTTCTTCATTGAGTCCATCAAAACCCTTTGGGTGTTGTATGGTTAAGCCTCACGGGCAATTAGTACAGGTTAGCTCAACGCCTCACAGCGCTTACACACCCTGCCTATCAACGTTCTAGTCTCGAACAACCCTTAAGGATACTTAAAGTATCAGGGAAGACTCATCTCAGGGCTCGCTTCCCGCTTAGATGCTTTCAGCGGTTATCGATTCCGAACTTAGCTACCGGGCAATGCGATTGGCATCACAACCCGAACACCAGAGGTTCGTCCACTCCGGTCCTCTCGTACTAGGAGCAGCCCCCTTCAATCTTCCAACGCCCACGGCAGATAGGGACCGAACTGTCTCACGACGTTCTAAACCCAGCTCGCGTACCACTTTAAATGGCGAACAGCCATACCCTTGGGACCGACTTCAGCCCCAGGATGTGATGAGCCGACATCGAGGTGCCAAACACCGCCGTCGATATGAACTCTTGGGCGGTATCAGCCTGTTATCCCCGGAGTACCTTTTATCCGTTGAGCGATGGCCCTTCCATTCAGAACCACCGGATCACTATGACCTGCTTTCGCACCTGCTCGAATTGTCATTCTCGCAGTCAAGCGGGCTTATGCCATTGCACTAACCTCACGATGTCCAACCGTGATTAGCCCACCTTCGTGCTCCTCCGTTACTCTTTGGGAGGAGACCGCCCCAGTCAAACTACCCACCAGGCACTGTCCTCACCCCGGATAACGGGGCTAAGTTAGAACATCAAACATACAAGGGTGGTATTTCAAGGTCGGCTCCACAGATACTGGCGTACCTGCTTCAAAGCCTCCCACCTATCCTACACATGTAGGCTCAATGTTCAGTGCCAAGCTGTAGTAAAGGTTCACGGGGTCTTTCCGTCTAGCCGCGGGTACACTGCATCTTCACAGCGATTTCAATTTCACTGAGTCTCGGGTGGAGACAGCGTGGCCATCATTACGCCATTCGTGCAGGTCGGAACTTACCCGACAAGGAATTTCGCTACCTTAGGACCGTTATAGTTACGGCCGCCGTTTACCGGGGCTTCGATCAAGAGCTTCGACCGAAGTCTAACCCCATCAATTAACCTTCCGGCACCGGGCAGGCGTCACACCGTATACGTCATCTTACGATTTTGCACAGTGCTGTGTTTTTAATAAACAGTTGCAGCCACCTGGTATCTGCGACTCTCAATAGCTCCATCCGCGAGGGACTTCACCGTCAAGAGCGTACCTTCTCCCGAAGTTACGGTACCATTTTGCCTAGTTCCTTCACCCGAGTTCTCTCAAGCGCCTTGGTATTCTCTACCCGACCACCTGTGTCGGTTTGGGGTACGATTCCAACTTATCTGAAGCTTAGAGGCTTTTCCTGGAAGCATGGCATCAATGACTTCACGCCCTTGGGCGCTCGACATCGTGTCTCAGCCTTAAAGAGAGCCGGATTTACCTAACTCTCAAGCCTACGCACTTGAACCTGGACAACCGTCGCCAGGCCCACCTAGCCTTCTCCGTCCCCCCATCGCAATAAGTTGAAGTACGGGAATATTAACCCGTTTCCCATCGACTACGCCTTTCGGCCTCGCCTTAGGGGTCGACTTACCCTGCCCCGATTAACGTTGGACAGGAACCCTTGGTCTTCCGGCGTGGAGGTTTTTCACCCCCATTATCGTTACTCATGTCAGCATTCGCACTTCTGATACCTCCAGCATGCTTTACAACACACCTTCAACGGCTTACAGAACGCTCCCCTACCCAATACCTAAAAGGTATTGCCGCAGCTTCGGTTTATTACTTAGCCCCGTTACATCTTCCGCGCAGGCCGACTCGACTAGTGAGCTATTACGCTTTCTTTAAATGATGGCTGCTTCTAAGCCAACATCCTAGCTGTCTAAGCCTTCCCACATCGTTTCCCACTTAGTAATAATTTGGGACCTTAGCTGGCGG
>NZ_JCBDGG010000039.1:0-5118 GCF_059833835.1 Vibrio sp. R15-SG3-ISO1B | reverse complement strand
TGGCGATGTCCTACTCTCACATGGGGAAGCCCCACACTACCATCGGCGCTAATTCGTTTCACTTCTGAGTTCGGCATGGAATCAGGTGGGTCCAAATCGCTATGGTCGCCAAGCAAATTCTTTAATTCGGAAAGCTGTTTTCAGTTCTTACACATTCAATGTTCTTCATTGAGTCCATCAAAACCCTTTGGGTGTTGTATGGTTAAGCCTCACGGGCAATTAGTACAGGTTAGCTCAACGCCTCACAGCGCTTACACACCCTGCCTATCAACGTTCTAGTCTCGAACAACCCTTAAGGGCACTTAAAGTGCCAGGGAAGACTCATCTCAGGGCTCGCTTCCCGCTTAGATGCTTTCAGCGGTTATCGATTCCGAACTTAGCTACCGGGCAATGCGTCTGGCGACACAACCCGAACACCAGAGGTTCGTCCACTCCGGTCCTCTCGTACTAGGAGCAGCCCCCTTCAATCTTCCAACGCCCACGGCAGATAGGGACCGAACTGTCTCACGACGTTCTAAACCCAGCTCGCGTACCACTTTAAATGGCGAACAGCCATACCCTTGGGACCGACTTCAGCCCCAGGATGTGATGAGCCGACATCGAGGTGCCAAACACCGCCGTCGATATGAACTCTTGGGCGGTATCAGCCTGTTATCCCCGGAGTACCTTTTATCCGTTGAGCGATGGCCCTTCCATTCAGAACCACCGGATCACTATGACCTGCTTTCGCACCTGCTCGAATTGTCATTCTCGCAGTCAAGCGGGCTTATGCCATTGCACTAACCTCACGATGTCCAACCGTGATTAGCCCACCTTCGTGCTCCTCCGTTACTCTTTGGGAGGAGACCGCCCCAGTCAAACTACCCACCAGGCACTGTCCTCACCCCGGATAACGGGGCTAAGTTAGAACATCAAACATACAAGGGTGGTATTTCAAGGTCGGCTCCACAGATACTGGCGTACCTGCTTCAAAGCCTCCCACCTATCCTACACATGTAGGCTCAATGTTCAGTGCCAAGCTGTAGTAAAGGTTCACGGGGTCTTTCCGTCTAGCCGCGGGTACACTGCATCTTCACAGCGATTTCAATTTCACTGAGTCTCGGGTGGAGACAGCGTGGCCATCATTACGCCATTCGTGCAGGTCGGAACTTACCCGACAAGGAATTTCGCTACCTTAGGACCGTTATAGTTACGGCCGCCGTTTACCGGGGCTTCGATCAAGAGCTTCGACCGAAGTCTAACCCCATCAATTAACCTTCCGGCACCGGGCAGGCGTCACACCGTATACGTCATCTTACGATTTTGCACAGTGCTGTGTTTTTAATAAACAGTTGCAGCCACCTGGTATCTGCGACTCTCAATAGCTCCATCCGCGAGGGACTTCACCGTCAAGAGCGTACCTTCTCCCGAAGTTACGGTACCATTTTGCCTAGTTCCTTCACCCGAGTTCTCTCAAGCGCCTTGGTATTCTCTACCCGACCACCTGTGTCGGTTTGGGGTACGATTCCAACTTATCTGAAGCTTAGAGGCTTTTCCTGGAAGCATGGCATCAATGACTTCACGCCCTTGGGCGCTCGACGTCGTGTCTCAGCCTTAAAGAGAGCCGGATTTACCTAACTCTCAAGCCTACGCACTTGAACCTGGACAACCGTCGCCAGGCCCACCTAGCCTTCTCCGTCCCCCCATCGCAATAAGTTGAAGTACGGGAATATTAACCCGTTTCCCATCGACTACGCCTTTCGGCCTCGCCTTAGGGGTCGACTTACCCTGCCCCGATTAACGTTGGACAGGAACCCTTGGTCTTCCGGCGTGGAGGTTTTTCACCCCCATTATCGTTACTCATGTCAGCATTCGCACTTCTGATACCTCCAGCATGCTTTACAACACACCTTCAACGGCTTACAGAACGCTCCCCTACCCAATACCTAAAAGGTATTGCCGCAGCTTCGGTTTATTACTTAGCCCCGTTACATCTTCCGCGCAGGCCGACTCGACTAGTGAGCTATTACGCTTTCTTTAAATGATGGCTGCTTCTAAGCCAACATCCTAGCTGTCTAAGCCTTCCCACATCGTTTCCCACTTAGTAATAATTTGGGACCTTAGCTGGCGGTCTGGGTTGTTTCCCTCTCCACGACGGACGTTAGCACCCGCCGTGTGTCTCCCGGATAGTACTTACTGGTATTCGGAGTTTGCAAAGGGTTGGTAAGTCGGGATGACCCCCTAGCCTTAACAGTGCTCTACCCCCAGTAGTATTCGTCCGAGGCGCTACCTAAATAGCTTTCGGGGAGAACCAGCTATCTCCAGGTTTGATTGGCCTTTCACCCCTAGCCACAAGTCATCCGCTAATTTTTCAACATTAGTCGGTTCGGTCCTCCAGTTGATGTTACTCAACCTTCAACCTGCCCATGGCTAGATCACCTGGTTTCGGGTCTATATCCAGAGACTGAGCGCCCAGTTAAGACTCGGTTTCCCTACGGCTCCCCTAGATGGTTAACCTTGCCACTGAATATAAGTCGCTGACCCATTATACAAAAGGTACGCAGTCACACCACGAAGGTGCTCCTACTGCTTGTACGTACACGGTTTCAGGTTCTATTTCACTCCCCTCACAGGGGTTCTTTTCGCCTTTCCCTCACGGTACTGGTTCACTATCGGTCAGTCAGTAGTATTTAGCCTTGGAGGATGGTCCCCCCATATTCAGACAGGATATCACGTGTCCCGCCCTACTCGATTTCACTGAATGTGCGTTGTCAACTACGGGGCTATCACCCTTTATTGCCGGACTTTCCAGACCGTTCGTCTAACGCATATAAAGCTTAAGGGCTAGTCCAATTTCGCTCGCCGCTACTTTCGGAATCTCGGTTGATTTCTTTTCCTCGGGGTACTTAGATGTTTCAGTTCCCCCGGTTCGCCTCGTTATGCTATGTATTCACATAACGATACCTGCTTATGCAGGTGGGTTTCCCCATTCGGAAATCCCAGACTCAAGTGGTTTTTACTACCTAATCTGGGCTTATCGCAAGTTAATACGTCCTTCATCGCCTCTGACTGCCAAGGCATCCACCGTGTACGCTTAGTCACTTAACCATACAACCCCAAAGGGTCTTATTGGCTCATTTACTTTCAGTTTGAAAAGTGAAAACAAACTAAGCAACCAAAGTTGTCTGCAATTATTTAAACATGATGCAGACTCGATTTTGCCGGACTCAAATATGTTTTGTTTTACTGAAACAGTAAGACAAAACCCAAGAACACTTGAATGTGTTTTTGTGTATTCATGTATATGAATACTTTGAGAACTTTACAAACAACAATAAATTGTTGTTTTGTCAGCTTTCCAAATTGTTAAAGAGCATGATTCTTCCGAAGAAGGTCATTTTCTAAAGACTTTCGGCGTCAAAAAAACCAACCACATACGAATTACTGAAGTGGTTTGGAATTTCTATCCAAAAACATTTAGAGAATGGTGGGCGATACCGGGCTCGAACCAGTGACCCCCTGCTTGTAAGGCAGGTGCTCTCCCAACTGAGCTAATCGCCCACATTATGTGGTTACTTTTTTCTTAGGCAAGGCAAGTTGTAAGGCCGTGTACAAAAATACACAACGAGCAACTTAACGCCGCATAAGAGAAAAGTGGTGGGTCGTGCAGGATTCGAACCTGCGACCAATTGATTAAAAGTCAACTGCTCTACCAACTGAGCTAACGACCCGTGGTATCCCGTAGGGGAGTCGAACCCCTGTTACCGCCGTGAAAGGGCGGTGTCCTAGGCCTCTAGACGAACGGGACACTGGATAAGTTTCTAGTGAACTAGTGCCTAGTTCCTAGAGACTGTGAACCTTTTGGGAAAGGTTCATTGTATTCTAGGGACTAGCAACTAGCCTCTAGAATCTCTCTTTACTTTTATAAACCATATCAATCTGTGTGGACACTCATAACGATAATCATCGTATAAGGAGGTGATCCAGCGCCAGGTTCCCCTAGCGCTACCTTGTTACGACTTCACCCCAGTCATGAACCACAAAGTGGTGAGCGTCCTCCCGAAGGTTAAACTACCCACTTCTTTTGCAGCCCACTCCCATGGTGTGACGGGCGGTGTGTACAAGGCCCGGGAACGTATTCACCGTGGCATTCTGATCCACGATTACTAGCGATTCCGACTTCATGGAGTCGAGTTGCAGACTCCAATCCGGACTACGACGCACTTTTTGGGATTCGCTTACTCTCGCAAGTTCGCCGCCCTCTGTATGCGCCATTGTAGCACGTGTGTAGCCCTACTCGTAAGGGCCATGATGACTTGACGTCGTCCCCACCTTCCTCCGGTTTATCACCGGCAGTCTCCCTGGAGTTCCCACCCGAAGTGCTGGCAAACAAGGATAAGGGTTGCGCTCGTTGCGGGACTTAACCCAACATTTCACAACACGAGCTGACGACAGCCATGCAGCACCTGTCTTACAGTTCCCGAAGGCACCAAAGCATCTCTGCTAAGTTCTGTAGATGTCAAGAGTAGGTAAGGTTCTTCGCGTTGCATCGAATTAAACCACATGCTCCACCGCTTGTGCGGGCCCCCGTCAATTCATTTGAGTTTTAATCTTGCGACCGTACTCCCCAGGCGGTCTACTTAACGCGTTAGCTCCGAAAGCCACGGCTCAAGGCCACAACCTCCAAGTAGACATCGTTTACGGCGTGGACTACCAGGGTATCTAATCCTGTTTGCTCCCCACGCTTTCGCATCTGAGTGTCAGTATCTGTCCAGGGGGCCGCCTTCGCCACTGGTATTCCTTCAGATCTCTACGCATTTCACCGCTACACCTGAAATTCTACCCCCCTCTACAGTACTCTAGTCTGCCAGTTTCAAATGCAATTCCGAGGTTGAGCCCCGGGCTTTCACATCTGACTTAACAAACCACCTGCATGCGCTTTACGCCCAGTAATTCCGATTAACGCTCGCACCCTCCGTATTACCGCGGCTGCTGGCACGGAGTTAGCCGGTGCTTCTTCTGCAGCTAACGTCAAATGAGTGCGCTATTAACACACCCACCTTCCTCACTGCTGAAAGTACTTTACAACCCGAAGGCCTTCTTCATACACGCGGCATGGCTGCATCAGGCTTGCGCCCA
>NZ_JCBDGG010000038.1:0-79034 GCF_059833835.1 Vibrio sp. R15-SG3-ISO1B | reverse complement strand
TTCGCACCTGCTCGAATTGTCATTCTCGCAGTCAAGCGGGCTTATGCCATTGCACTAACCTCACGATGTCCAACCGTGATTAGCCCACCTTCGTGCTCCTCCGTTACTCTTTGGGAGGAGACCGCCCCAGTCAAACTACCCACCAGGCACTGTCCTCACCCCGGATAACGGGGCTAAGTTAGAACATCAAACATACAAGGGTGGTATTTCAAGGTCGGCTCCACAGATACTGGCGTACCTGCTTCAAAGCCTCCCACCTATCCTACACATGTAGGCTCAATGTTCAGTGCCAAGCTGTAGTAAAGGTTCACGGGGTCTTTCCGTCTAGCCGCGGGTACACTGCATCTTCACAGCGATTTCAATTTCACTGAGTCTCGGGTGGAGACAGCGTGGCCATCATTACGCCATTCGTGCAGGTCGGAACTTACCCGACAAGGAATTTCGCTACCTTAGGACCGTTATAGTTACGGCCGCCGTTTACCGGGGCTTCAATCAAGAGCTTCGACCGAAGTCTAACCCCATCAATTAACCTTCCGGCACCGGGCAGGCGTCACACCGTATACGTCATCTTACGATTTTGCACAGTGCTGTGTTTTTAATAAACAGTTGCAGCCACCTGGTATCTGCGACTCTCAATAGCTCCATCCGCAAGGGACTTCACCGTCAAGAGCGTACCTTCTCCCGAAGTTACGGTACCATTTTGCCTAGTTCCTTCACCCGAGTTCTCTCAAGCGCCTTGGTATTCTCTACCCGACCACCTGTGTCGGTTTGGGGTACGATTCCAACTTATCTGAAGCTTAGAGGCTTTTCCTGGAAGCATGGCATCAATGACTTCACGCCCTTGGGCGCTCGACATCGTGTCTCAGCCTTAAAGAGAGCCGGATTTACCTAACTCTCAAGCCTACGCACTTGAACCTGGACAACCGTCGCCAGGCCCACCTAGCCTTCTCCGTCCCCCCATCGCAATAAGTTGAAGTACGGGAATATTAACCCGTTTCCCATCGACTACGCCTTTCGGCCTCGCCTTAGGGGTCGACTTACCCTGCCCCGATTAACGTTGGACAGGAACCCTTGGTCTTCCGGCGTGGAGGTTTTTCACCCCCATTATCGTTACTCATGTCAGCATTCGCACTTCTGATACCTCCAGCATGCTTTACAACACACCTTCAACGGCTTACAGAACGCTCCCCTACCCAATACCTAAAAGGTATTGCCGCAGCTTCGGTTTATTACTTAGCCCCGTTACATCTTCCGCGCAGGCCGACTCGACTAGTGAGCTATTACGCTTTCTTTAAATGATGGCTGCTTCTAAGCCAACATCCTAGCTGTCTAAGCCTTCCCACATCGTTTCCCACTTAGTAATAATTTGGGACCTTAGCTGGCGGTCTGGGTTGTTTCCCTCTCCACGACGGACGTTAGCACCCGCCGTGTGTCTCCCGGATAGTACTTACTGGTATTCGGAGTTTGCAAAGGGTTGGTAAGTCGGGATGACCCCCTAGCCTTAACAGTGCTCTACCCCCAGTAGTATTCGTCCGAGGCGCTACCTAAATAGCTTTCGGGGAGAACCAGCTATCTCCAGGTTTGATTGGCCTTTCACCCCTAGCCACAAGTCATCCGCTAATTTTTCAACATTAGTCGGTTCGGTCCTCCAGTTGATGTTACTCAACCTTCAACCTGCCCATGGCTAGATCACCTGGTTTCGGGTCTATATCCAGAGACTGAGCGCCCAGTTAAGACTCGGTTTCCCTACGGCTCCCCTAGATGGTTAACCTTGCCACTGAATATAAGTCGCTGACCCATTATACAAAAGGTACGCAGTCACACCACGAAGGTGCTCCTACTGCTTGTACGTACACGGTTTCAGGTTCTATTTCACTCCCCTCACAGGGGTTCTTTTCGCCTTTCCCTCACGGTACTGGTTCACTATCGGTCAGTCAGTAGTATTTAGCCTTGGAGGATGGTCCCCCCATATTCAGACAGGATATCACGTGTCCCGCCCTACTCGATTTCACTGAATGTGCGTTGTCAACTACGGGGCTATCACCCTTTATTGCCGGACTTTCCAGACCGTTCGTCTAACGCATATAAAGCTTAAGGGCTAGTCCAATTTCGCTCGCCGCTACTTTCGGAATCTCGGTTGATTTCTTTTCCTCGGGGTACTTAGATGTTTCAGTTCCCCCGGTTCGCCTCGTTATGCTATGTATTCACATAACGATACCTGCTTATGCAGGTGGGTTTCCCCATTCGGAAATCCCAGACTCAAGTGGTTTTTACTACCTAATCTGGGCTTATCGCAAGTTAATACGTCCTTCATCGCCTCTGACTGCCAAGGCATCCACCGTGTACGCTTAGTCACTTAACCATACAACCCCAAAGGGTCTTATTGGCTCACTTACTTTCACTTTGAAAAGTGAAAACAAACTAAGCAACCAAAGTTGTCTGCAATTATTTAAACATGATGCAGACTCGATTTTGCCGGACTCAAATATCTTTTTATTTTACTTTTTTATAAAAAGTGAAAACAAAAAGCCAAGAACACTTGAATGTGTTTTTGTGTATTCATAGATATGAATACTTTGAGAACTTTACAAACAACAATAAATTGTTGTTTTGTCAGCTTTCCAAATTGTTAAAGAGCATGCGTTCTTTGCTAGTAAAAGCGAAGAAATACATTTTCTAAATATTCTTAGACGGTCGACAACTCCAACCACACACGTTTTACTGAAGTGGTTTGGACTGTTTGATATCCAAAAACATTTAGAGAATGGTGGGCGATACCGGGCTCGAACCAGTGACCCCCTGCTTGTAAGGCAGGTGCTCTCCCAACTGAGCTAATCGCCCACATTATGTGGTTACTTTTTTCTTAGGCAAGGCAAGTTGTGAGGCCGTGTACAAAAGTACACAACGAGCAACTTAACGCCGCATAAGAGAAAAGTGGTGGGTCGTGCAGGATTCGAACCTGCGACCAATTGATTAAAAGTCAACTGCTCTACCAACTGAGCTAACGACCCGTGGTATCCCGTAGGGGAGTCGAACCCCTGTTACCGCCGTGAAAGGGCGGTGTCCTAGGCCTCTAGACGAACGGGACACTGGATAAGTTTCTAGTGAACTAGTGCCTAGCTCCTAGAGACTGTGAACCTTTTGGGAAAGGTTCATTGTATTCTAGGGACTAGTAACTAGCCTCTAGAATTTCTCTTTACTTTTATAAACCATCAATCTGTGTGGACACTCAAAACGATAATCATCGTATAAGGAGGTGATCCAGCGCCAGGTTCCCCTAGCGCTACCTTGTTACGACTTCACCCCAGTCATGAACCACAAAGTGGTGAGCGTCCTCCCCGAAAGGTTAAACTACCCACTTCTTTTGCAGCCCACTCCCATGGTGTGACGGGCGGTGTGTACAAGGCCCGGGAACGTATTCACCGTGGCATTCTGATCCACGATTACTAGCGATTCCGACTTCATGGAGTCGAGTTGCAGACTCCAATCCGGACTACGACGCACTTTTTGGGATTCGCTTACTCTCGCAAGTTCGCCGCCCTCTGTATGCGCCATTGTAGCACGTGTGTAGCCCTACTCGTAAGGGCCATGATGACTTGACGTCGTCCCCACCTTCCTCCGGTTTATCACCGGCAGTCTCCCTGGAGTTCCCACCCGAAGTGCTGGCAAACAAGGATAAGGGTTGCGCTCGTTGCGGGACTTAACCCAACATTTCACAACACGAGCTGACGACAGCCATGCAGCACCTGTCTCAGAGTTCCCGAAGGCACCAATCCATCTCTGGAAAGTTCTCTGGATGTCAAGAGTAGGTAAGGTTCTTCGCGTTGCATCGAATTAAACCACATGCTCCACCGCTTGTGCGGGCCCCCGTCAATTCATTTGAGTTTTAATCTTGCGACCGTACTCCCCAGGCGGTCTACTTAACGCGTTAGCTCCGAAAGCCACGGCTCAAGGCCACAACCTCCAAGTAGACATCGTTTACGGCGTGGACTACCAGGGTATCTAATCCTGTTTGCTCCCCACGCTTTCGCATCTGAGTGTCAGTATCTGTCCAGGGGGCCGCCTTCGCCACTGGTATTCCTTCAGATCTCTACGCATTTCACCGCTACACCTGAAATTCTACCCCCCTCTACAGTACTCTAGTCTGCCAGTTTCAAATGCAATTCCGAGGTTGAGCCCCGGGCTTTCACATCTGACTTAACAAACCACCTGCATGCGCTTTACGCCCAGTAATTCCGATTAACGCTCGCACCCTCCGTATTACCGCGGCTGCTGGCACGGAGTTAGCCGGTGCTTCTTCTGCAGCTAACGTCAAATGAGTGCGCTATTAACACACCCACCTTCCTCACTGCTGAAAGTACTTTACAACCCGAAGGCCTTCTTCATACACGCGGCATGGCTGCATCAGGCTTGCGCCCATTGTGCAATATTCCCCACTGCTGCCTCCCGTAGGAGTCTGGACCGTGTCTCAGTTCCAGTGTGGCTGATCATCCTCTCAGACCAGCTAGGGATCGTCGCCTTGGTGAGCCCTTACCTCACCAACTAGCTAATCCCACCTGGGCATATCCTGACGCGAGAGGCCCGAAGGTCCCCCTCTTTGAGCCGAAGCTATTATGCGGTATTAGCCATCGTTTCCAATGGTTATCCCCCACATCAGGGCAATTTCCCAGGCATTACTCACCCGTCCGCCGCTCGACGCCGTTATCGCTCACCCGAAGGCTTTAGATAACTCGTTTCCGCTCGACTTGCATGTGTTAGGCCTGCCGCCAGCGTTCAATCTGAGCCATGATCAAACTCTTCAATTTAAGATTTTGTTCGGCTCAATGAATACTGAACATTCCTTGACTAGAAGTAGCACCAGTAATGTTTGAATTGACTGTGCTGAGTCCGAAGACTCAATGGTCACTTCGTATCATTGAAACCTAATTTGAAGTTTCCTGAAGAAACTTCTAATTGGATTATCATCAACGAGTGCCCACACAGATTGATAGGTTTATATTGTTAAAGAGCGCTCGTTGGCTGTGACCTTGGTCACTTACAAGACGGCAGGTCATTTTAGCGATTCAAGTTTTAGTGTCAACCACTTTTTTCAAACTTTTCTCAGCAATTTTTGCTGGGCTATTTAGACCTTGCTGTTACGGTGAGTATCAACTTATTCGGACGCCTTGCCGTGTCAGCGAGGGGGCATTATAGAGATCGGCGTCACATTGGCAACCCCTTTTCAGCGATTTTTTTGATTTTTTTACTGTTTGCGTATTTTCTATGCGCAACGGGCTATTTTTGCCACTATTCTTGGCAACATATCGTGCTATCGCATATAGGAGAAGAGATGAGTTCCCTACGCAGTTATAAAGGTATCCAACCTCAAGTTGGCGATCGTGTCTATATAGATAGCAGTGCTGTCTTGGTTGGCGACATCACACTGGGCGATGATGCCAGTGTTTGGCCTTTGGTGGCCGCTCGTGGAGACGTCAACCATATCCGAATTGGTGCGCGTAGCAATATTCAAGATGGTTCGGTGCTTCATGTCACCCATAAGAATGCTGAAAACCCTCAAGGCTACCCACTGATTATCGGTGATGATGTG
This sequence comes from Vibrio sp. R15-SG3-ISO1B, assembly GCF_059833835.1. Classification (NCBI taxonomy): domain Bacteria; kingdom Pseudomonadati; phylum Pseudomonadota; class Gammaproteobacteria; order Vibrionales; family Vibrionaceae; genus Vibrio; species Vibrio sp. R15-SG3-ISO1B. The sequence goes on along the minus strand of NZ_JCBDGG010000038.1, from coordinate 73,447 downwards.
ACCGTGGGTCATAAGGTGATGCTGCACGGCTGTACCATTGGTCATCGCGTGCTCGTTGGCATGGGCGCGATCGTGCTCGATGGTGTGGTCATTCAAGATGAGGTGATGGTGGGAGCAGGCAGTTTAGTCCCACCGGGGAAAACATTGGAAAGTGGCTATCTGTATGTCGGCTGTCCAGTTAAGCAGGCTCGCCCTTTGACAGACAAAGAGCGCGCTTTCTTACAAAAATCTGCCGATAACTACGTGCAGAATAAAGACGACTACTTAAATGAGGTTGAGATCATTCCTGGTTGAGTTCAATTTCACCGCGGCTGTTAAACATCTCGTCTTCTATTAAAGACTCAGCTTGCTCTTCAAGGTCAAAGCGCCATTGTTCAAACAGTTCGATGGCGTGCTGACCCGAGGTAATGCTTTGCTGCGCATACGACTCCAGTACCGCTTGGCTCACCACACACTCAATCAAGGCACCCGCTTGCTGAGCAGGGAAGCAAACCGCAGCGCGCTCTTCATCCCAATGCTGTCGTTCGGGAAACAAAATCGATTGATTCATCTTTTACCCTTGTAAATTTTTACGCAGCTCGCGCAGCACCTGCTTAGTGCCTGGGCGTAAACCTCGCCACAGCATAAAGCTTTCCGCCGCTTGGCCAACCAACATCCCTAAGCCATCATAGCTTACGGGCGCACCCGATTGTTCCGCCCAGGCATTAAAAGGCGTTTTGCCTGAGCGGTAGACCATGTCATACACCACTTGGCAACCTTGAAAAATGGTCGGTGATACCGCTGGCAACTCACCACTCAATCCCGACGACGTTGAGTTAATGATGACATCAAAGCCAGTCTCGACCTCTTCCAGTGAGGCGGCTTGCACCACACCAAACTCAGCGAAAAGCTCTGCCAACTGTGATGCTTTGGCTTTGGTGCGATTGGCGATCACTATTGAGTGCGGGTGCTGGTCGAGCAGCGGTTTGATCACGCCGCGCGCCGCGCCGCCAGCGCCAAGCAATAGTATTCTCGCCCCTTTCAGTACCACTTGCTGGGAAAGCAAATCTTGCACTAATCCTTCACCATCGGTGTTATCACCAATGATGTCTCCATCATCTAACTTCTTTAAGGTATTAACGGCACCGGCCAATTGCGCTCGCTCAGTCAGGCGGGTCGCAAACTGAAACGCCTCTTCTTTAAACGGTGCGGTGATGTTGCACCCCTTACCACCTGCAGCAAAGAACTCCGCTACCGCCGTTTTGAATGTGCCGATCTCAGGCTGCTGCGTTTGATAGGTTAACGCTTGGTTGGTCTGGCGAGCAAATAAGGTATGGATAAAAGGCGATTTACTTTGGCTAATGGGATTGCCAAACACCACATAGCGGTCAAGAGGTTGTGTCATGTCCTTACCTACACAAAAATAAACGGGTCAACGGTCATTGACCCTATCACTATCCCGGCCAGGATCAAGCGCTATGCCGAGATAAACATGTTACCAATCACGCGGTTTGAGGAAATCGCGATACAAAACCGCTTCAGGGCTGTCTGGCTCAATCTGATAATTGTACTCCCAGCGAGCCAGTGGCGGCATCGACATCAAAATCGACTCGGTTCGGCCACCACTTTGCAAACCAAACAAGGTTCCTCGGTCATAGACGAGATTAAACTCCACATAGCGACCACGGCGATAAAGCTGAAATTGACGCTCTCGGTCAGTGTAGGGCGTCTCTTTGCGGCGCTCAACAATCGGCAAATACGCCTGGGTATACCCTTCACCGATCGCTTTGATGTAATCAAAACACTTATCAAATGGCCACTCGTTGAGATCATCAAAAAATAGCCCACCGACGCCACGCGTTTCATCACGGTGCGGCAGGTAGAAGTAATCATCACACCATTTTTTGTGCTTGGCATACACATCATGACCAAAAGGTTCACACACCTCTTTCGCACTGCCATGCCAGAACTGAGCATCTTCTTCAAATGGGTAGAAGGGGGTCAAATCGAACCCGCCGCCAAACCACCATATCGGCGCCTCGCCCTCTTTTTCGGCAATAAAAAAGCGCACGTTGGCATGGGAGGTGGGCACATAAGGGTTATTCGGATGCATCACCAATGACACGCCCATGGCTTCAAAGCGTCGCCCGGCTAACTCTGGGCGATGGGCAGTGGCCGAAGCGGGCATCGCTTTGCCAGAGACATGAGAGAAATTGACGCCGCCTTGCTCAAACACCGCGCCTGCTTTCATCACTCGGGTGCGACCACCGCCACCGAGCCGCTCTCCGGGTTCACGCTGCCACGCATCCTCAACAAACAGCGCTTGGCCGTCGGCCTGCTCAAGCTGCTGACAAATGGTCTCTTGCAGTGCCAACAAAAACTGCTTCACCGCCTGCTTATCGATTTCTGACATTTTACTTCCTTGCAGGGTAGGCCCTGTTTCACCACGCAGTCACTGGCTGCGTCTTCTTGGGATGAGACTCAGTGTACAAAGAATCTGCGTCGAAGACTAATCACTGCGCGGTTCAAAGTGCGCGCAAACGTTTGCTTGCTAGGGAAAACGCCGTATAATGCGCACAAATTGGCGATGTGGTTGTACTGGGTTTACGACACATCCTGTTTTTCATTCCACACAAAAGGTTGAAGGAGTTTGAGATGAAAGTCGGTATCATCATGGGTTCAAAATCAGATTGGCCAACAATGAAGCTCGCCGCGGAAATGCTGGATAGATTTGGTGTTGAATACGAAACTAAAGTCGTCTCTGCGCACCGCACTCCTCAATTATTGGCAGACTACGCCAACAGCGCGAAAGAGCGCGGTCTGAAAGTGATCATTGCTGGCGCTGGCGGCGCTGCGCACCTGCCGGGCATGGCAGCGGCGTTCACAAGCTTACCTGTCTTGGGTGTTCCTGTTCAATCACGTGCCCTAAAAGGGATGGATTCGCTACTTTCTATCGTGCAAATGCCAAAAGGCATCGCGGTAGGTACACTGGCGATCGGCGAAGCGGGCGCAGCGAATGCGGGTATTTTGGCCGCGCAAATCATCGGTACCCACGATGAGTCCGTGATGGAGAAGGTCGAAGCGTTTCGCCAAGAGCAAACTGAGACCGTCCTTGCTAACCCAAACCCAGCCGAGGACTAAACCATGCATGTGTTGGTGTTAGGTGCAGGCCAATTAGCACGAATGATGTCTCTTGCGGGCGCACCACTGAACATTGAGATCTCGGCGTACGATGTCGGCAGTGAAAACATTGTCCATCCTCTCACCCAACACGTGGTGGGCCACGGTCTTCGCAATGCCATTGAGCGTGCCGATGTGATCACGGCTGAGTTTGAACATATCCCACACGATATTTTGACCCTCTGCGAGCAAAGCGGGAAGTTTTACCCGTCAGCAGAAGCGATCAAAACCGGTGGCGATCGCCGTATTGAGAAGGCGCTATTAGACAAAGCGGGCGTTCGCAACGCCAACTACCATGTCATTGAGAGCCGGGAAGATTTTGATCGCGCGATCGAAAAAGTCGGCATTCCTATGGTGCTGAAAAGTGCCCTAGGTGGCTACGATGGTAAAGGCCAATGGCGATTGAAAGACGCCGCTCAAGCGGACAGCATTTGGCAAGAGATGGCACAATGCATCCAAGCCAGTGAGACACAAGCGATTGTGGCGGAAGAGTTTGTCCCGTTTGGCCGAGAAGTTTCCTTGGTGGGCGCACGAGCCAAAGACGGCTCAGTCGCTGTTTACCCTCTGGCTGAGAACGTCCACACCCAAGGGGTGCTAAGCCTATCGACCGCCATTTCTGACCCGAAGCTGCAAGACCAAGCGCAGGCGATGTTTAGCGCTGTAGCCGAGAGTCTCGACTACGTGGGCGTGCTTGCCCTTGAGTTTTTCGATGTCGATGGCACCCTGCTCGTGAATGAGATTGCACCGCGCGTGCACAACTCCGGTCACTGGACGCAGCAAGGCGCAGAGACCTGTCAGTTTGAAAACCACCTAAGAGCCGTGTGTGGCTTGCCGCTTGGCAGCACCAAACTGGTTCGTGAAACGGCGATGATCAACATCCTTGGCGAAGATACGCTGCCACAAGCGTTGCTGGCCATTGAAGGGTGCCATATCCATTGGTACGGCAAAGAGAAGCGTGCTGGACGCAAGATGGGTCACATCAATGTCTGCGGCGACTACAGTGGTGAGCTACAACGCAAGCTGTGTGAACTGGCCACCCTGCTCGACAGCGATGCCTTCCCTGCGGTGCATGAGTTTGCACAAAACTTCGAATCGTAATCGGATCAAATGAGTGTTGGCTCTGCGAACACTGGATTGAAAAAGGCGCTCATGGCGCCTTTTTTGTCTTTAATGACATTGTATTTGCTGTAACGCTCGGCCGCTCCGATATCGCCTTACCACTGTATAGTCTTAAATCACGATATAGTCTTAAATAGGCACTCGCCGAAAATTAAGACTGAATGGCCTGACAACGTCGAGCTGCACACTGCAACTGTTGGCCTTTTGCGCTGTGCTTTTCCACCAGCAGTGGAAACCCACACACTTGGCACTCACCACTGACGGGCGGCTGATTGACGGCAAACTTGCATTTCGGGTAGCGGTCACATGCATAAAACAGCTTACCAAAGCGAGATTTACGCTCGGTCAGCTGACCTTGATGGCATTCAGGGCAGGCGATGGCGACGTTGTCCTCACTCGGCTCTGCGGGGGCATCGATCGACTCAATGTGGTGACACTCAGGGTAATGACTGCAACCGACAAACATCCCATAGCGACCTTGGCGCAGCACCAACTCATGACCACACTCAGGACATGGCACACCTAACTCTTTAACGATGTGGCCATCATTTTGATGCAAAGGTTTGATGTAATCGCATTGCGGGTACAAGGTGCACCCCAAGAAAGGACCATGTTTGCCATGGCGCAGCGACAGCTCCCCCGCCAAGCCTTGAGCTTGGCATTTCGGGCACGCCTGATGTTCTAAGGCGTGCTCGTGGGCAGAAAACAACTGATGGTCGATTTTATTACTCATATCACTTAGGGTCGCAAAGCGACGGTATCAGTGCAAGATACCCTGCTCTTTGGTGTAAAGAAGCTCTTCCATAAGCGTGTATTCATTTTCATTGCCCGGCACATTAAACAGCACCATTAAGACAATCCACTTGAGATCATCAAGCTCAAACTCATCGGTTTCGAGCCCCATCACTCGGTCAATGACCATCTCACGTGTTTCCGCCGTCAACACGCTCACTTGCTCTAAAAACATTAAAAAGCCACGACACTCAAGGCTGAGGCGGTCGCACTCTTTGGCGGTATAGATACGCGTAGACGGAGACGAGGTACTGACAGAGATCGCTGAGTGCGCTTCCGTTTGCTGTAGCGCCGCCAACTCTTCTAACCAGACCAGGGCCTTATATATGTCTTTCTGATGAAAACCAGCGCGAAGTAACTCTTCTTCTAGCTCATCTTGGTCGACCTGTAACTCTGCATCGCTATGGATGTAGGTCTCAAACAGATACATCAAAATATCCATCATCATAGCTAGCCCCTCCCCTTTAAAATGTAGCCACCGGAAACTGCAACAACGTGCCCTAAAAGCTCGAGCTCCAAGAGCTGCATCATGACATCCTGCACGGGTATATGGGTCCGCGATGCTAAGATATCAACTGGTGTAGCCTCATTACCTACGTTAGCTAACAGCTCGGGAAATGGCAATTCTTCTTTGCTCACTTTCGTCGCTTCTTTATCGTTAGGAGATAAAAGCGCTCGGAAATGCGAGCAGCTCGGCGTCTGGGTGCGTGATTCGCTCTGTTTATCCGCCTGTTGCCGCGACCATGCCAGCAAGCTGTCGAGCTCGCATAAGATGTCCTCAACCTCTTGGACTAAGCTCGCCCCTTGCTGAATTAAGCGGTGGCAACCCCTGGCATAGACTTGATGAATAGAGCCGGGAATGGCAAACACTTCGCGGCCTTGCTCAAGGGCATAACGCGCGGTAATTAATGAGCCGCTTTTCTCGGCCGCTTCCACCACCAGCACGCCCAGCGATAAACCACTGATAATGCGATTGCGGCGAGGAAAGTGATCCGCCTTAGGTTTGGCCTGCGGATGCAACTCACTGACCAACGCGCCTTGCTGAGCAATACGCCCTGCCAGCGCTCGGTGGCGAGCAGGGTACACTTCCCCAAGACCACTGCCGAGCACCGCGACCGTCTCTCCGCCCGCTTTCAGCGCGCCATCATGGGCATAGCCATCGATGCCGAGCGCGAGTCCGCTGGTGATACACAGCCCCTCTTTGACCAACGCACTGGCAAACTCTCTGGCGAGCGAAAGCCCATCCTGACTGGCATTGCGACTGCCCACCATGGCCAATTGCGGCAAGTGAATCGCCTCAATCTTGCCTTTGACAAACAGCACCGCCGGCGACGCAGGGGCGTTGGCGAGCAGTGGCGGATAGTCACTCGCGTCACGGGTGACGATATGGTGATCCGCCTCGCGCTCGCGCCAAGCCAAACACCCATCCACCTCTTTTTCTGCGCGCCGCTGAATATACTCCACCTGATGCTCACTCAAGCCAAACGCGCGCATCTCGTCGCTCGAACTAGAGACAATCTCGTGCGGCTCGGCCACCTTTCGCAAACGCTCAAAGGTCTTCGGACCAATTCTGGGCGTAAAATAGAGCGTCAGCCAAGCGCGCAGCTCACGCTCTGTCATCCTTGCTCCTTACCCTGTAGCTCTGCGTCCACAACGTCTTCAGCGGATTTAAGCGTCGCCAGGGGAGAGCGCAAACGGGTTTCAGTGGCAATCGGCTGCTCGCTCTGGGTGACTAGCGCCAGGCTAAAGTCGTGATAAGGACGAATCACCATCAAATGCCCAATGCGCACATCCGGCAATTGCTGCACCTCTTGCCTAGCCAATACCCCTTGGCCAGCTTTGGCCACCTTGTGACCCGGCTGATAGAGGTCGAACATACTGCCTTGACGCAGGGCATCGCGCGCGCCGCGGTCAATGACCACGACTTGATGCTTGCCCACATATTGGCTGCCTTCTAAAGACCCTAAGATTGAGGCATTAATGGCCTTAGGCGAGGGCTGGGGATAAAAGCGTTGACTGAAATCAGACTGAGCCTCACGCACGGGCAAGGCGATGTCTTGCGCGAGAATTTCCTGCGTTTGTTGGCGAACTTTGAGCGCCGTCATGTCCGTATCGCTCTGCGCTGTAGACTCATCCGCAGACTCGGCGACCGCGATTTTTTTCAGCGCAATGACGCGTTTATCATCGCGTGTGAAGGTGGTCATTTTGCGGTAAATGTGCCACTCACCTTGCACTTGTTGCCCCGTGACATAAAGCAGTTGTTGCCCGGTGAGATATTGTAAGCCATTGCTCGAGCCAATCACCTTGGCACTCTCTGCCAATAACGACTGGTCAAGCAAGAGATCCGATTCTAGGTACGGCAACACCCACTCTTCACGCAGCGTCGGCAGCGCTTGTTTATCAAGCTTTCTTACTTTCGGGCTCAGTTTGTGCATCGGTTTCACCGTCAGAACCGGCTCACCATTGCGCCAAATCAGATTGAGCTTGTCACCGGGATAAATCAGGTGAGGATTATCAATATCAGGATTGACCTGCCATAGCCGTGGCCAAAGCCAAGGGCTATCGAGGTAGAGCGCCGAAATATCCCACAAGGTATCGCCTTTGACCACGACATACGTCGTGGGCGCATCGGGCTTGAGGGTTAACACCGACGAGACAGAGAAAGGAACCCAAGCCACCCACAAGGTCGCCACGCAGAGAAGTGGCCTGCGCCAACTGGAACACCGTTTGAAACTCACCATCACCTAAATCCTTGGTTATCTGAAAGAAACCGCTGCTCAACTTAGGTGTGTGTGCTCAACATTGACACCGAGAGTGGCAGGGAAAATGCGTAATGATGCTGTCATTTAGGTTATAAAATGTCTAGAATTGAGCCAACAAGCTTTACCCTGATTCGGCACAGTTCAACATTTTGAGTGTATATGTCTGTATTACAAGTATTAACATTCCCAGATGATCGCCTTCGTACCGTGGCTAAGCCCGTAGAGAAAGTGACGCCTGAGATTCAAAAACTCGTCGATGACATGATTGAAACCATGTACGACGAAGAAGGAATTGGTCTTGCGGCCACCCAAGTCGATGTTCACCAACGTATCGTGGTGATTGACATTTCGGACACCCGTGATGAGCCAATGGTGCTTATCAACCCAGAAATCATCGAGAAACGCGGTGAAGATGGGATTGAAGAGGGCTGCCTATCGGTGCCTGGCGCACGCGCTTTAGTACCTCGCGCAGCCGAGGTGACGGTCAAAGCGCTCAATCGCGATGGTGAAGTATTTACCTTCGAGGCGGATGACCTGCTTGCGATTTGTGTTCAGCACGAACTTGACCACCTAGAAGGCAAGCTCTTTGTCGATTACCTATCGCCACTGAAGCGTAAACGCATCCAAGACAAACTGGCGAAGATCAAGCGATTCAACGAAAAACAATCCGCCGGTAAGTAAGCGTATTACTGAGAAAGAAAAGATAAGGAACGTACCTTGAGCAAACCACTTAAGATTGTTTTTGCTGGTACTCCGGACTTCGCCGCCCGTCACTTGGCGGCGTTGTTGTCTTCGGAGCACGACGTCATTGCCGTGTACACCCAACCCGACCGCCCTGCAGGTCGCGGTAAAAAGCTCACCGCGAGCCCAGTCAAACAGATTGCCCTTGAGCATGACATTGCGGTCTACCAACCGGAAAACTTTAAATCTGAAGAGGCCAAGCAAGCGTTGGCGGATTTAGACGCCGATTTGATGGTCGTCGTCGCGTACGGCTTGCTGCTGCCGCAAGCGGTATTGGACACGCCTAAACTGGGCTGTATCAACGTGCACGGTTCGATTTTGCCACGTTGGCGAGGCGCAGCGCCGATTCAGCGCGCCATTTGGGCGGGCGATGAAGAAACCGGCGTCACCATCATGCAGATGGACATTGGCCTCGATACTGGAGACATGCTCTCCATCGCGCGCTTGCCGATCGAAAGCAGCGACACCAGTGCGTCCATGTACGAAAAGTTGGCCGATTTAGGCCCAAGTGCGCTATTGGACTGCCTCACTGACATCGCACAAGGCAGCGCCGTCGCCACTAAGCAAGATGATGCCCTAGCCAACTACGCCAAAAAGCTTAGCAAAGAGGAAGCCCGCATCGATTGGAATGACGACGCTGAGCACATTGAGCGCTGCGTGCGCGCGTTCAACCCGTGGCCAATGAGCCACTTTGAAGCGGCCGATAACAGCATCAAGGTGTGGCAGAGTCGCGTGGCGGAGCAAACCACAGACCAAGCGGCGGGTACCATTATCCAAGCAGACAAAACCGGCATCTATGTCGCAACAGGCAAAGGCGTATTAGTCCTTTTGCAACTGCAAGTGCCGGGTAAAAAAGCCATGTCGGTGCAAGATATTCTCAACGCCCGAGCAAGTTGGTTCGAAGTGGGCTCGGTACTGAGCTAACCCTTCACACCCTGTCATTGCGCTGCAATGAATCACGTACATTTTGAGGGCAGAGATGCCCTCCCTTATTTAAGGTATTGATTATGAATGTTCGCGCTGCTGCCGCTAACGTTATCTTCCAAGTGGTCGACAAAGGTCAATCACTCTCGCATGCGCTGCCTGCCGCGCAAAAGACCATCAAACCGCGTGACCACGCTCTGCTGCAAGAGATTTGCTACGGCGCTTTGCGTTACTTGCCGCGTTTAGAGTCCATTGCCAACGAATTGATGGATAACCCGCTCAAGGGTAAAAAACGCGTTTTTCACCATTTAATTTTAGTGGGGATCTACCAACTGAGTTTTATGCGCATCCCTTCGCACGCGGCGGTCGCGGAAACCGTGGAAGCGACCAAAACCTTGCGCGGCCCAAGCCTGCGCGGTTTGATTAACGCGGTATTGCGTAACTACCTACGCAATCAAGAAGAACTGGATGCCTTTGCGACCAGTCACAATGCCGGCAAGTATGGCCACCCTAACTGGCTACTGAAGCTGCTGCAAGAGCACTACCCACAGCAGTGGGAGCGCATTGTTGAGGCGAACAATCAAAAAGCGCCGATGTGGCTGCGCGTCAACCGCCAGCACCACACCCGCGATCAGTACATCGCTTACCTGAATGATGAAAACATAGAATTCACCCTTCACCCCGAGGCCGCTGACGCCATAAAATTGGCCAAACCTTGTGATGTGACCCTATTGCCCGGCTTCGATCGCGGTTGGGTTTCCGTGCAGGATGCCGCCGCACAGTTGTCTGTCGATTACCTTCAGCCACAAGAAGGGGAGCTGATCCTCGACTGCTGCGCCGCGCCAGGTGGCAAGACAGCGCACATTCTTGAGCACACGCAAGACACCGAAGTGGTGGCGATTGATGCCGATCCTACTCGCCTTAACCGCGTGCACGACAACCTCGAGCGATTACAATTGAGAGCCGATGTGATTTGCGGCGATGCGCGCTACCCACATCAGTGGTGGCAAGGTGAGCAGTTTGACCGTATTCTACTCGATGCCCCTTGCTCAGCGACCGGTGTGATTCGACGCCATCCGGACATCAAATGGCTGCGCCGCGCTGATGACATTGAAGCGCTGTCTGCCTTGCAGAGTGAAATCCTGGATGCCATGTGGCAACAACTGAAAGCCGGCGGTACCTTAGTCTATGCCACCTGCTCGATTGCGCCGCAAGAGAACGTGGAACAAGTGCGCGCTTTCCTCTCACGTACGTCCGATGCACAGTTGATCGGCAGTGAGGAATCTCAGCCTGGTCGACAAATTCTTCCAGGTGAAGAGGACATGGACGGCTTCTACTATGCGGTTTTAAAAAAATCGGTGTGAAGAAAAAGCGGTAGGTCTTGAGTCAAGCAATACGCCGCAATAAACAAGGACAGTGCGCCCCGTCATAGGGGCGATGACGACGTTCAAGAGAGCAAAAGATGAAGATCATTATTCTCGGTGCCGGACAAGTTGGCGGTACATTGGCAGAAAACTTGGTGGGTGAAAACAACGACATCACCATCGTCGACAAAGACAGCGACCGCCTACGTGAACTGCAAGACAAGTACGACCTGCGCGTGGTCAATGGTTACGCTAGCCACCCTGACGTGCTGCGCGAAGCGGGCGCTCAAGACGCCGATATGTTGGTGGCCGTGACCAATATGGACGAAACCAACATGGCCGCCTGCCAAGTGGCCTTCACCTTGTTCAACACGCCAAACCGCATTGCACGTATTCGTTCGCCCCAGTATCTCGCCGAGAAAGAAGCCCTGTTTCAATCCGGTGCCGTGCCGGTCGATCATCTGATTGCACCAGAAGAGCTGGTCACCAGCTACATTGAACGTCTGATCCAATACCCTGGCGCCTTACAGGTGGTCAGTTTTGCTGAGCAAAAGGTCAGCCTAGTGGCCGTTAAAGCCTACTACGGCGGTCCTTTGGTCGGTAACGCCCTCTCTGCGCTGCGTGAACACATGCCGCACATTGACACCCGCGTGGCGGCGATTTTCCGTCAAGGTCGCCCTATTCGTCCGCAAGGCACCACGATTATCGAAGCGGATGACGAAGTCTTTTTCGTTGCTGCGAGCAACCACATTCGCTCCGTCATGAGTGAGTTGCAGCGTCTTGAGAAACCCTATCGCCGAATTATGATTGTCGGCGGGGGCAACATCGGCGCCAGCTTGGCCAAGCGTCTGGAACACACCTACAGCGTTAAACTGATTGAACGCAGTTATCAACGCGCAGAACGTCTCTCTGAAGAGCTGGAAAACACCATTGTCTTTTGTGGTGACGCCGCCGATCAAGAGTTGCTCACTGAAGAGAATATCGACCAAGTCGATGTCTTTATTGCGCTCACCAACGAAGATGAAACCAACATCATGTCCGCCATGCTGGCCAAACGCATGGGCGCGAAAAAGGTGATGGTGCTGATCCAACGCGGTGCCTACGTCGATTTAGTCCAAGGCGGTGTGATAGATGTGGCAATTTCGCCTCAGCAAGCGACGATTTCAGCGCTGCTGACGCACGTGCGCCGTGCTGACATTGTTAACGTTTCTTCATTGCGCCGTGGCGCGGCAGAAGCGATTGAAGCGGTGGCACACGGTGACGAATCGACCTCGAAAGTCGTCGGCCGCGCGATTGGTGAAATCAAACTGCCTCCAGGTACCACCATTGGTGCCATTGTTCGCGGTGAAGAAGTGCTTATTGCACACGACAGAACCGTGATTGAACAAGATGACCACGTGGTGATGTTCCTTGTCGATAAGAAATACATCCCTGACGTGGAAACCCTCTTCCAACCGAGTCCGTTCTTCCTTTAAGGGGACGACCTTATGGTGAATTTTCGCCCGGTTTTATTCGTCATTGGCCTCGTGCTCTCTAAGCTGGCGCTGTTTATGTACGTGCCGACGCTGGTGGCGTTTGTCACCGGCACTGCAGGCTTTTTGGAATTTGGTCAAGCGGTGCTGATCACCCACTTGGTCGCCTTTGTCTGCTTGACGATTGGCCGAACTCGGCACTTTCGCCTGAGCGTGCGAGACATGTTCCTCATCACCAGCTTGGTGTGGACGATTGCCAGCGCATTCGCCGCGCTGCCATTTGTGTTCATCAATCACATCAGCTTCACCGACGCCTATTTTGAAACCATGTCGGGCATCACCACCACAGGTTCAACGGTCCTCAGCGGGCTCGATGAGATGGCGCCGAGCATCTTATTGTGGCGCTCTATTTTGCAGTGGCTTGGTGGCATTGGCTTTATTGTTATGGCGGTCGCCGTCTTGCCGATGCTCAATGTCGGGGGCATGAAACTGTTTCATACCGAATCCTCTGATTGGTCGGACAAAAGCAGCCCGCGCGCTAAAACCGTGGCAAAAAACATCGTCATCGTCTATTTGACCCTCACCGCCCTTTGCCTGCTCGGCTACTTGATGACGGGCATGACGCTGTTTGAAGGGATCAACCATGCCTTTACTACCTTGTCGACAGGTGGCTACTCGACCTCTGACGGTTCGATGAACCATTTCTCCCATGGCGCGCATTGGGTGGGCACACTCTTTATGTTCTTGGGCGGGTTACCGTTTTTGCTTTTTGTCTCCGCGCTGCGCAAACGCCGTTTGAATGAGCTCGCCAGTGACGCGCAAGTGCGCGGTTTCACCTTTTTGTTTCTCGCCAGCAGCGTGATCATTGCCAGTTGGTTGGTGGTGCGTGATGGCTATGCGGTGGCGGATGCGCTGCGAGTCTCCATGTTTAACATCGTCTCGGTGGTCACCACCACCGGATTCGGCTTAGAAGATTTCACCGCCTGGGGCGCACTGCCGACCACCTTGTTTGCCTTCTTAATGATGGCGGGCGCCTGCTCGGGTTCCACCTCTGGCGGCATCAAAATCTTCCGTTTTCAAATCGCCATTACGCTGCTCAATAAGCAGATGATGAAACTGATTCACCCGTCTGGGGTCTTCGTCCAGCGCTACAATCAGCGCCCAGTCAACGATGATATTGTGCGCTCAGTGGTGGCGTTTGGTTTGATGTTCTTCATCACCATTATTTTCATTGCAGGTTGCTTAAGTGCACTCGGCCTTGACCCTATCACCAGCATTTCTGGTGCGATTACCGCAGTCGCCAACGTCGGCCCGGGCATGGGCAGTGTCATCGGCCCCACCGGCAATTTCGCTCCCCTGCCCGACACCGCCAAATGGTTACTCAGTTTTGGGATGCTGATGGGACGACTAGAAATTCTCACCTTGCTCGTGTTGTTCTTCCCCGCCTTTTGGCGCCGATAGGCACTCGCCTTCCTCTGTGGGCTTATCGGATAGGCAGCTGATAAATGGCAAAGAAGTGACAGGCGCAGCCCGCCAAAACAAACAAATGCCAAATGGCGTGGTTGTAGGGAATACGTTTCGCGACATAAAACACCACGCCCAGAGAGTAGACCACGCCGCCAATCGCCAGCAGCATCAAGCTTTCCAGTGGTAAGGTCATCGCCAGTTGATAAATCACCACCAGCGACAGCCACCCCATCAATAAATAGGTCACCAGTGAGAGGCGTTTGAAGCGATAAACGAACGTCACTTTCATCACGATCCCCACCAAGGCTATCAGCCAGATCACCACCATCAAACCGATCGCGAGTGGCGTTCTGAGCGCAATCAATAAAAATGGCGTGTAGCTGCCGGCAATCAGCAAGTAAATGGCGCAGTGATCGAAAGTTTTCAGTGCCCGTTTGGCTCGCGGCACATCAATGGCATGATAGAGGGTCGACGCCAGAAACAGCAGTATCATGCTGGCGCCGTACAGGCTATAGCTGACCCATGACAAGGCATCCGCCTGTTGCTCGAAGGCGCGCAGCAGCAAGGCCACCAGCCCAACCACACTGAGCAATAAACCCAGACCGTGGCTGAGCATATTGGCTCGCTCTTCTTCGCGGCTGTAAGAGGATAAAAGCGTCGACATAGGCATCACTCTGGAGCATTAGAATAAACACTCCAGAGTATGCCACGCTCAGCTTACAAGTGTAAGCTTAAATTAGATAAGGTTGCTGATGAGGCTCAAGAATGCGCATCGAGGTAGTTCAATACCTGCTCGCCCGCCTCTTCTGCGGGGGTACTGAGCACAATGGAAAGCTGGCGTTTCAACTGCCCCATACCCAGCAGGCTCGCGAGCATCCCTTTTGCCCCTTCACGGTGGCGATCAATTTCAAACCACATTTGCAGTTCGTCTTCACTGCGATACGCCACCACTTCTAACTCTCGCCAACGACCATGAAACGGCCCTGTAGTCGGCACAAACTCAAACTCCTGCACAAAAGGCAGAGCAAAGCCATCCACCGCTTCACACTCCACCTGGCGAATACGCAGCCCCTGCGCTTCTAACGCAGTAAAGATGCCATCAAGCAGAGGATCGGGGCGCACCGTCAAAATATCTTTGTCGGTTGGATCTTTGGCCATCGCAATGTCGAGGCCAGTCTCAAGCCACACCTTGGAGTCACCAATGGTGACCGGCGTATTCCACGGCACATCCAACTCCACTTCGAAATCGCGCGTCTCACCAGGCTCAATCGTAAACGCGTAAGGCAGCGTCCACGTCGCCAGTGTATAACTGGTGGGCACGCGGCGCATTCGACCGGCGTTGTGGTCACTTTTATGGTGATTGTCCGGCACTTCTTTGATGTAACGGCAGTAGAGTTTGAGTTCGATGTTGTCTATCTCTTGCGCACTCGAACCGCCATAGACATGAATGGTGACGTTCACCTTCTGCCCCGGGTATAACACCTCTTGGCGCAGCACTGAATCCACTTTGGCACTTCCAATACCAAAGCTCGCGAGGGTTTTCTTGAAAAACGACATATACACCTCCCTTATGGGTGAAACCACCAAGCAGACCCTCACTATAGCGCGCTTTATCTCGCCAAAGTTTCTGTCTACTCACAGAATAATAGAGAATGAAAAACAGTGATCGATTAGTTATCGACCAATTCTACCCTTAGTGCTACTCTAACGATTGATATGCATGCATATCAACAATCCTGGTTAATTATTTGGATTGGCGAAAGCCAGAAGAGCCAACCTTCAGCAGCATCAAGGTGACGTTGAAGCTCAACTCATAGTTAATACAGGCCATTAAATTGGCAATGGAGATGCCTGACAGTTAGGTACATCGATGCGCCCAGCAGCAGTCAGGTTTTCGCACACAAACCGTAGTGCGATGCGTCGTCGTAGTGGATTTGCGTCTGCTCCAACGGCAAAAAAAATCAACCCTGCGATGACGTTAGTGGAACAGACAACTCTTTTGATGTCTGCCCCATCAAAAGCGGTAAAAGCAGCATAATGAAAAGCGCAGCTTCGTCTGCGCTTTTTTTTGCCCCCTGATTACGCCCATTGTCGATAAGCACGGCACGATTCGCGTTGCTCTCTGCACGTCCCTTTTGCTACCTTAAGGCAAAACATTATAAAAATTGTGGAGAACAGCATGAAGTGTCACCGTATTGAAGAGTTATTAGAACTGCTTGAGCCAGAATGGCAAAAAGACCAAGAGATGAACTTATTGGCGTTTATCGTCAAACTCAGCCAAGAGGCGGGGTATCAAGGCAAACTTGAAGAGCTGACCGATGATGTACTTATCTATCATCTAAAAATGCGCAATAGCGCAAAAGACGAGATGATTCCCGGGCTCAAAAAAGATCAAGAAGATGACTTTAAAACCGCGATTTTGCGTGCGCGCGGTTTAATTGATTGAGCGACACATTGCGTCACGGATCAGGTATGGCGACCTTAGGGTCGCTTTTTTATCGCTAAACCATCTAGTAGCACGTGTTATTAGTCATTATGGTTATAGCGTTTGGGCTAATTTGTGGTTAAAGCTTGATAGTCTTAAAGAAAACCCATTCCTATTGCGTATATAATCGCCAGCTAACAATAAAAAACAGATCACAAGATCTCCAAACAACTTGAACTCGGCTGCGCCGCACTGGGCCAAGTTGACAGGAGACCAGAGCAAAGTCGGACGCAACAAGGGCAACACACCCTTGCTTTAGCCTATAAGGAAGCACCATGAGTCAAGATAAGATCGATGTCAAAGACGTGACTCCGAAAACCTTCAATCCCAAAACTCACAAAAACAACGGCGACAGATTTAACCCAAGCAATCGCATCTACGTCAGAGAAAGCAAAGGCACCTTCCAAAGGCTGCGCCGCTATGGTGGCTGGTTTCTATTGCTGCTATTTACACTTATCCCCTGGATCCCTTACGGCGATCGTCAGGCGATTTTGCTCGACATCGGTCAGCAACAATTTAACTTTTTTAGTACCACACTCTATCCGCAAGATCTCACCTTGCTCGCGTTGCTGTTCGTGATTGCGGCCTTTGCGCTGTTTTTTATCACCACGTTTTTAGGCCGTGTCTGGTGTGGCTACCTCTGCCCGCAAACCGTGTGGACCTTTATGTACATCTGGTTTGAAGAGAAACTTGAGGGCAGCGCAAATAAACGCCGCAAACAAGACTCTGGCCGCTTGACCGCCTCACTCGCGTGGCGAAAAACCCTCAAGCACATGGCGTGGCTGGCCATTGCGTTAGCGACGGGCTTTACCTTCGTTGGCTATTTTGTGCCAGTGAAATCCTTAGTGGTTGAGTTTTTTACCCTCAACGCGTCGTTTTGGCCGGTATTTTGGGTGCTGTTTTTCGCCGGCTGTACCTACGGCAATGCCGGCTGGATGCGCTCGATCATGTGTATTCACATGTGCCCGTATGCACGTTTCCAATCGGCAATGTTCGACAAAGACACCTTTATCGTCGGTTATGACAGTGCACGCGGTGAGCAACGCGGCCCGCGCTCGCGCAAAGCCGATCCCAAACAGCTCGGTTTAGGCGATTGCATCGATTGCGATCTTTGCGTGCAAGTGTGCCCGACTGGCATCGATATTCGTGATGGTTTGCAATATGAGTGCATCAACTGCGGCGCTTGTATCGATGCGTGCGATCACACCATGGAGCGGATGGGCTACGACAAAGGACTCATCAGTTACACCACCGAGCACCGTCTCTCCGGCAAGCACACCAAGGTGATGAGGCCAAAACTGCTCGGCTACGGCGCAGTACTATTGGTGATGATTGGCCTGTTCTTCGTTCAAGTCGCCAGCGTTGACCCCGCAGGGCTGAGCGTGTTGCGTGACCGTAATCAGCTGTTTAGAGTCAACGGCTCTGGGGAAATTGAAAATACCTACACGTTGAAGATCATCAATAAAACCCAGCAACGTCAGGCGTATCAACTCTCTGTTGAAGGGCTGAGCGATGTCACTTGGTACGGTAAACAGACAGTACAAGTGGCGCCTGGGGAAGTCCTCAACTTGCCAATGAGCTTGGGCGTCGACCCGGACAATCTCAGCTCACCTGTCGCGACAATCCAGTTTATACTGTCCGACAGCCAAGACTTTACCACCCAGGTGGAAAGTCGCTTTATCAAGAAGCTGTGACCATCGTTTAGCAAGAGAAGGTCAATTCAATCACCTTGATAAAAATGCGTCGAGAGGCGACGCTCTAGGGTGAAGGGCTCATTATGAGCCCTTTTTGCCCCTCACGACCATGCTAGCGTCATGCATGGTTCTTTTTCTCAGTCACAAGAAACCGGCTATGACACAACAGATTCTCTCAACACACGCCTTTAACTTTGATGCCCTTACCCCGGATTTTATGTGGTATGCGCTAGAGAGCATCGGCATTCGCGCTGAATCCGGCTTTTTGCCACTCAATAGCTATGAAAACCGCGTGTATCAATTTAGCGATGAAGAGCGCCAACGTTATGTGGTCAAGTTTTATCGTCCTGAGCGCTGGAGTGCCGAACAAATTCAGGAAGAGCACGATTTCACCCAAGAGATGGTCGAAGCGGAGATCCCCGTCGCGCCGCCACTGGTCATCAATGGCGCCACGTTGCATCACTACCAAGGCTATCGCTTTGCGCTGTTTGCCAGCGTGGGCGGCCGCCAATTTGAAGTGGATAATATAGAGCAGCTCGAGGGCGTCGGTCGCTATTTAGGGCGCATTCACAGTATCGGAGCCAAACAAGCGTTTGTGCATCGCCCCAGCATGAGCCTTGAAGAATACCTCTACCAACCGAGAGCGCTGCTGCAAAATTCCGACTTTATTCCTCTTCATCTGCAAAGCGCCTTTTTCAACGATCTCGACCTGCTGATCGCCTCACTCGAAGCACAGTGGGACAACAGCTATACGCCGATCAGGCTGCATGGTGACTGTCATCCAGGCAATATTTTGTGGCGTGATGGTCCGATGTTTGTCGACCTCGATGACGCGCGCAATGGACCAAGTGTTCAAGATCTTTGGATGCTGCTCAGTGGCGAACGTAGTGACAAACTGATGCAGCTTGATATTATCCTCGAAGCGTACCAAGAGTTTCATGATTTTAATGTTAACGAATTGAAACTAATCGAGCCGCTGCGCGGTCTACGTATGGTGCACTACATGGCATGGTTAGCAAAACGGTGGCAAGATCCTGCGTTCCCACTCGCCTTTCCTTGGTTTAACGACGCAAAATATTGGGAAAATCAGGTACTCGGGTTCAAAGAGCAGATATCCTCACTGAGTGAGCCCCCCTTGTCATTGATGCCACAGTGGTAAAAAAGCCTTTTAAAATGGAGTCATTATGAAAAAACTGTTTGCACTTGTCGCCGCCCTATTCCTCAGTGTTTCGGCACACGCGGCTCAGTACAACGAAGGTGAGCACTACAAAGTGTTGAACATGGAACCATCAAGCAAGCCTGTGGTGACGGAGTTTTTCTCTTTCTACTGCCCACACTGCAACTCGATGGAACCCGTGATTGGCCAGCTCAAAGCTCAGCTACCTGAAGGGGTGAAGTTGCAGAAAAATCACGTCTCGTTCATGGGTGGCAACATGGGCCTTTCCATGAGCAAAGCATACGCGACTATGGTGTCGCTTGGCGTGGAAGATCAAATGGTGCCGGTGATGTTTAACCGTATCCACAACTTGGGTAAAGCACCGAAGAACGATGAAGAACTGCGCCAAATCTTTACTGACGAAGGCATCGATGGCAAAAAATTCGACTCGAACTTCAATGGTTTTGCGGTGGACTCTATGGTGCGCCGCTTTGACAAGCAGTTCAAAGACAGCGGCCTAACGGGTGTGCCTTCTATCGTGGTTAACAACCGTTACTTGGTTCAGCCACCACGCGGTTTTACCCTAGAGCAATACTTTGACTTGGTGAACTACCTGCTGACTCAATAAGACAGTCACTATCGTCAAACGAAAAAAGGAGCCTCGGCTCCTTTTTTGATAGGTCACTGTTTTGATGACGGTAGGTCTGATGGGAGTGTATGGGATGATGATGACTGCTCATGGATTGCTTTGAGCTGCGCATCTTTCCTCTGCCAAACCTCACCGAGCCACTGCTGAAACTGGCGTTTATAAGGCTTATCATTGAAATAGTCACCCAGCACCTGCTCATCCACCGGCAACACGTGCACGCGAACTACGATCTTGGTCATTTTGCCCATCAACACATCGCGA
Source organism: Vibrio sp. R15-SG3-ISO1B (assembly GCF_059833835.1). Lineage (NCBI taxonomy): Bacteria > Pseudomonadati > Pseudomonadota > Gammaproteobacteria > Vibrionales > Vibrionaceae > Vibrio > Vibrio sp. R15-SG3-ISO1B. The sequence goes on along the minus strand of NZ_JCBDGG010000038.1, from coordinate 53,402 downwards.
AACGGTTTATCTGGGTTATTCGGGTACGCGAGCGTTACGTCTAGGATATTATCAAACTGCTCGCCCATCGCCGCTAAGGTATAGGCTATACCACCGGATTTCGGTTGCAGCAGATACTCATAACCGGCTTTGCTGCGACGCAATTTCTCTGGCGTGATACGGGTGCCTTCCACGTAGTTCACCACTGTGGTCGGGCTATGTTTGAATTTGGCGCACGAGCGACGTGTGGTTGCCAAGTCTTGTCCCCGTTTTTCAGGATGACGCAGCAGGTATTCGCGCGAATAACGGCGCATAAATGGCATGTCCAGCGCCCAGCACGCCATGCCAATAAACGGCACGTAGAGCAATTGCTGCTTGAGGAAAAACTTCGGCATCGGGATTTTGTCTTTAAACACCGAGCAGAGCACCACAATGTCGGTCCAGCTTAGATGATTGCTGATCATCAGATACCAACCATCGCGCTTCAGCGCATCTGCCCCTTGTACATCCCACTCCACACGGTTTGAGAGGCTCAAAATCGCGGTGTTGACCGTCGCCCACAACCACATCACCCGATTGGCCAATGCCGTCCCCTTCGCTTTCAGCTCGGGCGTTGGTAACAGCAACTTCAACAGCGCAATGAGACAAATGAGCAGAGAGCAGACAGCAGAATTGAGCGCCACCAGCAACACGTTCATTACCAGTAATAAATAGGCCAACATAGTGAAATAGTGAGATCCAATGAGTAGTTTACGATGTATGTTGCGTAATAATCTTGTCGTGTGGTCAAGATAACTTGGGTTTTAAAAAAGCGCGTGCAATTATACAAGTCCTTGACCACATTGGAATCGTTAAGGCGATGGTCTGAGTAGTTGGCCACGCCACGCACTGGAGTTTTAGGAGACGAAAATGGATGTTCGCTTTGCAATACCGGTTTTATCACTTATCGCCACCTCGTTATGTTCTGCAAGCGCCGCTGCTAATCCGAACGGTCGCCCTGGGCTCAGTGGCGAGATTTCGCTCAATGCGCTCTATCTCTCCTCCACCTCCAACTTCAACACGTCAGGTGATGAGGTCATCAACAGCATCGAGCAAAGTGGCACCAGCGACAGCAGTGTGATCCCTGCGCCGCTTGGCAACCTTCGCTATACCTTTGGCTCAAAAGGCGACAAACAACTCTATGCCGGTACCTCGCGCGATGACATTGCCATTGGCACCCTCGCACTTGAGCTCGGCTATAAACAGCGTTTAGCGTATGGCACCACGGTGGATGTCTCCTATTTGCCAACGGTGATGTCTGGCGAAGTGTGGCAAGACCCGTATCTTGTCGGCGTAGCGCGCGCCACCACCGATGAAAAAGGCGACGCGTATCGACTCAAGCTGGGCAATATTCTCGGCACAGGCATCAACCTTGATAGCGCTTACGGCAAAAAAAAGGTCGATGACGAACGTTCAGGACTGACACAACTCACGCCAGACAATGCCTTAGCCCTGCGCCGTGACAGCGACAACTACTACCTCAAAGGCAGTGTGCGCGTGCCTTTCAGTCGCGCCGCCTTTGTGGTGCCTGCGATCATCTACACGCGCAGTGATGCCGAAGGGGCCGCCAACTCATTTCGCTCTTGGGGCGGAGAGATCTCCCTCTTTCAGCGTATTGCCCGTCATCAGCTAGTGCTCACCGCGGGCTATCGCAGCCGCGACTATGACGCCATTCACCCTCTGTATAGTCAAACTCGCAGTGAAGACAAACTCAGTGTGTTTGCCGCTTATGAGCTGCAACAGTTTCTCGGCTGGCCAAATTTATCCTTGGTCTCCTTCGCCGGGTACAATGAAACCGACGCCAACCTCGACTTTTTTGACGAAAAACAAGCGCTGTTCTCTTTGGGTTTAAGCTTTCAGTTCTAACCTGCCCCACAGGGCTTGCGGCGTTCGTTGGCCCTCAACTTGATGTCACACCGCCTGCGCAGTCAACTGCTTGAGCAAGCGATCCATCGCGCGATAACCGAGCGCCTCGGCCAAATGAGGTCGCTCTATGTCCTTTGCGCCATCCAAATCGGCGATGGTGCGTGCCACTTTGATGATACGGTGATAGGCGCGAATCGACAGCCCCAATCGGTGCAGCGCCGTTTCCAAAAACTCTGCATCGGCTTTCTTGAGCGGGCAAAACGCCTCAATATCGCGACTGCCTAGCAGCGCGTTGACACACTCACTGCGCGCCAACATGGTCTCTCTTGCCTGCTCAACGCGCTGCCTAACCTGCTCGGTAGGCTCACCGCGATCGCCCCCTTCAGACAAGGTGCCTTTAGGCAATGCGGGGATCTCTATCGACATATCAAATCTATCCAGCAAAGGTCCAGACAAACGGCTCAAATAGCGCAAAATGGCCTGAGGATTGACGCGAGTTTGGTTGCCCTCATAGTAGCCGGTCGGACTCGGATTCAGCGCACCCACCAATTGAAAGCGAGCGGGAAAGCGCGTCTTACCTTGCGCTCTGGAGATAATGATCTCCCCGGATTCGAGTGGCTCGCGCAGTGAATCGAGCACTTTTCTCTCGAACTCGGGCATCTCGTCCAAGAAGAGTAAGCCATTGTGTGCAAGCGAAATTTCACCCGGTCTTGGCAAGCTCCCCCCGCCCACCAAGGCCGCCATAGAGCTGGAGTGATGCGGCGCGCGAAAGGGGCGCTGTTTCCAGTTGTGGGCGTTGATTTCTTGCTGAGTCAGCGAAGTGACGGAGGCGGTTTCCATCGCTTCGGCTTCGGTCATCTCTGGCAGTAAATCGCACAGACGCGACGCAAGCATGGTTTTACCCGTACCGGGCGGGCCCAAAAACAACAAGTTATGGTTGCCTGCTGCGGCAATTTCCAATGCGCGCTTGCCTTGTTGCTGACCAATAATGTCTTGCAAACAGCGGGTCGTGCCCAGCGGCTTGGTGGGCTCTGGCGCACTTTGAAACAGATTCAAGCTCTGTTGTCCGCACACATCCGCGCAGACCTCTAGTAAGCTGCTGGCCGACTTGTGCACCGCCGCGCCCACTAGCGCCGCTTGATCGCCGTTCTGCTTAGGCACCACCAAGCAGCGCTGAGCTCGACTGGCAGCAAGCGCGGCGGGCAACACCCCTTTCACGCGGCGAATTTTGCCCGACAGTGCCAATTCGCCAATGTACTCTTTGTCGCTCATCGCCGAGAGTGGGATCTGATCTGAGGCCGCCAAAATCCCAAGCGCGATCGGCAAATCAAAGCGCCCGCCCTCTTTAGGCAGATCGGCAGGCGCGAGGTTGACGGTGATTCGCTTGGCGGGAAATTCAAACCGAGAGTTGATGATGGCGCTGCGCACTCTATCTCGTGACTCTTTGACAGTGGTTTCCGGCAGCCCCACTAGGGTAAACCCAGGCATCCCATTACTAATATGGACTTCCACCGTCACCGGCGGAGCTTCGACACCCACCGATGCGCGGCTATGAATCACGGCTAAACTCATGTGTACTCTCTGATTGAATTGACTAGGCGTGATGTTATATAGCGTGTAGAGAAGCAACGGGAATGTGAAAAAAGAATGACTTTTTGCTTGTCATGTAACGGAATTCTATGTTACCACTAGTGACGCAATCAATTTCGTACGAAATTAAGCCGACGCACGTAACCAAAACTGCACAAAAAGCAGAACCAGTGAAATGCGCGATTGGTACGAATGGCGACACAACATCAACGTAAATAATTAAATATGAATTTCAACGCCCGCTTCACTTCACTGCTAGCCCTGATTATCGTGGTCATTATTGATTCCGCGCGGGGGATGGTGGGCGAAAAATAACCACAGATTCTAAAAAACCCCCGCACTGAAAAGTCCGGGGGTTTTTTTCAACCTATGGGATGGCAGAATTTTAAGCGTTAGACAGTTCATCATTAAGAACTGCAGGAAGAATGGGAGCGCACATGACGTGCAAAGCAACACAACAAGACTGCCAAGCCACTCGCTGTCACAAGACACAAGGTCGCAGTCACAAGACACAAGGAGGCCTTTGATGACTGGTGCAGAGTTAGTCGTAGCCGCATTAAAACAGCAAGGCATCCAAACCGTCTTTGGGTACCCCGGCGGGGCCATCATGCCAATTTACGATGCCCTTTATGATGGCGGTGTTGAGCACATTTTGTGTCGACACGAGCAAGGCGCCGCAATGGCCGCCATTGGAATGGCACGAGCCACTCAAGAAGTGGCCGTCTGTATGGCAACCTCAGGACCGGGAGCCACCAACTTGGTCACTGGCCTTGCCGATGCCTTTATGGACTCCATTCCACTGGTGGCGATCACCGGACAGGTCGCCAGTTCACACATCGGCACCGACGCGTTCCAAGAGATGGATGTGATTGGCATGTCGCTGTCGTGTACCAAGCACAGCTACCTAGTGACCGACATCAACGAACTGGCACCGACCTTATCCGAGGCATTTGAAGTCGCTAAAACCGGCCGCCCGGGCCCTGTGATTGTCGATATTGCCAAAGATGTCCAACTGGCCAACGCGCCGGTTTCTGTTCTTTCTTCTTTCACTCCACCTGCCATGCCACGCGCCAGCGCTGATGAGATTGCCAAAGCACAAGATCTGCTGTCACACAGTGCCCGCCCCGTATTATACGTCGGTGGTGGTGTGCAACTTGGCCATGCCACGGGTGCCGTGCGCGAATTTTTGCGCCTCAACCCGATGCCATCGGTCAGCACACTTAAAGGCTTAGGGACAATTGAACGTCATGACCCACACTACTTAGGCATGCTTGGCATGCACGGCACCAAAGCCGCCAACTTGATTGTGCAAGAGTGTGATTTGTTGATTGCCGTCGGCGCCCGTTTTGATGACCGCGTGACCGGCAAACTCGACACCTTTGCGCCCAACGCCAAAGTGATTCATATCGATATCGACGCCGCCGAAATCCACAAGCTACGCCAAGCCAATGCGCCTGTTCGCAGTGAAATTGGCGTTGCGCTCTCTCAGCTCGAATTGTCTCAAGACATTACACCGTGGGTGAAACACAGCGAGAGCTTACGCAGTGGCTTTAAGTGGCGCTATGACCATCCAGGTTCATTGATTTACGCGCCGGGCTTATTGAAAACCTTGTCGGATATGATGCCTGACAGCAGCATCGTCTCGACCGATGTTGGCCAGCATCAAATGTGGGCGGCGCAACACATCCAGCCGCGCGAGCCGCAAAACTTCATCACCTCAGCCGGTCTTGGCACTATGGGCTTTGGCTTACCGGCAGCCATGGGCGCCGCCGTTGCCAGACCGGGCGATCAATCGATTCTGGTCACCGGTGATGGCTCATTTATGATGAACATTCAGGAACTGGGCACGTTAAAGCGTCGTCAGATCCCGGTGAAAATTGTGCTGCTCAACAACCAACGCCTCGGCATGGTGCGTCAATGGCAATCGCTGTTCTTTGATGGCCGCCACAGTGAAACCATTCTGGATGACAACCCTGATTTTGTTATGTTGGCGAAAGCGTTCGACATTCCGGGTAAAACCATCAGCCGCAAAGAAGAAGTCGGCCCTGCGCTAAAAGAGATGCTTGAAAGCGAGACGTCGTACTTACTGCATGTCCTTATCGATGAAGAAGAAAACGTGTGGCCGCTGGTTCCACCGGGCGCGTCCAACAACGATATGCTGGAGAACACTTAACATGGAAAGATACTTAATTGATATTAAAGCCGATGATAAACCGGTACTGCTTGAGCGCGTCCTTCGCGTGGTTCGTCATCGTGGCTTTGTGGTCAAACAGGTGGCCGGTACGCAAAACCACTCCAGCAAAATCGCCAGCGTAGAGATCATCGTCGACAGCGATCGCCCCATTTCATTTCTCACCAATCAGATTGAAAAACTGTGGGACGTGCGCAGTGTCGAAGTGACGCAAATTGCGAATGACGCATTGCCAAACAATAACCTACAACAACAAATTTGCGCATAAGGAAGGCAATCATGGCAACAAAAACCGCAGACTACATCTGGTTCAACGGCGAGATGGTCCCTTGGGCCGAAGCCAATGTGCACGTGCTGACCCATGCGATGCACTATGGCACCTCCGTGTTTGAAGGCGTGCGCTGCTACAACACGCCTAAAGGGCCGATTGTTTTCCGTCACCGCGAACACGCGCAGCGTCTCAAAGACTCCGCCAAAATTTACCGTTTCCCAATTCCTTACAGCATTGATGAAATAATGGAAGCGACCCGCGAAACCCTGCGCCAAAATAAGCTTGATAACGCTTATATCCGTCCGCTCGGTTTTGTCGGCAACGTCGGCTTGGGCGTTTGCCCGCCCGCGGATACCGAAATGGATCTCATCATTGCCGCTTTCCCTTGGGGCTCTTACCTAGGTGAAGAAGCGCTAGAGAAAGGCGTTGATGCGATGATCTCCAGTTGGAATCGCGCCGCACCGAACACCATCCCAACCGCAGCAAAAGCGGGCGGTAACTACCTATCTTCCTTGCTAGTTGGCGGTGAAGCCCGTCGTCACGGCTACGATGAAGGGATCGCGTTGAGCGTTGATGGCTACCTATCTGAAGGGGCCGGTGAGAACATTTTCGTCATCAAAAATGGCGTGATCACCACTCCACCCGCCACCAGTGCGATTTTGCCTGGCATTACCCGTGATTCGATCATGACGCTCGCGCGTGACATGGGTTATGAAGTCCGCGAAGCCAACATTGCGCGTGAAGCGCTCTACCTTGCCGATGAAGTCTTTATGACCGGCACCGCGGCGGAAGTCGTTCCCGTCGCAACCATTGATAAAATCGAAGTGGGCTGTGGCCGCCGAGGCCCTATCACTCAAGCCCTTCAAACGGCCTACTTTGGCCTATTCAACGGCACCACTGAAGATAAGTGGGGCTGGTTAGATTACGTTTACCCCGCAGACGCAGCAAAATAAGGAAGTATGCAAAATGCCTAAATACAGATCCGCCACCACCACTCACGGACGTAACATGGCCGGTGCTCGTGCACTTTGGCGCGCAACTGGGGTAAAAGATGAAGATTTCGGTAAACCGATCATCGCCGTAGTGAACTCGTTCACTCAGTTTGTTCCCGGTCACGTTCACCTCAAAGACATGGGCCAACTGGTAGCTCGCGAAATTGAGAAAGCAGGCGGTATTGCCAAAGAATTCAACACCATCGCGGTCGATGATGGCATTGCGATGGGTCACGGCGGCATGCTCTACTCTCTGCCTTCTCGTGAGCTGATCGCCGACTCGGTGGAGTACATGGTCAACGCCCACTGCGCGGATGCCATGGTGTGTATCTCCAACTGTGACAAAATCACACCGGGAATGCTGATGGCCTCAATGCGCCTCAATATTCCGGTGATTTTCGTCTCGGGCGGACCAATGGAAGCGGGCAAAACCAAGCTGTCTGATCAACTGATCAAGCTCGACTTGGTTGACGCGATGATCCAAGGCGCTGACCCTAAAGTCTCCGACGAGCAAAGTGAGCAGATTGAGCGCAGCGCCTGCCCAACCTGTGGTTCGTGCTCAGGCATGTTTACCGCCAACTCGATGAACTGTCTCACCGAAGCCCTCGGTCTTTCTCAGCCGGGTAACGGTTCGATGCTGGCTACACACGCCGATCGTGAGGCGCTGTTTATCAATGCCGGTAAGCGCATTGTCGAGCTGACTCGCCGCTACTACGAGCAAGAGGACGAATCTGCCCTGCCGCGCAACATTGCCACCTTTGACGCGTTTGAAAACGCCATGGCGCTCGACATCGCCATGGGCGGCTCCACCAACACCATTTTGCACCTGCTTGCGGCGGCGCAAGAGGGTGAAGTGGACTTTGATATGGAAGACATCGACCGTCTGTCACGCCAAGTGCCTCACCTATGTAAAGTGGCGCCGTCGACGCAAAAATACCACATGGAAGATGTCCACCGTGCGGGCGGCGTCATGGCGATTTTGGGTGAACTTGACCGCGCCGGCTTGCTGCACAATGATGCCCGCACCGTACTGGGCCTATCGATGAAAGAGCAGTTGGCGCAATACGACATCATGCAGACCGAAGACCCAGAGGTGTTGACCTTTTTCCGCGCAGGACCAGCCGGCATTCGCACTACCAAAGCCTTCTCTCAAGACTGCCGCTGGGATCGACTCGATGACGATCGCGTCTCTGGCTGTATTCGCGCCAAAGACAACGCCTTTAGCCAAGAAGGCGGCCTTGCGGTGCTAAAAGGCAACATCGCACTTGATGGTTGTATCGTTAAAACCGCTGGGGTGGACGAGAGCATTCTCAAGTTCACTGGCCCTGCGGTGGTCTTTGAAAGCCAAGAAGATGCCGTCGAAGGTATTCTCGGTGGCAAAGTCAAAGCGGGCGATGTGGTCGTCATCCGCTATGAAGGCCCGAAAGGCGGCCCGGGCATGCAAGAGATGCTCTACCCTACCACCTACTTGAAATCTATGGGGCTTGGTAAAGAGTGTGCTCTGCTTACCGATGGCCGCTTCTCTGGCGGTACTTCGGGTCTCTCTATCGGTCACGCCTCTCCAGAGGCGGCCAATGGCGGCGCGATTGGCCTGGTGAAACCGGGTGATTTGATTGCGATCGACATTCCAAACCGCACCATCTCGCTTGAGGTGTCTGAAGAAGAGCTGGCGACTCGCCGCGCAGAGCAGGACAAACTGGGCTGGAAACCGGTTTCTCGCGAGCGTGAGGTCTCTTTTGCTCTGAAAGCCTACGCCAGCATGGCCACCAGCGCAGACAAAGGCGCGGTGCGTGATAAGTCCAAACTCGAGGGCTAAACCATGACTGACACGGCCACTAGCGAGAAAAAAACGACCAAAAAGCCTCAGCCCTCTGGCGCCGATTATCTGCGCCAGATCCTGCGAGCCCCAGTGTATGAAGTGGCCACAGTAACGCCGCTGCAAGCGATGCCGCGCCTATCCGCGCGCATCCATAACCATGTGCAGCTCAAACGAGAGGATCGCCAGCCGGTCCACTCGTTCAAGCTTCGCGGCGCTTATACTATGGTCTCTAGCCTGACGCAGGCGCAAAAATCCGCCGGTGTGATTGCCGCCTCGGCGGGCAACCATGCCCAAGGGATGGCGCTTTCGGGCACCAAACTAGGCATTAAAACCATCATAGTGATGCCCAAAACCACACCGGACATCAAAGTCGAGGCCGTGCGCGGTTTTGGCGGCGAAGTGGTGCTGCACGGGAGTAATTTCGATGAAGCGAAAGCCCAAGCGGAGTTACTGGCCGCCGAACATGGCTATACCTTTGTGCCGCCTTTTGATCACCCATTGGTGATCGCAGGGCAAGGGACGATCGGGATGGAGATGTTGCAGCAAAATGGCCACCTCAACTACATCTTCGTTCCTGTCGGCGGTGGCGGTTTAGCAGCCGGTGTGGCGGTATTGGTGAAGCAGTTGATGCCGGAAGTCAAAGTGATCGCGGTGGAGCCGGAAGATTCGGCCTGCTTAAAAGCCGCGTTAGACGCCGGCGAGCCTGTGGTGCTTGACCAAGTCAGCATGTTTGCCGATGGCGTCGCGGTCAAACGCATTGGTGATGAGACCTTCCGTCTGTGCCAAAAGTACATTGATGGTCACATCAGCGTATCCAGTGATGAGATCTGCGCCGCAGTCAAAGACATTTTTGAAGACACGCGCGCCATTGCAGAGCCTTCTGGGGCACTGGCGTTGGCCGGTCTGAAAAAGTACGCGGAAAAGCATCAGCTGCGCGACCAAAACCTCGGCACTGTGCTCTCTGGCGCCAACACCAACTTCCACGGTTTGCGTTACGTCTCTGAGCGCTGTGAGCTGGGCGAAAAACGAGAAGGCTTGCTCGCGGTAACCATACCGGAGCGACAAGGCGCGTTTTTTGAGTTTTGCAACCTGATCGGCGGTCGTGCCGTGACCGAGTTTAACTACCGCTACAACGACGACACCTTGGCCAATATTTTTGTTGGTGTGCGTCTGCAAGGCGGCCAAGAGGAACTCGACCACATCATTGCCGATCTGCGCGAAGGGGGCTATCCGGTGGTGGATCTCTCCGACGACGAGATGGCCAAACTGCATGTGCGCTACATGATTGGCGGAAAGCCGTCGAAACCGCTCAAGGAGCGCCTCTACAGTTTTGAGTTTCCGGAATACCCAGGGGCGCTACTGAAGTTTTTGTCCACGCTCGGTACGCACTGGAACATCAGCTTGTTTAACTATCGCAATCATGGCGCCGATTACGGTCGCGTGCTGTGTGGCTTTGAGTTAAGCGAAGACGATCTCTCCCGCTTTGGCGCGCACCTACGCGAGCTCGGCTATCAGTACAAAGACGAAACGGACAACCCGTCCTATCAGTTCTTCTTGTCCTGATCTCTCGATCATCAAAATCGTTGGGAATGAATAGTGAGCCAGTCTTCGGACTGGCTTTGTTCTTACTGGTTTTTTTCTTCCATCCGCATCGCCCCTCAGCCCTCTCACCCGCTTGCTACTCTCCTTACCCATAGAGTAATGCGTGATGCGCATGAACATAATGCTAAAGTTTCATTTTAGTCATAGTGGTTTTGCGTCTACACTCAACACAGTTCTTACTATTGCTGCACCACTGTGGAGAGTTTTATGTTTAACGCACTGATCCTAAACCAAGAAGAAAAACGCACCATCGCATCGATTGAGCAAATTGACGAAAACCAACTGCCCGAAGGCGAGGTGTTGGTGGAGGTCGATTACTCATCATTGAACTACAAAGACGGTTTGGCGATCACGGGTAAAGGTAAAATCATCCGTCAGTTCCCTATGGTTCCCGGCATTGATTTAGCGGGCACCGTGGTGCGCTCTGACGACGCTCGTTACCAAGCGGGCGACCAGGTGGTGTTAACCGGCTGGGGCGTGGGTGAAAACCATTGGGGCGGCATGGCGCAACGTGCGCGCCTAAAAGCCGATTGGTTGGTTCCACTGCCACAAGGGCTAGATAGCAAGAAGGCGATGATGGTCGGCACCGCAGGCTTTACCGCGATGCTGTGTGTCCAAGCGCTGCTTGATGCGGGCATCAAACCGGAACAAGGTGAGATTCTTGTCACTGGTGCCAGCGGCGGTGTGGGCTCAGTGGCGGTGACGCTGCTGGCTGAGCTCGGCTACAGCGTCGCTGCGGTCACAGGGCGTGTTGAACAAAATGGCCCACTTCTTGAAAAGCTCGGTGCGAAACGCATCATCGATCGCGCAGAATTTGAAGAGCCTGCGCGCCCACTTGAAAAACAAATTTGGGCCGGCGCGGTTGATACTGTGGGTAGCAAGGTACTGGCAAAAGTGCTCGCGCAGATGGATTACAACGCCACCGTGGCCGCCTGTGGCCTTGCGGGTGGTTTTGATCTGCCTACGACCGTGATGCCGTTTATCTTACGTAATGTGCGTCTGCAAGGCGTTGACTCAGTCTCTTGCCCAACCGACAAGCGTATTCAGGCGTGGGAAAGCCTCACCAAGCTGCTACCTGAAAGCTACTTCGCGCAAGCGTGTAACGAAATTACCCTTGAGCAAGCGCCGCAATTTGCCGAGCAGATCACCAACGGCCAAGTCACGGGTCGTGTAGTCATCAAGCTGTAATTGCGCACATTTGACGAGACCTCTGCCATGCACTCGAGAGGGTGCATGGCATTAATCTAATCCCATATCTTCTATGCGCTTGGCGATGAGTCGTCCGCACTCTTCTTTGACAATCGCTCTTAGCCACTCTTGCGCCGGCGAATGCTCACAACGCGCATGCCAAATCATCGAGTAGTCAAACGACGTGAAGTGAAACGGCAAAGGTTTGATCACCAAGTCATAACGCTCCGCGACCAGATACGCCAAATCCGCCGGGACAGTAATGATCAGCGGCATGGTATCCACTATCGCTAGCGCAGCTTCTAAATGATACGCGCGCAGCACCATTTTTCGTTTGGGCAGATCCACCAGCGCTTGCTCTATCAAGGCGTTCACACCATCACTGATGGCAATCATCGCATTGGGGTAGTGCAGGTAGTCGTCGAGCCGCATCGTCTTCTCAGCCAATGGGTGCTGTTTAGACAGCAAACACAACACGCCCACTCTGCCGAGCACCTCACTGCGCAGCGGTTCAACGGGGCCTGTCGGTCGGCAAATGGCTAAATCTGCACCTTCATAAATCAGTTGATCGGCAAGTCGGTCATGCTGAAGCGGCTGAAAGTGAAACGACACGTTAGGCGCTTCTTGATAAATCCTCGGCAGAGCGAACGGCAAGATGGTTTGCATCGCGTAGTCGGTGGTGGCAATGGTGAAGGTTTGATCGCAGCGCTGCGGGTCAAAATCGAGCGGCGAAAGCAATTGCCGCAGTGATTCCAACGGCTCGCCGAGCGCGCGATCTATCTCCAACGCTTTTTCTGTCGGGATAAGCTGCTGACCTTGACGGGTAAACAAGGGATCGCCCAGTAAATCACGCAATCGCCCCAACACACGGCTCATGGCCGATTGACTCAAATTGAGCCGCTGCGCCGCTTTGCTCACGCTGCACTCTTCAATCAAGACTCGCAGTGCAACCAATAAATTGAGGTCGCGGCGATACACATCTTCTAGTTCCACAATGACCACTCTGGAGATAAGGTATTGTTAGTGTAACCGCTAAGAAAAAAAAATCCCGCCTTTCAGCGGGGAAGCCCAAGAAAACTGGGGGATAGTGTCGGAATGTATTTGGAGATGGGGTTAGGTCAACGCCACTAGGAAGGGAAGCGTTAACCTCTATGTTCGTCAGAGGCTTTTGAAAATCGGTGCATCTCTAACCATATCCCTGTCACGCAGGCCACCATACCGAGCAAAGGCATGAAGGAAGCGTCCGCCGGGGCGCGTAACACAAGCGCGCAAAATGAGATCAAGCAAAGCACCGAGTAAATGGTCAATCGATCCAATGCGGTCAACATAAGCGCTCCTTGCTGGTGTCAACTCAAGTCAGCGTATCCCTGCCTTGAGCTTTAAATGTTACCAAGTTGTTAACTAAGTTAAAACAAAATGATCCATTTGCCAAGTGCTTATTGAAGTTTTTTTCACCGCCAGTATTATCAAGCGCCTAATTGACCTGACAAAGAGCGCCCGATGACTATCGATACCACCCAGGCAACCCACACCTTAGAGGCAGAAGGACTTCGCTGTCCGGAGCCCGTTATGATGGTCAGGAAGACAATTCGAAACATGGACGATGGCGATGTATTACTGGTCACAGCGGATGACCCCTCGACCACCCGCGACATCCCGAGTTTTTGTCGTTTTATGGATCACCAGTTGCTGGCTGCGCAGACCGACGCTGTGCCATATCAATACTTGATTAAGAAAGGGGTCGCCTAAGATCTCCCCAACAACAACGATCTCGCAAACAAAAACGGCAGCCCATCTGGCTGCCGTTGTTGATTTGATTCTCTCGACTTCGGGTCGCTATTCGTCGTACTCCAGGCTGCGCACTTCTGCTTGCAGTTTTTGCAACTGCTTTTGCATCGCCCGCATCTCTTCATGCATTGGGATGATGTGCGCGACTCGAATCCAGGCCTCCACCGTGAGACCGGTTAATATAAACGAGCCGGCAACAATAGGCAGCCACATATCGGTCAGTGGGAGTGCCAATAAGCAAAGCGCCAAACCAAAAGTGAACAGATAACTTTGACTTTTCGGTGTGATACCCATGTAACGTGTCAGCATGCATTTGCCCTCTCGCTATCATCGACAGCACTACGTTAACACGCACGCACAGTGGCAAATCAAACCTGGATCACGACTCAGGGCAAATGTTGCCTGTGTGACGCCGAGGCCATCATGGCCATAAGGCCGCGCCTAAAGCGAGCGCGACAAACAGCAGTGCGGTGACTTTACGAATCAAACCTAGCGGCATCTTGTGCGCAGAAAGCTTACCAATCGCAACAACCGGCACGTTCGCCGCCAACATACCAATGGTGGTGCCTAAAATAACCCAAGTCAGCGCGTCAGCAAACTGGGCGCCAAGAATCGAGGTCGCAATTTGGGTTTTATCGCCAATCTCAGCAATAAAAAACGCAACAAAGCTCGCGACAAAAGGGCCGCGATTGGAAATGGATTCTTCATCATCGAGTTTATCGGGGATCAGCACCCAGCCAGCCATCGCCAAAAAGCTGGCAACAACGACCCACTTGAGTACCTCTGGCGAGAGGTAATCCGCAACAACCACACCGAGCCACGCCGCAAGGGCATGATTGGCGATGGTGGCAAAAAAGATCGCCGCTATAATCGGGATGGGTTTGCGATACCGACTGGCCAACAATAAAGACAATAATTGGGTTTTGTCGCCAATCTCAGCAAGGGCAACAGTAGTAATAGAAATGGCTAAAACGCTCACGACATGCTCATTGGGGCAGGATTATTATTTTTTACCATAGACAAACCTCGCGCCCCACCCCGGTTCACGATGTTTATCTAAGGTCTTGCTTAATTCATCGGGCGATGAATCTCGAGCGCCACGGTGATTTTGCACCGATTATGTTGACGGTCGAACCAAACAGAAGCCCTCTATTTGGTCAGCTACTCCCCAAAGATGGCGGCAATTCTATCCATCTCACTGAAAAATCTCAAGTCGCAAACGTGCGCATATACCCAAAGGGGCGTTCGGCGAGATTTCTCATAGAAATGCGACTTTAAGAAAAATTTGGTCATTAAGTCGATAAAATTCCATTAAAGGAGATTTTTCAGCGAGAATTTCTCCCGATTTGCTCTACTCGGACATCGAATATCTCGGTATACTTGATTGTTATTTTTTCTTCATTTAGACAGAACTTTCTCAGAGAATCGCGCGAATACTATGCAAAAATACGACATCAAAACCTTTCAAGGTATGATCCTCGCGCTGCAGGATTATTGGGCCCAACAAGGCTGTACCATTGTTCAACCACTCGACATGGAAGTAGGTGCAGGTACCTCTCACCCAATGACATGTTTGCGCGCCCTTGGCCCAGAGCCAATGTCAACCGCTTACGTTCAGCCTTCTCGTCGTCCTACCGATGGCCGTTACGGTGAAAACCCTAACCGTCTTCAGCACTACTACCAGTTCCAAGTGGCACTTAAGCCATCGCCAGACAACATTCAAGAGTTGTACCTAGGCTCACTGGAAGTGTTGGGTATCGACCCGCTAGTCCACGATATTCGTTTCGTTGAAGATAACTGGGAGAACCCAACGCTAGGCGCTTGGGGTCTAGGCTGGGAAGTTTGGCTAAACGGTATGGAAGTGACGCAGTTTACCTACTTCCAACAAGTCGGTGGCTTAGAGTGTAAACCGGTGACTGGTGAGATCACTTACGGTATCGAGCGTCTTGCTATGTACATCCAAGAAGTTGACTCCGTTTACGACCTAGTATGGAACGTCGCACCAGACGGCTCGAACGTGACATACGGTGATATCTTCCACCAAAACGAAGTGGAGCAGTCAACGTACAACTTTGAGCACGCTGACGTCGATTTCCTATTTAGTTTCTTCGACCAGTGTGAAAAAGAGTCGAAAGAACTCCTTGAGCTAGAGAAACCTCTACCTCTACCCGCTTACGAGCGCATCTTGAAAGCGGCGCACGCTTTCAACCTGTTAGACGCACGTAAAGCCATCTCGGTCACCGAGCGCCAACGTTACATCCTTCGTATCCGCAACCTGACTAAATCTGTTGCAGAAGCCTACTACGCATCACGTGAAGCACTAGGCTTCCCAATGTGCCGTACCCAAGATGCAAAGAGCGAGGAGAAGTAATCATGGCGAAAGAATTTCTAATTGAACTGGGTACTGAAGAGCTACCACCAACGCAACTTCGCACTCTAGCGGAAGCGTTCGCAGCAAACTTCGAAGCTGAGCTAAAAGGCGCAGACCTAGCACACGAAGGTGTGAAATGGTACGCCGCGCCTCGTCGTCTAGCGCTTAAGGTTTCAGCGCTAGCGGAAGGCCAAGCGGACAAAGTGGTTGAGAAGCGCGGTCCTGCGGTTTCTGTCGCATTCGATGCTGACGGTAACGCAACTAAAGCGGCTCAAGGCTGGGCACGTGGTAACGGCATCACGGTTGAACAAGCTGACCGTCTAGTGACAGACAAAGGCGAATGGCTACTGTTCAAACAAGAAGTGAAAGGCCAAGCAACGTCTGACATCGTAGTCGACCTAGCCGCTAAAGCACTGGGTAACCTACCAATCGCTAAGCCAATGCGTTGGGGTGACAAGACGACTCAGTTTATCCGCCCAGTTAAAACACTGACCATGCTAATGGGCTCTGAGCTGATTGAAGGTGAGATCCTAGGTGTCGCATCCAGCCGCACACTCCGTGGTCACCGCTTCATGGGTGAACAAGAGTTCACTATCGATTCTGCCGAGCAATACCCTGCTATCCTAGAAGAGCGCGGTAAAGTCATGGCCGACTTTGAGGCGCGTAAAGCGATCATCCTTGCTGACTCGCAAAAAGCAGCAGCAGCGCTTGGTGGTGTTGCTGACCTAGAAGATGATCTCGTTGAAGAAGTCACGTCTCTGGTTGAATGGCCAGTGGTTCTAACCGCGAAGTTTGAAGAAGAGTTCCTAAAAGTGCCTTCTGAAGCGCTGGTTTACACCATGAAAGGTGACCAGAAGTACTTCCCTGTCTATGACGAGAACAAGAAGCTACTGCCTAACTTCATCTTCGTATCGAACATCGAATCGAAAGAGCCTCGCTACGTCATCGAAGGTAACGAGAAGGTGGTGCGTCCACGTCTGGCGGATGCCGAGTTCTTCTTTAACACTGACCGTAAGCGCCCGCTTATCGACCGTCTCCCTGAGCTAGAGCAAGCGATCTTCCAAAAGCAGCTTGGTACTATCAAAGACAAAACTGATCGCATCACTGAGCTTGCTGGCTACATCGCTGAGCAGATCGATGCTGACGTTGAAAAATCGAAGCGTGCAGGTCTTCTTGCTAAGTGTGACCTAATGACCTCTATGGTATTCGAATTTACCGATACTCAAGGTGTGATGGGCATGCACTACGCAACCCACGATGGTGAAGACGAGCAAGTGGCTCTAGCGCTTTACGAGCAGTACATGCCGCGTTTCGCCGGTGACGCCCTACCAAGCACAGGAATCTCATCTGCTGTCGCTATGGCTGACAAGCTCGATACCATTGTAGGTATCTTCGGTATTGGCCAAGCACCTAAAGGCTCTGACCCATTCGCACTGCGCCGCGCATCTCTAGGTGTACTACGTATCATTGTCGAAAACGGCTACAACCTAGACCTAACAGACCTTATCGCGAAAGCGCAGTCTCTGTTTGGCGACAAGCTCACCAACGCGAACGTTGCAAACGACGTTATCGAATTCATGCTCGGCCGTTTCAATGCATGGTACAAAGACCAAGGCTTCAGCGTGGACATCATCCAAGCGGTACTGGCGAACCGTCCAACCAAACCAGCAGACTTCGACCAGCGCGTTAAAGCGGTCTCTCACTTCCGTGAGTTAGAAGCCGCGGAAGCACTCGCCGCAGCGAACAAACGTGTCGGTAACATCTTAGCGAAGTTCGATGGTGAGCTGGCCGCAGAAATCGATCTCGCTCTTCTACAAGAAGACGCAGAGAAAGCACTGGCGGAAAGCGTTGAAGTGATGACAGAAGCGCTCGAGCCTGCGTTCGCAACGGGCAACTACCAAGAAGCACTCAGCAAGCTAGCAGGTCTACGTGAGCCTGTGGATGCCTTCTTCGATAACGTCATGGTTATGGCTGATGACGAAGCACTGAAGAAGAACCGTCTAACACTGCTGAACAACCTACGTAACTTGTTCTTGCAGATTGCCGACATTTCTCTTCTGCAGAAATAATCGCGCGTACGGATAGATGACACCAAGCCCAACTCAATGAGTTGGGCTTTTTTATGCCAACAAAACAGACCAGTTCTGCGCACTAAAATAGTGCTTTGCCTCACATTGCCATTGCTGTATGTTCAAGGATTACTCTATTGGTCAGCCACGCACTGATCAGCACACCCATTCAGTAAAGCAATAATCAAATCAAGGTTAGTGAGTCATGCAGTTCTCAAAGTTTGGTGAAAAATTCAATCAATATTCCGGCATTACCCAATTAATGGACGACCTCAATGATGGTCTACGCACACCCGGCGCCATCATGCTCGGTGGCGGTAACCCTGCGGCCATTCCCGCCATGATTGATTACTTTCACCAAGCCAGCCAAGAGATGCTGACCAGCGGCGAGTGGATTCAAGCGCTCGCCAATTATGATGGCCCACAAGGCAAAGATGCCTTCGTCAAAGCACTCGCTGCCCTGCTGAAAGAGACCTATGGCTGGGAGGTCAGTGAGAAAAACATCAGCTTAACCAATGGCAGTCAAAGCGGCTTTTTTTACCTGTTTAATTTGCTGGCAGGCACGCAGCCCGATGGCTCACACAAAAAGATTCTGCTGCCGTTAGCGCCTGAGTACATTGGCTATGGGGATGCGGGCATTGATGAGGATATTTTTGTCTCTTACCACCCGGAAATTGAGCAACTCGACAATCGCATGTTCAAATACCACGTCGATTTTGAGCAACTAAAGATCGATGACTCGATTGCGGCGATCTGCGCGTCTCGCCCGACCAACCCGACGGGTAATGTGCTGACCGATGAGGAGATCATCAAGCTCGATAAACTCGCGCGCGACAACCACATTCCGCTGATCATCGACAACGCCTACGGCGTGCCCTTCCCCAACATCATTTTTGAGGAGGTGACGCCCTTTTGGAATGAGAACACCATTCTCTGCATGAGTTTGTCCAAGTTAGGCTTGCCTGGCGTGCGCTGTGGGATTGTGATTGCCAATGAAGCCATCACACAAGCGCTCACCAACATGAATGGTATTATTAGCCTAGCGCCAGGCAGTGTGGGGCCGGCGCTGGCACATCATATGATTGAAAAAGGCGATCTTCTGCGCTTGAGTGAAGAGGTCATCAAACCGTTTTATCAGCAAAAATCTCAGCGTGCGGTCGAACTGCTGCAAGAGGCAATTACCGATCCGCGCTTTCGTATTCACAAGCCAGAAGGGGCGATTTTCCTCTGGCTCTGGTTTGATGCGCTGCCTATCACCACCATGGAGCTCTACCAACGTTTGAAAGCACGCGGGGTGTTGATTGTTCCGGGTGAGTACTTCTTTATCGGCCAAGAAGATGAGTGGGATCATGCGCACCAGTGCCTGCGAATGAACTATGTACAAGACGACGAGATGATGCAACAAGGCATCCAAATCATCGCGGAAGAAGTGCAAAAAGCCTACCAGCAGGGCTAATCGCCCTAACATTACCAAGCATAAAAAAGAGCGCCGATTGGCGCTCTTTCACTATTTATACCCGCATTTTATATCCGCAGCATAGCGGCGCACAGGCTCGCTTATTTGTTTTCCAGCAACTGGCTTGAGCTGATGGCAATTTTACGCGGTTGCATCGCTTCAGGAATTTCACGCTCAAGATCAACGTGCAGCAAGCCATTTTCCATACTCGCGCCGGTGACTTTCACATAGTCGGCCAATTGGAACTTGCGCTCAAAGTCACGCTCAGCAATGCCTTGGTAAATATAGTTCTTACCCTCTTCGTCTTTACGCTCACCTTTAACAATTAAGGTGTTCTCTTTTTGCGTCAGTTCAAGCTGCTCTTCAGCAAAGCCTGCCACTGCCATGGTAATACGGTAGTGGTTTTCATCTTTCTGTTCGATGTTATACGGAGGGTAACCGCCGGAGCTGTTTTTCGTGCTGTTGGCTTCCATCATATTAAGAAGACGGTCAAAACCAATCGCGTTGCGGTATAAAGGAGTGAAATCTACAGTTCTCATCATACTATCCTCTTGATTAAGCAATAGTCTTAGTCGTGACTGTGTAGGGACGATGATTAACTCGCCCCCTAGCGACTAAGGGATTCGTTCACTATTCCTCTGGCTGCCTCTATAGGGCCAGCACGTAGGACATAGCAACAAACTCAGTGTTAACGTGTGCTGTTAAGGCCATCCTCATAGGAGCGATACCTCTTCAGCGAGTCCAGAAGGTCTGTTTCTTCTCATCGGAGCAAGACAGCTTCCCTCTTCAACAATAGATATAGGGATCGGCCAAAATGGTTTCAAGAGGAGAGAGTAAAAAAGTTTCTAGTTCCTAGTTCCTAGTTCCTAGTGCCTAGAGTGGGACAATGTATTGGATTGAAATGGAAAATAGAAACCAATAAAAAAGCGCAGATCGTTCGACCTGCGCTTTTTCTAATTCTAGAAACTAGGAACTTTACACATCCAAGTTCGCTACTTTCAACGCGTTCTCTTCGATAAAGTGACGACGAGGCTCAACCTGATCACCCATCAATGTCGTGAAGAGCTGATCGGCGCCAACGGCATCTTCGATGGTCACTTGCATCATGCGACGCGTTTCTGGGTCCATGGTGGTTTCCCAAAGCTGATCCGGGTTCATCTCACCCAGACCTTTGTATCGCTGTGTGCTCAATCCGCGGCGAGACTCTTTGATCAGCCACTCTAGCGCTTCGACAAAGCTGCTCACAGGCTGAGTGCGTTCACCACGTTTGATGTACGCGCCCTCTTCAATAAGGCCATTCAGCGCTTCAGAAAGCTCGCCCAACTTGGCAAACTCTTTCGAGTTGATCAAATCGATGCTCAGTGCGTATTCGTGTCTTACGCCATGTGTGCGCACGATGATTTTCGGCAAGTTCAAGCCGAGCTCAGCATGCTGCTCTACTTCATATTGGTACTGACTTGCGCCCACTTCTTTAGCGTTCAACTGCTCAACCAAAGTCTTGGTCCAAGCCTCTACCACAGCAGCGTCATGACACTGCTCTGCGGTCAAACGTGGCACGTAAATCAACTCATGAATCAAGGCGTGCGGGTAACGGCGGCTCATGCGATCCACCAGCTTGATGCCAGCATTGTATTGCTGAACCAGCTTCTCTAGAGATTCACCCGCCAACGCTGGCGCGTCCGCGTTGACGTGCAGCGCTGCGTTGTCTAGGGCCAAAGAGACTTGGTACTGGTTCATCGCTTCTTCATCTTTGATGTACTGCTCTTGCTTACCCTTCTTCACTTTGTACAGCGGTGGCTGAGCAATGTAGACGTAACCACGCTCAATCAGCTCAGGCATTTGACGGTAGAAGAAGGTCAACAGTAGCGTACGGATGTGCGAACCATCGACGTCCGCATCGGTCATGATGATGATGTTGTGGTAACGCAGTTTGTCTGGGTTGTATTCGTCACGACCGATACCACAGCCAAGCGCAGTGATCAGCGTCGCCACCTCTTGAGAAGAAAGCATCTTGTCGAAACGCGCTTTCTCTACGTTAAGGATTTTACCTTTCAGAGGAAGAATCGCTTGGTTCTTACGGTTACGGCCTTGTTTTGCGGAGCCGCCTGCCGAGTCACCCTCCACTATGTAGAGTTCAGACAGTGCTGGATCTTTTTCCTGACAGTCCGCCAATTTACCTGGCAGACCAGCAAGGTCTAGGGCGCCTTTACGGCGAGTCATCTCACGTGCTTTACGCGCCGCATCACGAGCACGTGCTGCATCAATGATCTTGGTACAAACGATTTTTGCTTCTGTTGGATGCTCAACAAGGAACTCTGACAGTTTCTCGCCCATGGCAGACTCAACCGCAGATTTCACTTCAGAAGAAACCAGCTTGTCTTTGGTTTGGCTTGAGAACTTGGGATCAGGTACTTTCACCGAGATAACCGCGGTGAGACCTTCACGCGCATCATCACCAGACGTTGCGGTTTTCGCTTTCTTCGAGAAGCCTTCTTTGTCCATGAACGAGTTCAAGGTACGCGTCAATGCCGCACGGAAACCGGCAAGGTGAGTACCACCATCACGTTGTGGAATATTGTTGGTGAAACAGAAGATATTCTCTTGGTAACCATCATTCCACTGCATCGCCACTTCGACTGCGATGCCATCTTCACGTTCTGAGTTGAAATGGAATACTTTCTCAATAATTGGAGTTTTGTTGGTGTTCAAGTGATCGACAAAGGCTTGAATACCCCCTTCGTACATGAAGTGATCTTGTTTGTCTTCTTCACGCTCATCACGTAACTTGATCGAAACACCAGAGTTTAGGAAAGAGAGCTCACGCAAACGCTTTGCAAGAATGTCGTAATGGAACTCAGTGTTAGAGAACGTCTCTTCACTCGGCCAAAAACGAATTTCTGTGCCCGTCTTTTCTGTCTCACCAATCACAGCCAGTGGCGCTTGAGGTTCACCATGGTGATAAGTTTGAGTGTGAATTTTGCCACCGCGATGGATTGTCAGCGTCACTTTCTTAGACAACGCGTTCACCACCGACACGCCCACACCGTGCAGACCACCCGATACTTTGTACGAGTTGTCATCAAATTTACCGCCTGCGTGAAGCACGGTCATGATCACTTCTGCCGCCGAGACTTTCTCTTCCGGGTGAAGCTCTGTTGGGATACCACGGCCATCATCGTTGACAGAGACAGAGTTATCCTCATGAATGGTCACCACGATGTCTTTACAGTGACCCGCCAACGCTTCATCAATTGAGTTATCTACCACCTCAAAGACCATGTGGTGCAGACCGGTGCCATCATCCGTGTCGCCGATGTACATACCCGGACGCTTACGAACCGCATCCAGACCCTTTAGTACTTTAATACTCGATGAATCGTAATTTTCAGCCATGAGTTATCTTCCGCTATATATTTTGCTCTATTGTGCCATGTTCCACATGGAACATCCTGCCATTTTCATCACGCATGTCGCTGATTTGGCTTTCAGTAATAGAGCTGACAAAAACTTGAGCCCCCGTCTGTTTCAAGCAATCGGCAAGACGCTTGCGACGTTGACTGTCTAATTCAGAGGCAAAGTCATCTATCAAGTAGATGCATTGCTTGCCCGTCATCTCAGTCAGGTGTTGGCCTTGTGCTACGCGTAGCGCGCACACCATCAACTTTAACTGACCCCGAGACAGGACATCTTCCACTGGCGTACCATTTACCTTAATGCGTAAATCCGCCTTGTTTGGGCCACTGAAGGTGTAACCCAGCGCCTGGTCGCGCTCAAAGTGGCTCTCGAGAATCGCTTGGTATGGCGTCTCTTTGTCCCAACCACGATAATACTTGAGCGAGATATCAAACTCAGGCAAAAATGCCCGGCATATCTCTTCGGCTTTGTGCGTCAATTGCTCAACGTACTCACCACGCCAACGACTGATGTTTTCCGCCAGTGTCGCCATCTCTTGATCCCAATAACTGAGCTCTCGATAGCTACGCGCCGTTTTCAGCAGTGCGTTGCGCTGTTTGTTTAGGCGCTTAAAACGCCCCCATGCATCATAAAAGGCCGATTCGGTATGAAATACGCCCCAATCAATAAATGCACGGCGATGTTTCGGCCCATCGGTCAACAGATCAAACCCTTCAGGATGAATCAGTTGCAGTGGTAACACTTGCGCCAACTGGGCTAACTTTTGCCCAGATTGACCGCCTATTTTAACCTCTGTTGAGCCATCACGCTGCTTATTAATGCCAATGGGTAGCTCAAATTGATCCGAGTTCAAAAAACGACCGTGAACAAACAGCTCATCATGGTCATTTTGAATCACTCGCCCGGTCAAACTGCTTTTGAACGACCGACCGTGGCCCAGTAAATAAATGGCTTCCAGAACACTGGTTTTCCCGCTGCCGTTCGGGCCAATAAGAAAGTTAAAGCCTGATGATAACGAGATATCACAGGCTTTGATATTGCGAAATTGCTTAATAACAAGACGAGAGAGCGGCATGCTAGAGTCGGATCGGCATCACCACGTACATGGCACTGTCATCGACGCTGTTCTCAATTAACGCACTGGCGTTGGCATCAGACATTGAGACTCTCACGGTCTCGCAGCGCAGCGTATTAAGCACATCCAGCACATAGCTGACGTTAAAGCCAATCTCAATCGGCTCGCCGTCAAAGTGAACATCGAGCATCTCTTCCGCTTCTTCTTGCTCTGGGTTGTTGGCGGTAATGCGCATTTCGCTGCCATCGAGGTTAACGCGCACGCCACGAAACTTCTCATTCGAGAGGATCGCCGCACGCGAGAACGCTTGGCGCAGCTCATCGCAGCCCGCTTCCAATGTTTTGGTGGTGCTTTGTGGCATCACGCGGCGGTAGTCAGGGAAACGACCGTCCACCAGCTTAGAGGTAAAGACGTAATTGTTGACCTCAGCGCGCAGGTTTGAGCTACCAATTTGCAACACCACAGGTTGCTCTGGCGCATCCAGCAACTTGACTAATTCCAGCACCCCTTTACGCGGCACGATGATCTGCTTTTTGGCAAACTCACCGACCAGCGGAGTTTGCGCGACCGCCATACGGTGACCATCGGTGGCCACGCTGCGCAGCGTGGTGTCTTCAATCTCAAACAACATGCCATTGAGGTAGTAACGCACGTCTTGGTTCGCCATCGAAAACTGCGTTTTTTCTACTAGTCCACGCAGTTCACTTTGCGTCAGGGAGAGTTCGACTTCACTCTGCCAATCTTCAATGTTTGGAAAATCGCTGGCTGGCAGTGTAGAGAGAGAGAAACGACTACGACCAGAGCGCAGTTGCACGCGATCGCCCTCTAAAACAAATGTGATCACCGCGTCATCAGGCAGTCCACGGCAAATATCAAGAAACTTACGCGACGGGACAGTCACGCTGCCCGCTTCAAATTCACCTTCAAGCTGCACACGGCTGACCAGCTCGACTTCTAAATCCGTCGCCGTCAACGTCAGTTGGTTGTCCACTACTTTGATCAATAAGTTACCAAGGATAGGTAGAGTGGCACGGCCACCTAACGCCCCTGAGACTTGCTGCAGTGGTTTCAGCAGATGACTACGTTGAATGGAAAATTTCATAGCACGCTCTTAAAGAAATCTTGTTGTTGGCGAAGAGAACAAACATGGCCACGATAAGGGATTGAGCCCTACCTTGGCCATGAATATAAACCGTTAGAATAGCGCGATTTACGAAGAAAGAGTACGGATTAAGTTGGAGTAATCCTCTTTAATATCGTGACTCTCTTCACGCAGTTGTTCAATCTTACGACACGCATGAAGTACGGTCGTATGATCGCGACCACCAAAGGCATCGCCAATCTCTGGCAAGCTGTGGTTGGTCAGCTCTTTAGCCAGCGCCATCGCCAATTGACGAGGTCGCGCAACCGAACGAGAGCGGCGCTTCGAGAGCAGATCCGCCACTTTGATTTTGTAGTATTCCGCGACCGTTTTTTGAATATTGTCGATGGTGACCAGCTTTTCTTGTAAGGCAAGCAGATCACGCAGAGCTTCACGCACAAAATCGATCGTAATAGGACGACCCGTAAAGTTGGCGTTCGCAATCACCCGATTGAGCGCCCCTTCAAGCTCACGAACGTTGGAGCGCAGGCGCTTAGCAATAAAGAACGCCACTTCATCGGCCAGATGGATTTGGTGATCTTCCGCTTTTTTCATCAAGATGGCGACGCGCGTTTCAAGCTCAGGTGGCTCAATGGCGACCGTCAATCCCCAACCGAAGCGGGATTTCAGGCGATCTTCTACGCCGTTGATCTCTTTCGGGTAGCGATCCGAGGTCAAGATGATCTGCTGATTGCCCTCAAGCAAGGCGTTGAAGGTATGGAAGAACTCTTCTTGTGAACGCTCTTTGTTGGCAAAAAACTGAATGTCATCGATCAAGAGGGCATCCACACTGCGGTAGTAACGTTTGAACTCTTCAATCGCGTTGTTTTGCAGCGCTTTCACCATATCTTGCACAAAACGCTCTGAGTGCATGTAAACCACTTTCGCGTTGGGTTTGTTGTCGACAATCGCATTGCCCACGGCGTGCAGCAAGTGGGTTTTACCCAAACCGGTACCGCCGTACAGAAAGAGCGGGTTGTACGCCGCGCCTGGGTTGTCCGACACCTGACGTGCCGCCGCCAAGCCCAATTGGTTCGATTTACCTTCAACAAAGTTGTTGAACTTATGCTTGGGGTTCACATTGGAGCGGTGGTTGATGTCTGCCATCGCTTGCGGGTCATCATCCCAGGTTTTATGCACAGGCTTACGCGCTTGCAATTGTGCCGGGGCTGACGATTCCGCCGCCACATCGGCCGGGGTGCGTTTGGGTGCAGGTGCCTGCGCTTGCACAGGGCGACTGCCCACCTCAAAACGTAAATGAGGAATATCGTTGCCACAATATTCCTGCAAAAGACGGGTGATGCTGTTGAGGTATTTATCGCGAACCCAATCAAGGACAAAACGGTTGGGCGCAAATAAAGTGAGAGTATTGTCGTTGAGCTCAGCTTGTAAAGGACGGACCCACATGCTGAATTCAGTTGCTGGAAGCTCTTCTTGAAGCTGTTGCAAACATTGCAACCAAAGCGAAGATGACACGATGCCCTCACTCGTAATTCTATGATCGGAAAAGACTGGCAATTTTACCTGTTGATAACCGAGATCGCCAGCGATTGATCGAGGATCCAGTGAATAAGATCGAAGTTATTCACAATATTTCTGCCATTATTGGTGAGATCATCACACCCTGCCCCATTTTTACCCACACATTGATCCACAATGGCGCAATGATCGCAGGATCGTCGATCTGGTGATAACTCTGTGAATGAATAGTTTCACAGCGATCATATTTTGCGGATCTCGGCGCCAGAAGTCGCCCCAACCCCATCAATAGAGCGTCAATGATTATCCACAGCTATAATCTTATTCCGCATCCATCTAGATTATGGCAACTTGTTATTTATCTAAATGACAAGGATGACAGTAGTATTTCTCCCTATAAATTTTAGGAGTTGTAAAATGAAAAACTGGATTAAAGCGGCTGTTGCCGTTATCGCACTTTCTGCTGCCACCGTTCAAGCTGCGACTGAGGTCAAAGTGGGTATGTCTGGCCGTTACTTCCCGTTCACCTTCGTTGAGCAAGACAAGCTGCAAGGCTTTGAAGTGGATCTATGGGATGAGATTGGCAAACGTAACGACTATCAAGTGGAATACGTGACCGCCAACTTCTCAGGTCTGTTTGGTCTGTTAGAGACGGGCCGCATCGACACCATCTCAAACCAGATCACCATGACAGAAGCGCGCCAAGCGAAATACCTGTTTGCTGACCCATACGTCGTAGATGGTGCGCAAATCACCGTGCGTAAAGGTAACGACGACATCCAAGGCGTGGAAGATCTCGCAGGTAAAACCGTTGCGGTGAACCTAGGTTCAAACTTTGAGCAACTGCTACGCAGCTACGACAAAGACGGCAAAATCAACATCAAAACCTACGACACAGGTATCGAACACGATGTGGCACTAGGCCGCGCGGATGCGTTTGTTATGGACCGTCTCTCTGCACTTGAGCTGATCAAAAAAACGGGCCTACCGCTACAATTAGCCGGTCAGCCGTTTGAAACCATTCAAAACGCATGGCCATTTGTGAACAATGAGAACGGCCAAAAACTGCAAGCAGAAGTGAACAAAGCACTGGCAGAAATGCGTGCTGACGGTACACTAGAGCAAATTTCTCAAAAGTGGTTTGGCGCTGACATTACTCAGTAATCGGCTCCGCCTCCATAAATCCGTTTCGGATTGACGAAAAAACCCACTGCTCTCTTGCTTGCAGTGGGTTTTGTTTTTCTCGCCTTAGTCATTGGGATACGTAATGGGATTCGACTTTAATTACATGCTCAACCTGATGCCAATACTGCTCAAGTACCTTGGCACCACCATGGAAATGGCCACTTGGGGTTTGGTGTTTTCACTAATTTTAGCCGTGATATTGGCCAATATTCGCGTATTTCGCGTCCCAGTGCTCGATCAGTTGAGTCAGCTCTATATCAGCTTCTTCCGTGGTACGCCGCTGTTGGTGCAGCTGTTTCTTCTTTATTATGGCCTGCCACAAATTTTTCCTTTATTGGTGGGACTCGATGCCTTTAGCGCCGCAGTGATTGGCTTAACGCTCCACTTTGCCGCCTATATGGCAGAGAGCATTCGCGCCGCCATCATCGGCATCGATCGCAGCCAAATGGAGGCGAGCTTGTCGGTGGGTATGACGACACCTCAAGCCATGCGCCGCATTATTTTGCCGCAAGCAACGCGCGTAGCGCTGCCATCGCTGATGAACTACTTTATCGACATGATCAAATCGACCTCGCTTGCTTTTACCCTTGGCGTGGCCGAGATCATGGCCAAAGCGCAGATGGAAGCGTCATCCAGTTTTCGTTTTTTCGAAGCGTTTTTGGCGGTTGCGCTGATTTACTGGGGCGTGGTGGTCATTTTGACCCGCGTGCAGATTTGGGCCGAAGCGAAACTCAATAAGGCGTACGTACGATGATTACACTGACCAATATTCATAAGCGCTTTGGTGACAGCGAAGTACTCAAAGGGATTGATCTCAGCATCAAACAGGGCGAAATCATCGTAATCATCGGCTCAAGTGGTACCGGCAAATCGACGCTGCTGCGCTGTGTGAATTTCCTTGAGAATGCCGATCAAGGCACCATCACTATTGATGATGTTACGGTCGACAGTGCCAAACACACCAAATCGGACGTGTTAGCCCTAAGGCGCAAAACCGGCTTTGTGTTTCAAAACTACGCGCTGTTTGCACATATGACCGCCAGACAAAACATTGCCGAAGGGCTGATTACCGTACGTGGCTGGAAAAAAGAGCAAGCGCTGGCTCGCGCGCAGCAAATCCTCGACGATATTGGCCTTAGTGACAAAGGCGACAGCTACCCAGCGGCCCTCTCTGGTGGTCAGCAGCAACGGGTCGGCATTGGTCGAGCGATGGCGCTGCAACCGGAACTGCTGCTGTTTGATGAACCCACCTCAGCCCTCGACCCTGAATGGGTGGGTGAGGTATTACAACTGATGAAAGATCTCGCCACCAAGCACCAAACCATGCTGGTGGTCACTCATGAAATGCAGTTTGCAAAAGAAGTGGCGGATCGCGTGATCTTTATGGCTGAAGGCCATATTGTTGAGCAGGGATCGCCAGATGAACTCTTCAATCACCCACAAGATCCAAGGCTGAAGAAGTTCTTAAGACAGGTAGGCGCTGAGTAACTATCGCTGAAAGGGATCACCGGTAAACAGCGACAAGGATCGCCGATAAGGATCCTTTGATCCTTGAGATTTTGCTCACACTACGTATAATCCCCCGGCGCGGAATTTCATCATTGACTCTTAATGTGACAGTGATTACAATTCCGCCTCTTTGTTGAGAGGCGTCGGTTTGTCCTCCTTATCTTAATAAAGAAGACACTTTGACCCACGCCGGGTTAACATCGACCTAAAACTACTGATCAGTAAAGGTAATTATCATGAAACGCACTTTTCAACCTACAGTTCTAAAGCGCAAGCGTACTCACGGCTTCCGTGCTCGCATGGCAACTAAGAACGGTCGTAAAGTAATTAATGCACGTCGTGCTAAAGGCCGTGCGCGCCTGTCAAAATAATTTTTTATTTTGAATACGTACGCGTTCAATCGGGAGTTACGTTTGTTAACTCCCGAGCATTATCAAAATGTCTTCCAGCAAGCTCACCGAGCTGGCTCACCTCATTTCACCATCATTGCCCGTAACAATACCCTTTCCCATCCAAGACTGGGACTTGCGGTACCTAAAAAGCAAATCAAAACTGCCGTTGGCCGCAATCGCTTTAAACGCCTTGCTCGCGAAAGTTTTCGTAACAAACAACACCAACTTCCTAATAAAGATTTTGTTGTTATTGCCAAGAAAAGCGCGCAAGATCTCAGCAATGATGAAATTTTCGCCCTGTTTGATAAATTATGGCAGCGTCTGTCTCGCCCTTCACGTGGCTAGCCATCGGGCTGGTCCGTCTCTATCAAGGCCTGATTAGTCCTCTTATTGGGCCGCGCTGTCGTTTTACTCCAACCTGTTCTACCTATGCCATTGAAGCGTTGAAAGCTCACGGTTTTGTAAAAGGGTGTTGGTTATCAAGCAAACGTCTATTAAAATGCCACCCTTTGAATGAAGGTGGCTATGACCCCGTTCCACCAGCCCAAACACAAGACAGAGATAAATAACGATGGATTCTCAACGTAATATCCTGTTAATCGCGCTAGCACTGGTTTCTTTCCTCTTGTTCCAACAATGGCAAGTCGCAAAGAACCCAGCACCGCAGCCGGTTGAGCAGGCACAATCAAGCAGTACTTTACCTGCACCATCTTTTGCAGATGAGCTTGATCCCGCACCGTCACAACAAGCTTCAGCAAAAACCATCACCGTAACCACTGACGTTTTGACGTTAACCATTGATACGGTAGGTGGTGATGTGGTTCATGCAGACCTAAACCAGTACTCCGCTGAACTTGATTCCGCCGATCCATTCGTTCTTCTCAAAAACGAAGCGGGCCACCAGTTCATCGCTCAAAGTGGCCTTGTTGGCCCACAGGGCATTGACCTAAGCAGCTCGAATCGTCCGCAATACGCCGTTGATGCCGACACCTTTACCTTGGCAGAAGGTCAAGATGAGCTACGCATTCCAATGACATACGCGGCCAACGGTCTTGAATACACCAAAACCTACATCCTAAAGCGTGACAGCTACGCAGTGGATGTCGAATTTGATGTTCGTAACCTATCAGGTAACAACGCGACCTTTGGTATGTACGCGCATCTTCGTCAAAACCTGATGGACGATGGTGGCAGCATCACTATGCCAACTTACCGTGGCGGTGCGTACTCCAGTGACGACACCCGTTACAAAAAGTACAGCTTCGATGATATGCAAAGCCGTAATCTGTCGATTACCTTACCGAATGGTCAAGGTTGGGCAGCGATGATCCAACACTACTTTGCGAGTGCATGGATCCCACGAAACGAACCTGGCACCAATCTGTACACTCGTGTGATCGGTAATATGGGCGACATCGGCGTTCGCATGCCAAACAAAACCATCGCTGATGGTGAGTCTGCGCAGTTCAACGCCACGCTGTGGGTGGGTCCAAAACTGCAAGACGCGATGGCAGAAACGGCACCTAACCTAGACTTGGTGGTCGATTACGGTTGGCTATGGTTCATCGCTAAGCCACTGCACACTTTGCTCTCTTTCATTCAGAGCTTTGCGGTGAACTGGGGTGTCTCTATCATGATCCTCACGTTCATTGTCCGTGGTGCCATGTACCCACTGACCAAAGCCCAATACACCTCAATGGCGAAAATGCGTATGCTTCAGCCTAAGCTGCAAGCAATGCGTGAGCGTATCGGTGATGACCGTCAGCGCATGAGCCAAGAGATGATGGAGCTGTATAAGAAAGAGAAAGTGAACCCGCTGGGTGGCTGTCTACCGCTTATTCTCCAGATGCCGATCTTCATCGCCCTCTACTGGGCATTGATGGAATCGGTCGAGCTTCGTCACTCGCCGTTCTTCGGTTGGATTCACGACCTCTCTGCGCAAGACCCATACTACATCTTGCCGCTACTGATGGGTGCGTCGATGTTCCTCATCCAGAAGATGAGCCCAACCACAGTGACAGACCCAATGCAGCAGAAGATCATGACCTTTATGCCGGTGATGTTTACCTTCTTCTTCCTGTTCTTCCCGTCTGGCCTAGTACTTTACTGGTTGGTTTCGAACGTGGTAACACTTATCCAGCAAACGCTCATTTACAAGGCGCTGGAGAAAAAAGGCTTACATTCGAAGTAACAGCTAAGCATCATCAAAAGGCGGCCAAAAGGTCGCCTTTTTGTTTTGCGCTGTTTACAATTTGCTGACGACCATTGCGCCATACAGATTCAGCGCCTAATTCGCTGTTTATTGACCATAGAGATAATCTTATGACCACAGAGACCATCGTAGCCCAAGCCACCGCCCCAGGCCGAGGCGGTGTCGGCATCATTCGCGTGTCAGGCCCGCTTGCCGAGCAAGTGGCTATCGCGGTGACCGGCAAATCACTGCGTCCTCGCTACGCCGAATATTTGCCGTTTATGGCCCAAGATGGCAGCCAACTAGACCAAGGCATTGCACTCTATTTCCCCAATCCCCACTCGTTCACGGGCGAAGATGTCCTTGAACTTCAAGGGCATGGCGGCCCTGTCGTGATGGACATGCTGATCAAACGCATCGTCGATATTCCGGGGATTCGCATCGCACGCCCAGGGGAATTTTCCGAGCGCGCGTTTTTAAATGACAAGCTCGATTTGGCGCAAGCCGAAGCGATCGCCGATTTGATTGATGCGAGCTCAGAAGAAGCGGCTAAATCGGCGCTCCAATCGCTTCAGGGCGCGTTCTCGGGCCGAATTAATACCCTGGTCGAGTCACTGATTCATCTGCGTATCTACGTTGAAGCCGCGATTGATTTCCCCGAGGAAGAGATCGATTTTCTCGCCGATGGTAAAGTCGCCGCCGATCTGCAAACCATCATCGACAACCTAGAAGCTGTGCGCAAAGAGGCCAACCAAGGCGCCATCATGCGTGAAGGGATGAAAGTGGTGATCGCTGGTCGACCTAACGCCGGTAAATCCAGCCTACTCAATGCGCTATCAGGCAAGGAATCTGCGATTGTGACCGACATTGCAGGCACAACGCGTGACGTGCTGCGCGAGCACATCCACATTGACGGCATGCCTTTGCACATTATTGATACCGCTGGGCTGCGTGATGCGTCGGATGAAGTGGAAAAAATCGGTATCGAGCGCGCTTGGGATGAAATTGCCCAAGCGGATCGCGTGCTATTTATGGTCGATGGCACCACCACCGACGCCACCGATCCCAAAGAGATTTGGCCGGATTTTGTCGATCGCCTGCCCGACAGCATCGGCATGACCGTGATCCGCAATAAAGCCGATCAAACAGGCGAGGAACTTGGGATCTGCCATGTGAACACACCGACGCTGATCCGCTTGTCCGCAAAAACGGGCGCTGGCGTCGATGCACTGCGCACTCACCTGAAAGCCTGTATGGGCTTCTCCGGCAGCAGTGAAAGTGGCTTTATGGCCCGCCGCCGCCATCTCGATGCACTCGCCAAAGCGGCCGAGCACCTCGATATCGGTCAGCAGCAACTTGAAGGCTACATGGCCGGAGAAATCCTCGCAGAAGAGCTGCGTATCGCTCAGCAACATCTCAATGAGATCACTGGCGAATTCAGCTCTGATGACCTACTAGGCAGAATTTTCTCTTCATTCTGTATCGGTAAATAACTCACAATGCGCGGCACACGGTCGCGCTTTTTATTGGCGTAAGGAAAACCCATGATCCATATAATAACAGGCAGTACCTTAGGCGGAGCCGAATACGTGGGCGATCACCTCAGTGATCTGCTGATTGAACAAGGCTTTGAAACCACAATCCACAACCAACCGGATCTGAATGAGATAGAGGCACAAGGCACTTGGCTCATCATCACTTCAACCCACGGTGCGGGCGAATACCCAGACAACATTCAGCCCTTCATTGCCGCGCTGCAAAACACACCGCCAAATATGGCGAACGTCAACTATGCGGTGATCGCGATTGGTGATTCGAGCTACGATACCTTTTGCGCAGCAGGCCAACATGCCTACGCCCTATTGGAAGACATAGGTGCCACGCCGCTCGCGGAGTGCGTTACGATTGATGTCCTTAGCCATGACGTACCAGAAGATGCGGCACAAGCCTGGCTAGAAACTCATATCGACCGTTTCTGATCCCCCTCCTCGGCCAGTATTGTGCGCAATATTGGCCGCTGTTCACCTCACCTTCTCTTTTCCTCTCGTACTGTTCGCTGCTTTTTTAGCCAAAGTATCTGTGGATAACTAAGATGATATCCCGTTATCTTCCTTTAGTTATCCAAATAACAACTTTTACCTTTGCCAACCCCTGTGTATAACCATCGATTTTGATCCCAGGTAATCCTCGATCAGATCAAGGTAAGATCACATGATATGATCATAAAAAGATCCATGATCTTGTTGATCATTTTTTAGTTATCCACAGAGATCGTCGATCCTAATAGTAGATCTAATAAAAGATCATATATATAGATCTTATATATATAAGAGTTTCAGCCCTTTAAGACAAAAGCATCAAAAGCATTTTCTCTCCCTTGGAAAGAAGGTAGAATAACGCTCTTTTAACTTTTCTATTGCTTGATTGAATACCTGAGGTCAGTTCATGCTTTATCACGAAAACTTTGACGTCATCGTTGTCGGTGGCGGTCATGCAGGAACGGAAGCCGCCCTCGCGTCTGCACGTACAGGTCAAAAGACGCTGTTGCTGACGCACAATATCGACACCCTAGGACAGATGTCATGTAACCCTGCCATTGGTGGGATCGGTAAAGGCCATCTTGTCAAAGAGGTCGATGCAATGGGCGGTTTGATGGCACAAGCCATCGACCACGCAGGTATTCAATTTCGTACACTCAACGCTTCCAAAGGCCCAGCGGTACGCGCCACTCGCGCTCAAGCGGATCGTGCTTTGTACAAAGCGTATGTTCGCCATGCGTTGGAAAACGCGCCAAACCTAACCCTATTCCAACAATCGGTGGATGACCTGATTGTTGAGAACGAAGTGGCGGTCGGTGTGGTGACTCAAATGGGTCTCAAGTTTCGCGCCAAAGCAGTGGTACTCACCGTCGGGACATTCCTAGGTGGCAAGATCCACATTGGCATGGAAAGCGCTTCTGGTGGCCGCGCTGGGGATCCACCATCGATCGCGCTTGCGGATCGTCTGCGTGAATTACCGTTCCGCGTTGATCGTTTGAAAACCGGTACGCCTCCGCGCATCGATGCACGCAGTGTGGATTTTTCACAGCTAGAAGTGCAACACGGTGACAACCCGACCCCGGTATTCTCGTTTTTAGGTGATCGTCGCCAACATCCGGCGCAGATCCCGTGTTACATCACGCACACCAACGAGAGCACCCACGAAGTGATCCGCAACAACCTCGATCGTAGCCCGATGTACGCCGGGGTGATTGAAGGGATTGGGCCACGTTACTGTCCTTCGATTGAAGACAAAGTGATGCGCTTTGCGGATAAGAACAGCCACCAGATTTTCATTGAGCCGGAAGGCTTGACGACACACGAACTCTACCCAAATGGTATTTCCACCAGCTTGCCGTTCGATGTTCAGGTTCAAATCGTGCGTTCAATGAAAGGGTTTGAAAACGCGCACATCGTGCGTCCGGGATACGCAATCGAATACGATTTCTTCGACCCACGCGATCTCAAGCAAACCTATGAAACCAAATTTATCTCTGGTCTGTTCTTTGCGGGCCAGATCAACGGTACCACCGGTTACGAAGAAGCGGCGGCACAAGGTTTGATGGCCGGTTTGAACGCCAGTTTGCACAGCCAGGGCAAAGAAGGTTGGAACCCGCGACGCGACCAAGCCTACATGGGCGTGTTGATTGATGACCTCTCGACCATGGGCACGAAAGAGCCTTACCGCATGTTTACCTCGCGCGCCGAGTACCGTTTGCTGCTGCGTGAAGACAACGCCGATCTGCGTTTGACCGAAAAAGCGCATGAATTGGGCTTGGTGAGTGAGGCGCGTTGGACGCGATTCAATCAAAAGATCGAGCAGATGGAAAAAGAGCGTCAGCGCCTACAAGATAT
This sequence comes from Vibrio sp. R15-SG3-ISO1B, assembly GCF_059833835.1. Lineage (NCBI taxonomy): Bacteria > Pseudomonadati > Pseudomonadota > Gammaproteobacteria > Vibrionales > Vibrionaceae > Vibrio > Vibrio sp. R15-SG3-ISO1B. The sequence continues at coordinate 17,902 of NZ_JCBDGG010000038.1, read as the reverse complement.
CTGGATCAACCCGAAATCGGCGGGGATCGATGCGCTGAACGATCTACTGAAAACTCCGTTAGTGCGTGAAGCAAGCGGTGAAGATCTTCTTCGTCGCCCTGAAATCACCTATCAGCAGCTGACCTCGCTAGAGACCTTCCAGCCTGCGCTGGATGATCAACAAGCGGCAGAGCAAGTGGAGATACAAGTCAAGTACGAAGGTTACATCAAGCGTCAGCAAGACGAGATTGAGAAATCATTGCGTCATGAACACACCAAGTTGCCGCTCGATTTGGATTACCGACAAGTGAAAGGTTTGTCGAACGAAGTGATTGCCAAGCTGTCAGAAGCCAAACCTGAGTCGATTGGTATTGCTTCTCGTATCTCAGGTATTACGCCAGCCGCAATCTCCATTTTGTTGGTGCATTTGAAAAAGCACGGTATGTTGAAAAAAGGTGAGGAAGCGGCATGAGCGCACTACGTGACAAACTCGATGCGCTGATCGCGACCACTGACCTGCAGGTCTCTGATGCGCAACGCGAGCAGTTGGTGGGTTATGTGGCAATGCTGGACAAGTGGAACAAAGCCTACAACCTGACCTCAGTGCGTGACCCGTTTGAGATGTTAGTTAAACACATCTTGGATAGCATTGTTGTGAGTACTCACTTAGTCGGTGAGCGCTTTATCGATGTCGGTACTGGTCCAGGATTGCCAGGGATCCCTTTGGCGATCATGCACCCAGAGAAAACCTTTTATTTGCTCGACAGTCTCGGCAAACGCATTCGCTTTATCAAACAAGTGCTGCATGAGCTGGGGATAAAAAACGTGACGCCGATTCAAAGTCGCGTCGAAGAGTTTCAACCAGAAGAGAAGTTTGACGCTGTTCTAAGTCGCGCATTCGCTTCTATGGTAGACATGGTCAGTTGGTGTCATCACCTTCCAAAAGCGGAGTCAGGCGTGTTTCTGGCGCTGAAAGGTCAATTGCCTCAGGATGAGATTGAACAATTGCCCGACTGGTGTTCTGTGAGCGAGATCAAAGCTTTGAATGTTCCAGAGTTGGAAGGCGAGCGTCATCTAGTAATCTTATCGCGCAAGGATTAATAGCGAGGTTCACTGTGGGAAAAATCGTAGCAATTGCTAACCAAAAAGGTGGCGTGGGTAAAACAACGACCTGTGTCAACTTAGCCGCATCTATGGCTGCGACTAAGCGCAAAGTGTTGGTCATTGACCTCGACCCGCAAGGAAACGCAACCATGGCAAGCGGTGTTGATAAGTACCAAGTCGACGCCACGGCCTACGAACTGCTGGTTGAAGACGTACCGTTCGAAGAGGTGGTCTGTCGTAAGACGTCTGGCAATTACGATTTGATCGCGGCTAACGGTGATGTCACCGCCGCAGAAATCAAATTAATGGAAGTGTTTGCCCGCGAAGTGCGTCTCAAGCACGCCTTATCCTCCGTTCGTGATAACTATGATTTCATCTTTATCGATTGTCCTCCGTCGCTAAACCTTCTTACAATCAATGCTATGGCTGCAGCTGATTCCGTCTTGGTTCCGATGCAGTGCGAGTATTTCGCGTTAGAAGGGTTAACGGCATTGATGGATACAATCAGCAAGCTCGCTGCTGTCGTCAACGAAAATCTAAGAATCGAGGGCTTGTTACGCACCATGTATGACCCGCGTAATCGCCTCTCGAATGAAGTGTCCGATCAACTCAAAAAGCACTTTGGCAACAAAGTGTACCGCACTGTTATTCCCCGAAATGTTCGCTTGGCCGAAGCGCCGAGTCATGGCAAACCTGCCATGTATTACGACAAGTATTCAGCGGGCGCAAAAGCGTACCTTGCCCTTGCTGGAGAAATGCTTCGCCGCGAAGAAGTACCCGCATAATCAACCGAAGGATTCCGTCTTATGTCTAAACGTGGTTTAGGTAAAGGGCTTGACGCTCTGCTATCGACCAGCTCACTGGCGCGTGAGAAACAGCAAAGTGCGCTCAATAGCCAAGCGTTGTCGTCCGATGGGCATTTGACTGAACTGAGTATCAATGCGTTACAACCGGGCGTGTATCAGCCCCGCAAAGAGATGGAGCCTGAAGCGCTCGAAGAGTTGGCCTCATCGATAGAGTCGCAAGGGATTATCCAGCCGATTGTTGTGCGTCAGGTTGAGGCGGACAAATACGAAATCATCGCTGGCGAACGTCGCTGGCGTGCGGCGCGTAAAGCCGGTCTCAAGCAAGTGCCTTGCGTGGTCAAAAATGTCGAAGACCGTGCGGCGGTTGCGATGGCATTGATTGAAAACATTCAGCGCGAAGACCTCAATGCAATTGAAGAAGCCCAAGCATTGGAGCGTCTTCAAGACGAATTTGAATTGACTCATCAGCAAGTGGCGGATGCGATTGGCAAGTCACGCACCACTGTGAGTAACTTGTTAAGACTCAACCAGTTAGACAATGAAGTGAAAGCCTTGATGTCGGCCAAATTGATTGAGATGGGCCATGCTCGCGCGTTACTGGCGTTAGAAGCCACGCAGCAAGTGGCGCTCGCCAATCACGTTGCCAAGAAAAAACTGACGGTGCGTCAAACAGAAAACTTAGTAAAAAAGACGCTCCAGGGCGAAGTTGAATCAACCACGCCAAAACCAGAAATTGATAACACGACGGAGTTGTCGTTAAAGCATTTGTCTGAACAATTAAACACAAAAGTTGCCCTACAAATGTCAACAAAAGGCGATGGTAAAATTGTCATCAACTTTGCAGACAATGAGCAACTTCAATCGATGTTAAAACAACTACAAAACATCGATTCCGCTTCCTAGCTCACACTTCCTAGTAGGAATAAAGCTTATCACCGAAGCAATTATTGTGTTTTTGGGTAAGAACTATATAATTTTCGTGCTTTTTTTCACCATGCATTGACTGTGATCAATGCGGTGTTAGATACAGAAACAGGTGCTTTTGATGTTTAGTGCAAATCGAAGCAAGCAAGGAAGAGCTGCTTTTAGACTCGTCCACCTCCAGCTGATATTTGTGCTCCTCATCGGGAGCTTGGCTTATGTGATGATCAGCCCTGAAACGGCTCGCTTTGTTTTAAAAGGCGGCTTTATCGCGGTGATGGGTAATTACATTTATGCCCTGTTTACGTTTTTCCCTAAACCAGGGTCCGATGGGAAAGTTCTCCTTGGCTTCCTGATGGTGGGATGGGCGTTAAAGCTGGTGTTTACCATAGTGATGTTTGTGTTGGTGTTTTCTGTCAACGAGTTCCTCAAACCAGGGGCGTTCTTTACAGGTTACAAGCTCACACTGCTGATCTTCTGGTTATCACCAATTTTATTTTTTCATAAAAATGGGATTAACCATGGCTGATACTCCGCAGGAATATATTCAGCACCACCTAACCAACGCGAAGATTTGTGTGGTTGATGGTGGCGTAGCAACCAACTATGGTTGTGCCGACGCTGGGTTCTGGACCTTACATTGGGATTCATTGTTGTTCTCTGTTGGTCTAGGTGCACTATTTTTGTGGTTGTTTTATCGTGTCGGAAAAAATGCAACCACAGGCACGCCTGGTAAGCTGCAATGTTTTATCGAAATGGTCGTAGAGCAAGTCGATGCCATTGTAAAAGATGCTTTCCATGGTCGTGATAAATTAGTCGCACCACTAGCTCTTACCTTGTTTGTGTGGATTTTCCTCATGAACTTGATGGATCTAGTACCCGTTGACTTTATTCCTCATCTAATGGGGGCGGCTGGCTTTGAGTACTTTAAGATCGTACCTACGGTTGACTTAAACATCACGCTAGCACTTGCATTAGGTGTCCTAGTACTGACAGTGGTTTACTACATCAAGTACAAAGGATTTAAAGGATTTGTGAAAGAATTTACGCTTCACCCAATTAACAATAAAGCGTTAATTCCTTTCAACTTAGTTTTGGAAAGTGTCTCATTGCTGGCTAAGCCGGTGTCTCTTTCTTTACGTCTTTACGGCAACATGTACTCGGGCGAGTTGATCTTTATTCTGATCGCTGTGACCTACGGTGCTGGTGTTGTATTGGGTGGATTAGGTGTCGTCGCGCACGTCATTTGGGCAATCTTCCACATATTAGTAATTGTTTTACAAGCCTTCATTTTTACAATGCTGACCGTTGTTTACCTCAGCATGGCAAGTAACGATTCACATTAATTTTTACCTAACTTTTTTATCAAATCTGATTTGGAGATAATTATGGAAATTTATTTGGTTGTAGGTCTACTACTAGGCATGTGTGCTATCGCAACAGGTTTTGGTTTCGCGATCCTTGGTGGTAAGTTCCTTGAGTCAGTTGCTCGCCAGCCTGAAATGGCGCCTGTTCTACAAACCAACATGTTCATCATCGCGGGTCTATTGGATGCGGTTCCAATGATCGGTGTTGGTATCTCTATGTACATGCTATTCGCACTGTAATAGACCTCTCTTATTCATTCATGATACGTCGTTTCGATGTTTCGAAACTAAGAATAGGTAAAGGAGGGTCATTGTGAATATCAATGCTACTCTGCTGGGACAAGCAATAGCATTTCTAATTTTTGTGTGGTTCTGCATGAAGTTCGTGTGGCCACCATTAATTGCTGCTATTGAAGAACGCCAAAAGAAGATCTCTGAAGGTCTAGAGTCGGCTGCACGTGCGGACAAAGCGTTAGAGCTTGCCAAGCACAATGCGGCAGACCAGCTGAAAGACGCGAAGAAACAAGCATTAGAAATCATCGAGCAAGCGAATAAACGCAAAGCTCAGATTTTGGATGAAGCCCGCAACGAAGCTACTGTCGAGCGAGATCATATTCTTTCTCAAGGTAAAGCTGAGCTGGAAGCAGAAACATTGCGTGCGCGCAATGAGCTGAAGAAAGACGTGGCGAGCTTAGTGATTCTTGGCGCAGAGAAAGTGATCGAGCGTTCTATTGATCCAGCTGCACATCAAGACATCCTTGATAGTATTTCAGCAAAACTATAACAAGAGGGCATCAGTATGTCGGATTTGACAACTATTGCTCGACCATATGCTAAGGCTGCATACGGCTTTGCGAGTGATAATAGTGCCATTGAACAATGGTCACAGATGCTTGCATTTGCCAAAGAGATGTCTTCAGTAAAAGAGCTAAAGACCGCTGCTTTGAGTTTGCAGCCTGAGCAACTAGTGCAATTGTATGTTGATGTTGGCGGGGAATACTTTGATGAACCCTTTCAAAACTTTTTGAAAGTGGTGATCGAGAATCGTCGCACCTCAGCGTTAAGTGATATTTATCAGCAGTACAAGAAACTGGCAGACAAGGCTTCAAACACGAAAGAGGTGACGGTTACGACGTCTACTGAATTGTCTGAAGCGCAAAAGTCGCAGCTTATCGCCAGCCTTGAACAGCGTTTTGGTGGCACAGTGAAATTAAACTGTATCGTTGATGCGCACTTGATCGGCGGCGCGGTTATCCGTGATGGCGATACTGTGTTGGATAACTCACTCGTTAGCCGTTTAACTCGTCTTAAAGACGTTATTAAGTCTTAAATTAGGGGAATTGGAGCAATGCAACTTAATTCCACGGAAATTAGCGAACTGATTAGACAGCGCATTGAAAAATTCAATGTCGTGTCTGAAGTTCGTAATGAGGGTACGATCGTCTCTGTAAGTGACGGTATTCTCCGCATTCACGGTCTTGAAGATGTGATGCAAGGTGAAATGATCGAGCTTCCAGGTGATCGTTTTGCATTGGCATTAAACCTAGAGCGCGACTCTGTTGGTGCTGTAGTGATGGGCCCGTACGCAGACCTTAAAGAAGGGATGAAAGTGACGGGTACTGGACGCATCCTTGAAGTACCTGTAGGCCCTGAGCTGCTTGGCCGTGTGGTTAACACACTGGGTCAACCAATTGATGGCAAAGGTCCTATCGATGCGAAACTGAGCTCACCAGTTGAAGTGATTGCACCAGGTGTTATCGACCGTAAATCGGTTGATCAGCCTGTTCAAACCGGTTACAAGTCTGTTGACTCAATGATCCCAATCGGTCGTGGTCAGCGTGAGCTTATCATCGGTGACCGTCAGACTGGTAAAACGGCGATGGCGATCGATGCCATCATCAACCAGAAAGACTCGGGTATTTTCTCTATCTACGTAGCGATTGGTCAGAAAGCATCGACCATTGCTAACGTGGTTCGCAAACTAGAAGAGCACGGCGCACTGCAGAACACGATTGTTGTCGTAGCATCGGCTTCTGAATCTGCAGCGCTTCAATACCTAGCGCCATACGCAGGTTGTGCGATGGGTGAGTACTTCCGTGACCGCGGTGAAGATGCACTGATTGTTTACGATGACCTGTCTAAACAAGCGGTTGCTTACCGTCAGATCTCTCTACTCCTAAAACGTCCACCAGGCCGTGAGGCTTTCCCGGGTGACGTATTCTACCTCCACTCACGTCTACTAGAGCGCGCTGCGCGAGTAAACGAAGAGTACGTAGAGCGTTTCACCAACGGTGAAGTGAAAGGTAAGACAGGCTCTTTGACTGCGCTACCTATCATCGAAACTCAAGCGGGTGACGTATCGGCATTCGTACCGACCAACGTAATCTCGATTACCGACGGTCAGATCTTCCTACAAACTGAACTGTTCAACGCGGGTGTACGCCCAGCGGTTGACCCAGGTATCTCAGTATCTCGTGTAGGTGGTTCGGCTCAGACGAAAATCATCAAGAAACTGTCAGGTGGTATCCGTACTGCATTGGCGGCATACCGTGAATTGGCAGCCTTTGCTCAGTTCTCATCGGATCTTGATGCAGCGACCAAACGCCAGCTAAATCACGGTCAGAAAGTGACTGAATTGATGAAGCAGCAGCAGTACGCGCCAATGTCAGTGTTTGACCAAGCATTGTCTATTTTCGCGGCGGAACGTGGCTATCTCGATGATATCGAGCTCAACAAAGTCCTCGACTTTGAAGGTGCTCTACTATCGTATGCTCGTGCTCAGCATGCAGATTTTGCAGCTGAGATCGACAAGTCTGGCGCTTACAACGATGAAATCGAAGCTCAACTGAAAGCCTTGGTTGATGATTTCAAAGCAACCCAAACTTGGTAATTACAAGCAAGTTTTGTAATTAACGGAGAGTAACGATGGCCAATACAAAAGAAATTCGTAGCAAGATTGGTAGTGTCAAAAGCACTCAAAAAATCACGAAAGCGATGGAAATGGTAGCGGCTTCCAAAATGCGTCGTACGCAAGATGCAATGGAAGGCCCTCGTCCTTACGCTGAAATAATACGTAAAGTCATTGGTCATTTAGCGCACGGTACCTTGGAATACAAACATCCATTCCTTGTAGAACGTGGCGCTAAGCGCGTTGGGTATATTGTGGTATCGACCGATCGTGGTCTTTGTGGCGGCTTGAACATTAACTTGTTCAAGCAAGCCGTCAAGGAGATGAACGATTGGTCGAATCAAGGTGTAGAGATTGAGCTGGCAGTGATCGGTTCAAAAGCCACATCTTACTTCAATAGCATAGGTGCGAAGATTGTCGCTCAAACCTCAGGTTTGGGAGACACGCCATCATTAGATGATCTGATCGGTTCTATCAAAGTCATGCTTAAGAAGTATGAAGAGGGTGAAATCGATCGCTTGTACCTAGTGTTCAATGAGTTTGTGAACTCAATGACACAGCAACCCAAAATTGATCAATTAATACCTTTGCCTAAGTCCATGAGTGACGATGAGTCGTTCAAGCATGCGTGGAGCTATATGTTTGAGTCAGACCAAAAGGTTCTGCTCAATACCTTGATGTCTCGTTATATCGAGTCTCAGGTGTACCAGGCTGTGGTTGAAAACTTAGCGTGCGAAATGGCTGCTCGTATGATTGCTATGAAAGCAGCATCTGACAATGCTGGAAACTTGATCGATGAACTAGAGCTTGTGTACAACAAAGCCCGTCAAGCGGCGATTACACAAGAGCTATCCGAGATCGTTTCTGGTGCGGCAGCAGTGTAATTTAGGCAGATTAAATTTAGAGGATTAACGATGGCTACAGGTAAGATCGTACAGATCATCGGTGCGGTAGTCGACGTAGAGTTCCCACAGAGCGATGTACCAAGTGTATATGACGCTCTAAACGTTACGGACTCAAAAGAGCGTCTTGTTCTTGAAGTTCAGCAACAGCTAGGCGGTGGCGTAGTTCGTTGTATCGTGATGGGTAGCTCTGATGGTTTACGTCGCGGAGTGGAAGTGGTTAACACAGGCGCTCCAATTTCAGTACCAGTAGGTACTAAGACCCTAGGTCGTATCATGAACGTTCTAGGTGACGCGATTGACGAGCGTGGCGAAATCGGTGCAGAAGAGGTTTACTCTATCCACCGTCAAGCGCCAAGCTACGAAGAGCAATCAAACGAGACAGCGCTTCTAGAAACCGGCGTAAAAGTAATCGACCTAGTTTGTCCATTCGCTAAGGGTGGTAAAATCGGTCTATTCGGTGGTGCAGGTGTAGGTAAGACCGTTAACATGATGGAACTTATCAACAACATCGCACTACAACACTCTGGTCTTTCTGTATTCGCGGGTGTAGGTGAGCGTACTCGTGAGGGTAACGACTTCTACTACGAAATGCAGGAAGCGGGCGTAGTAAACATCGAAAAACCTGAAGAATCAAAGGTTGCGATGGTTTACGGTCAGATGAACGAGCCACCAGGCAACCGTCTACGTGTTGCACTGACAGGTCTAACGATGGCTGAGCGTTTCCGTGACGAAGGCCGTGACGTTCTACTGTTCGTTGATAACATCTACCGTTACACGCTGGCGGGTACGGAAGTATCTGCACTGCTAGGTCGTATGCCTTCTGCGGTAGGTTACCAGCCAACTCTTGCAGAAGAGATGGGTGTACTTCAGGAGCGTATCACGTCAACAAAAGCGGGTTCTATCACGTCTGTACAGGCGGTATACGTACCAGCGGATGACTTGACTGACCCGTCTCCAGCCACCACGTTCGCGCACTTGGATGCAACGGTTGTACTTAACCGTAACATCGCAGCTATGGGTCTATACCCAGCGATCGACCCACTTGACTCAACGTCTCGTCAGCTTGACCCATTGGTCGTTGGTCAAGAGCACTACGACATCGCTCGTGGTGTTCAGCAGACACTTCAGCGCTACAAAGAGCTGAAAGACATCATCGCTATCCTAGGTATGGACGAGCTATCTGAAGAAGATAAGCAAGTCGTATCTCGTGCACGTAAGATTGAGCGTTTCTTGACTCAGCCTTACCACGTAGCGGAAGTCTTTACGGGTGACCCGGGTGTATACGTACCTCTTACAGAGACACTTCGTGGCTTTAAAGGTCTTCTTTCTGGTGAGTATGATGATATTCCTGAGCAGGCATTTATGTACTGCGGAAGCATCGACGACGCTCTAGAAAACGCGAAGAAGATGTAAGCGAAGACTTTAAGGAGGCGTTATGACTGCATCAGTGACCTTTAACCTAGACGTTGTGAGTGCCGAAGAGCGTATTTTCTCTGGCTATGCTCGCAGCATTCAAGTTTCAGGTGAAGAGGGTGATCTCGGTGTTTTAGCGGGTCATACTCCGTTGTTGACGCTGATTCGTCCTGGTATGGTTCGCATCGTAACAAAGAAAGGTGAGGAAGAAATTATTTACCTTTCGGGCGGTATTCTTGAAGTACAGGCTCACGATGTCACCATCTTGGCGGATACCGCTGTTCGAGGTGAAGACCTAGACAAAGCAAAAGCGGAAGAAGCAAAACAGCGTGCAGAAGAGCTGATCAACCTACCTCACGGTGACGTTGATTACGCGAAAGCTGCGGCTGAGCTGGCGAAAGCGGTCGCTCAATTGAAAGTCATTGAGCTCGTGAGACGCAGCAGCCGTCGCTAGTATGATTGTGCGTTGAATCGCTAGATAAAGCCTCGAGTTCGCTCGGGGCTTTTGTTTATTTACCGCAACCTATTTTCTCCGAGTGAAACAGTTTCGCCAACCGAGCAGAGCGCCGTGAGTGAGCCAACTTAGGTGGCGAGAAGGCTGGTGGCTGCTTAATTTTTAACGGAAAATTTTCCGATTTCATTAACTAATTGTTGATTAGTGTCTAGAATACCCCTCAAGTTTTTATGACAACGTCTATAGGTAATTTCATGAAGTTTAGCGCGGTGATTCTCGCGGCGGGCAAAGGGACTCGCATGTACTCTAACAAGCCAAAGGTACTGCATACCCTAGCGGGTAAACCTATGGTGAAGCACGTGATTGATACTTGCTCTGGGCTCGGCGCGCAAAACATCCACCTCGTCTATGGCCACGGTGGCGATCAAATGCAAGCTGAACTGAGCCAAGAGTCTGTTAACTGGGTATTGCAAGCGGATCAATTAGGGACAGGTCATGCGGTGGATCAAGCGTCGGATCAGTTTCAAGATGATGAAAAGATCCTGGTGTTGTACGGCGACGTGCCTTTGATCTCGGAAGAGACCATTGAGAGCTTGCTGGATGCGCAGCCTACCGGCGGCATCGCGCTCTTGACCGTCGTCTTAGACAACCCAACAGGCTACGGCCGTATCGTCCGTAAGAATGGCCCTGTTGTGGCGATCGTTGAACAAAAAGATGCCACCGAAGAGCAGCGTCAAATCAAAGAGATCAACACAGGTGTGATGGTCGCGACAGGCGGCGATCTTAAGCGCTGGTTATCTGGCCTCAACAACCAAAACGCGCAAGGTGAATATTACCTCACTGACGTCATTGCGGCCGCGCACGACGAAGGACGCGCTGTCGAGGCCGTTCACCCAGTCAATCCTATCGAAGTGGAAGGGGTGAACGATCGCAATCAGTTGGCGCGCTTAGAACGTGCCTTCCAATCCATGCAAGCTCGCAAGCTGCTTGAACAAGGCGTGATGCTGCGTGACCCAGCACGTTTTGATTTGCGTGGTGAGCTGCAATGCGGTATGGACTGTGAGATTGACGTCAATGTTGTGATTGAAGGTAGTGTCTCTCTTGGCGATAACGTAGTGATTGGCGCTGGGTGTGTGCTCAAAGATTGCGAAATCGACGACAACACCATTGTGCGCCCATACAGCGTGATTGAAGGTGCTACGGTCGGTGAAGAGTGTACCGTTGGGCCATTTACTCGTCTTCGCCCTGGCGCAGAGCTGAAGAAAGATGCCCACGTTGGTAACTTTGTTGAAATGAAAAACGCGCGTCTTGGTCAGGGTTCAAAAGCCAACCACCTCACTTATCTTGGCGATGCTGAGATTGGTGAGCGCACCAACATTGGCGCGGGTACGATTACGTGTAACTACGATGGCGCAAACAAGTTTAAAACCATCATCGGCAACGATGTGTTTGTTGGCTCAGACAGCCAGCTGGTGGCACCAGTGACGATTGCTGATGGTGCGACCATAGGCGCAGGCACGACGCTGACGAAAGACGTTGCACAAGGTGAGTTAGTCATCACTCGCGCTAAAGAGCGCAAGATTGCAGGCTGGCAGCGTCCGGTGAAGAAAAAATAATCGTCGATGCTCAGTTTCAAAGCCGCTTCATTGAAGCGGCTTTTTTCTATCTATAAGCTTGGAATCGCAATGCGCTTTTCTAGCCAGCGCACGGCTTGAGAGACCAATAAGATAAGCAATAGATATTCGAGCACCAAAAAGGTGTAGATCTCCAAAGGTAAGTATTCGGTGACCACCAGCTCGTTCGCTCTGCGGGTCAGATCGCTCAGACCAATGACACTGACCAACGAACTCATTTTGAGGATATAGACAAATTGGTTTCCCAGTGGCGGCAAAATCTGACGGAAGGCTTGTGGTAATATCACAAAGCGCATGGTCTGCCAGTAACCGAGTCCTAACGATTCAGAGGCTTCGCGTTGACCTCGGCTAATGGCTTGAATACCACCGCGAAAGACTTCCGCCATAAAGGCGCTTTCGGCGATCGTTAGGGCTATCACGCCTGCCCAGAAATGATTTAAGGAAAGATCGAGTAAGGTAGGCATCCCATAATAGACCCACAGCAGCAAAACGAGCACCGGGACTGAGCGTACGCTTTCGACATAGAGACGATTAAACCAACGTAACACTCTCAGGTTAGATAAGGCAGGCATCGCGACCATCAAGCCAAGGCTCATCGCTAGCACCATACTGAGCAAGGAGATCTGCACCGTCTCACCAAATCCACCCATCAAAAACAGCACATTTGCTCGGCCTTGCTCGGTGGTAGGATCGAGTACATACCATCCCCATTGATAGTCACTGCAGCCAGTCAGCAGCAGCGTAGTGATCAACACCCATACTTTAGTGGTCACATTACACCTTGTTTAGACTAGAAAATCCGTTTCTTACTGCTATGTTAACAATGAAAGTGGAATTCGTGTAATGACTAAGGACGATAAAATGAAACCGATCATCTGCGCACTGCTCATCAGCCTGTTGTCGCTCCCGCAAGCGATGGCTCAAGGCAGTCGCCTCCATCAGATTTTAGACTCAGGCGTTCTGCGTGTCGGGACGACCGGCGACTGGAACCCAATGACGATGAAAGACCCGGCGACCAATAGTTATCGAGGGTTTGATATCGATGTGACCACCGAATTAGCCAAAGACCTAGGGGTCAGTGTCGAGTTTGTCGCCACTGACTGGAAAACCTTGGTCAATGGCGTGACTGCCAACAAATATGACATTACAGGCAGTGCGTCGCTCAATATGTCTCGCGCTAAGGTAGCGGGGTACAGTCAGCCCTATTTTTATCTCGCTTTTGTCCCGGTTGTGCAGAAGAAGGATCTGGAGCGTTTCTCAGACTGGTCTGATTTTGACTCGCCTGACGTCAAAGTGGCGGCCACACTGGGTACCGTACAAGAAAAGATGGTGAAAGCGTTTTTCCCTTCTGCGCAGCACATTGTCATCGAAGCGCCCGCTCGTGATTTTCAAGAGCTATTGGCGCGCCGCGCGGACGTCTCAGTGACCTCCAACGTGGAAGCTGCGACCTTGGTCGAGAAGTTTCAACAGCTGGCGATTGTGCCTGTCAAAGAGGCAAGAAAGCCCACCCCGATCGCGATGCTGTTACCCCAAGATGACCAAGTATGGATCAATTACATTAATCACTGGGTTGAGTTGAAGAAAACCCAAGGATTTTTCAAACAGACCGCCGAAAAGTGGGGGCTGAAAACACTTTAGTGTAATAGGTATAGATAGTAAAAGAGCCGCAAAGCGGCTCTTTTGACATTATTTGACACGCCTTATGGGCGTTCAAACACCGTCGCGATGCCTTGACCTAGACCGATACACATGGTCGCTAATCCGTATTTGGCGTCTTGCGCTTCCATAAGATTGATCAAGGTGGTTGAGATGCGTGAACCTGAGCAGCCTAATGGGTGACCGAGAGCGATAGCGCCGCCATTAAGGTTGACCTTTTCATCCATCACGTCCAGTAAGCCGAGATCTTTCGCAACAGGCAGAGCCTGGGCGGCGAAAGCCTCATTGAGCTCAACCACATCCATATCATCAATAGAGAGGCCAGCGCGCTTGAGGGCTTTTTGTGTTGCAGGTACAGGTCCGTATCCCATGATGGAAGGATCGCAACCGGCAATCGCCATACCTTTGATGCGAGCGCGAATGGTGAGACCAAGCTCTTTGGCTTTCTCCTCACTCATGATCAACATGGCTGAGGCGCCATCAGACAGGGCGGAAGAGGTGCCTGCAGTGACGGTACCGTTGGCAGGGTCAAACACGGGGCGCAACTGAGACAGACCTTCGACCGAGGTTTCTGGACGAATTACTTCATCAAAGTCGAGGGTAAACAGTGTGCCGTCTGCGGCGTGACCTTCGGTTGGAAGAATCTCGTTCTTAAAACGGCCTTCGACCGTGGCTGCGTGAGCTCTTGCGTGCGAACGTGCCGCGAACGCATCTTGCTGCTCACGGCTGATCTGGTGCAGTTTGCCGAGCATCTCCGCGGTGAGACCCATCATACCCGCCGCTTTCGCTACGTGTTTTGACATGCCTGGGTGGAAGTCGACGCCATGATTCATTGGAACGTGCCCCATGTGCTCGACACCACCAATCAGACAGATCTCTGCATCGCCTGTCATGATGGCGCGCGTGCCATCGTGCAGCGCTTGCATTGAGGAGCCGCACAGACGGTTAACCGTCACGGCACCAATCTCAATCGGCAGCCCTGCGAGGAGCGCAGCGTTACGGGCAATATTGAAGCCTTGCTCAAGGGTTTGTTGCACACAGCCCCAGTAGATGTCTTCAATCTCGCTTGGGTTCACCTGCGGGTTACGGGCCAAGATACCTTTCATTAAGTGTGCCGATAAATCTTCTGCACGTGTGTGGCGGAATGCGCCGCCTTTTGAACGTCCCATCGGAGTACGTAGACAATCGACAACGACAACGTTTCTAGTGTGGGTAGTCATGCTGAAATCTCCTTAGATAGAACTTTGCTGCTGTGGGCCATAGAAGGTCTCGCCTTTTTTAGCCATGGTTTTGAGCAGTTTTGGCACCTGGTACATCGCACCCAGATCCGAGTATTGCTGCGCCATTGCGACAAACTCAGCAATGCCCACACTATCGAGATAACGGAACACCCCACCACGGAACGGAGGGAAGCCAAGACCATAAACCAGCGCCATGTCCGCTTCTTGAGGAGAGGCAATGATGCCCTCTTCAAGACACAGCACCACTTCGTTGATCATTGGAATCATCATGCGTTGAATAATGGTTTGGTCATCAAACGCTTGCGACGATTGCGTCACTTCAGCGAGCAGCGGTAACACATCATCACTGAAGGTTTTCTTCGGTTTGCCTTTTCTATCGACGCTGTAGCTGTAGAAGCCACTGCCGTTTTTCTGGCCGTACTTGTTTGCATCAAACAGCGCATCAATCGCATCACGATCCGATTTACCCATACGCTCTGGGAAGCCTTGCGCCATGACGGCTTGAGCATGATGTGCCGTATCAATACCTACCACATCGAGCAAGTAAGCAGGGCCCATCGGCCAACCAAATTGACGCTCCATGACTTTATCGACTTGGGTGAAATCGGCCCCATCACGCAGTAGCAAGCTAAAGCCGCCAAAGTAAGGGAAGAGCACACGGTTGACGAAAAATCCCGGGCAGTCATTGACCACAATCGGGGATTTGCCCATCTTAGCCGCATAGGCGACCACGCGGTTGATGGTGTCGTCTGAGGTGTGTTCACCACGGATGATCTCGACCAATGGCATGCGGTGTACGGGGTTAAAGAAGTGCATACCACAGAATTTGTCTGGGCGAGACAGCGACTTAGCCAGCAAGTTGATTGGAATAGTCGATGTGTTCGAGGTGATCACCGTCTCTTCGCTCACCTGCTGCTCAACTTCACTCAGCACAGCGGCTTTGACTTTCGGGTTTTCAACCACAGCTTCGACGACAACATCAGCTTGCTCAATGCCCGCGTAGTGCAAGCTTGGTGTGATGGAGGCAAGGATGCCTGCCATTTTGAAGCCATCAATACGGCCACGTTCAAGCTGCTTGTTGAGTAGCTTAGAGGCTTCGGTCATGCCCAGATCCAGTGACGGCTGAGCAATGTCTTTCATTAGCACCGGTACCTCTTTGAGGGCGGATTGGTAAGCAATGCCGCCGCCCATGATGCCAGCGCCAAGTACCGCAGCTCGCGCCGTGGCTTTGTCGGCCGATTTTTCTGCTTTCTTGGCAATCCCTTTGATGTATTGATCGTTAAGGAACAGGCCAACTAACGCCTTCGCTTCCTCGGATTTTGCCAACGTAATAAAGTGTTTACGTTCAATGGCCAACGCTTCATCGCGCGCAAAACCTGCGCCTTGTTCGATGGTCTTGACCGCCGTCATCGGCGCTGGGTAGTGCGGGCCTGCTTTCTGGGCGACTAACCCTTTGGCCATGGTAAAGCTCATCATAGATTCGAGCTTGCTGAGCGTCAGCGCGGAGGTTTTTTGTTTGCGGCGAGCTTGCCAGTCGATTTTCTCATTGACGGCTAGGGTGAGCGTGCTCAGCGCAGAGTCGTAAAGTGTCTCAGAGTCGACGACGGCGTCCAACAATCCGATCGCGAGTGCTTCGTCTGCACGGCAGGCTTTGCCTTGTGTGATCACTTCCATCGCACTGTCTGCGCCGATAACGCGCGGTAGGCGAACACAGCCACCAAAGCCTGGCATGATACCCAGTTTGGTTTCAGGTAGGCCGATGCTGGTGGTTTTATCGCCAATACGCATGTCGGTAGCGAGTACACACTCACAACCGCCACCTAAGGTGTGGCCTTTGACCACAGAGACGGTCGGCACTGGGAGATCTTCAAGCTTATTGAAGATGCTGTTGGCGAATTGGAGCCACGTATCGAGCTGGGCTTCTGGTTTGGCAAACAAACCTAAGAATTCGGTGATGTCGGCGCCAACAATGAACGCGTCTTTGTCTGAAGTCAGCAGCAGACCTTTAAGACCTGAATGTTGAGCGAGGGCATCGAGCGCCTTATCGAGAGACTCGAGTGTGGCGAGATCGAGTTTGTTAACGGATTGTGGAGAGCAGAAACAGAGTTCAGCTAACCCGTCGTTTAATTCCTTTACCTGTAGGGTGTCGGCTTGGTAAATCATTGTCTATCTCCATGACATACAATCGTGGATTGCGTGTTGATCTCGCGAATCGGTCGTTGTGGACCACGCAAGATTAACTAGGAAAGTTGTTATATTTATTGCTCTGGTTAGACCAGAGAACTTAGTGTGGATCGCTCATTGGACAAATTCAATACATTTTTCAAACAAGTGTTTAACATTGTGCGCTTGGACAAATCTTAGACGACGCGCAAACCGCTCTCATGATAGACTCACGCCAGTTTGCTAAGACTTGCTATGCCCATGAATGATCACCCTTATTTAGTTCCCCTGCAGCCTGCGGTGTTTGAAGAAGAGATAAAGAAGAGCGTCTTTATCACCCAGCTCGCCCATACACCGAGTATCGACAGTGCCAAGGCGTTTATCGAACAAGTGAGACGGGCGCACCCCAGTGCTCGGCACCATTGTTGGGGTTTTGTCGCAGGGCGACCGGAAAATTCCATGCTGTGGGGATTCAGTGATGATGGTGAGCCGTCGGGGACGGCGGGCAAACCCATTTTGGCTCAATTATCCGGATCGGGAGTTGGTGAAGTGACGGCAGTCGTCACCCGTTATTCAGGTGGTATCAAGCTGGGGACGGGAGGCTTGGTCAAAGCCTATGGTGGCGGTGTGGGGCAAGCGCTTAAGTTGCTTCAAACAATTGAGAAAAAAATCACCACAAACTTGCGACTGGAGTTAGACTATGGCTTCCTGCCTATTGCGCAGGCGATGCTACCGCAATTCAATGCCGTGGAAGTATCGGCCGAGTACAGCGATCATGTCGTGCTGGTGGTAGAGATAGAGCGGAGGGATGCCGCTGTGTTTACCCAGGCGGTCATCAATAAAAGTGGCGCCAAAGCTAACATCACCTCTTTCGATGGAAAACAATGATAATTAGGAAGTCTGAAGCCAAGCTTCAATAGTCGTCTCTGTATGCAATTTCGTTCAATTATTCGCATCGTCGGCCTACTGCTGGCCTTATTTAGCGTCACCATGCTGGCGCCTGCTTTAGTCGCACTTATCTATCGAGATGGTGCGGGCGTGCCCTTTGTCACCACCTTTTTTGTTTTGCTTGCCTGTGGCGCAGTGTGTTGGTTTCCGAATCGTCGTCATAAACATGAACTGAAAGCCCGTGATGGTTTTCTGATTGTGGTGCTGTTTTGGACGGTACTGGGCAGTGCAGGGGCGCTGCCTTTTTTAGCGGCGGATTACCCCAATGTGTCGGTGACCGATGCGTTTTTTGAATCATTCTCTGCGCTGACCACGACAGGGGCCACCGTCATTGTTGGGCTGGATGAGTTGCCAAAAGCGATCCTTTTTTATCGTCAGATACTGCAATGGTTTGGTGGCATGG
>NZ_JCBDGG010000037.1:0-54265 GCF_059833835.1 Vibrio sp. R15-SG3-ISO1B | reverse complement strand
GACAAACCCACTTAACGCGAGGGCGGTGATTAACGTGGCGTTGAGAGTTTTCATTCTTTCATCCTTGTTGTATTGATTTGACTGGTCACCAGTCGTGTAGGGTTGAAGTGGGCGCGACAGGTTTAGCCTGCTTAACATGGCGCTCCGTTTTTTGTTGTGACCCATTGGGTATAGCAAGGGGTTTGCCAACTTGTTGTGATAATGTTAACTGTTTGCGCCGAGTCCGGTGATGAGAGGGCTGAGCGAGCCGACTAGGCGTGATGAACGGCGCAATTTAGACGCAGCAACAAGAAAATCGGCCAAATTTGGCTCATCCTTGTGGGGGCTGAGTGATTGGATGCGCCAAATTTGGCCGATGGCAGCGAGTGCTATTTGTGTACCTATTAAGATTCACGCCGTCGCGCGTCCATCAGGCTTGTTGCTAAGCGGCAGAGGGTACAGGCTGGCGCGGTTTTTGAGTTGCTTAAGTTCAGTGAAAGGCACAATCGTCGTCGTACAACAGAGAAGGGAAATCATGGTCAGTAAACCGGCGTGGTGGGCGCTGCACCTCGAGAGCAGTAGAAAAGTCACGGTCTGGATCGTGGTGATTGCAACGGTACTGGCTATTGTTATGGCTCGGTTATGGATCGAGAGTATCGAGACACGACATTTTGCGCAGCTTGATACCGTCGGTGAAGAGAGGCTGAACCTCTACGCCTCTACCGTTGAGGCTGAGTATCAACGCTTTCACTATCTTCCGTTTATTGCCGCGCAAGATGATGACGTGCAGCAGCTGCTGGCAACGCCAAAGAAAACGCGGCTGATTGACGAAGTGAACCAAAAACTGGCTCAGTGGCAAAGTGAATCGGGTGCGGATGCACTGTATCTAATGGACAAATCAGGGCAAGTCCTTGCCAGTAGCAACTGGAACCAAGAGGGCAGCTTTGTCGG
This sequence comes from Vibrio sp. R15-SG3-ISO1B, assembly GCF_059833835.1. Classification (NCBI taxonomy): domain Bacteria; kingdom Pseudomonadati; phylum Pseudomonadota; class Gammaproteobacteria; order Vibrionales; family Vibrionaceae; genus Vibrio; species Vibrio sp. R15-SG3-ISO1B. Next base: position 53,335 of record NZ_JCBDGG010000037.1, on the reverse strand, counting down.
TCATGATTACCACTTTCGCCCTTACTTTACCGAGGCGATGGCGGGCCGCAATGGTCGATTTTTTGCCATTGGCGTGACCACAGGTGAACCGGGTCTGTTTCTCTCTCGTCCTGTTCGCGTCGAAAACCAGATTGTTGGTGTCACTGTCCTCAAAGTGGACATGTCTCAATTAGAAGCGAGTTGGCACGCAGGTGGCGAAGGGGTTTGGGTCAGTGATGCTGACGGTGTGATCTTTTTGGCCAGTCAGCCGCATTGGCGATACCGCACCTTGGGCGCGATTTCTGACCAAGTCCGAGAGGCATTACGCCAAGCAAAAAAGTACGCCAATCACCCGATTGAGCCGCTGAGCTATACGGCTTTGCCTAGCTCACCACAAGGAAAAGCAGTGTTGGATCTTCGCGGCGAGGATGGCGTTGCGACACGCTACGTTCTCCATCAACGCGATATTCGTGCGCTCGGTTGGCGATTGGTCTACCTCAGTGATCTGCAAGACCTTACCCAAAGCAAATACAACGCGATGATCGTCTCCGCCTTGCTAACGACGGTGTTAGCGCTGGTGGCGCTCTATTTGATGAGCCGCTTTCGCCATCAGCAGCAGCTCGAATGGCGGGTGGCGCAGCGTACCAACGCCCTCAGGCAGAGTAACTCGCAACTCAAACGAGAGATCGAAGAGCGTATCCGTACGGAAAACATCTTGCGGCAAACCAACGAAGAGTTGATTCAGGCAGAAAAATTGGCCGCGTTGGGTCAACTGTCTGCGGAGTTGGTGCACGAAATTAGTCAGCCATTGCAAGCCACGTTGACCTATCTAGCCAGTACTCAATTATTGGTTGAGCGCGGTGGCTATGAGATGGCCCAAGAGAATCTCGACGAGATCGACCACCTTATTCGCCGCGTGACGAAAATCATCTCACGCTTGAAACACTTTGCCAGCAAGTCGGTCAGCGCGCTATCGCCCGTTGATATCGCGCAGTCAGTGCGCAACGCGCTGGTGGTGGTTCAACCTAGGTTAGACAAACATCACATTGTACTCGATTGGCAGCCGCCGGAATCACCGCTGCTTGTACGCGCGGAGGAGATCAAGTTAGAGCAAGTGTTAGTGAATGTGCTGCGCAATGCCGCCGATGCGATTGCTGAAGACGCCAATACCGCAAAAGAAGACGACACAAACGGGCATCGAGAGCACGGTAAGATTCAGATTCGCACTTGGCAGCAGGGCAGCGAGGTGTTGCTCTCGGTGACCGACAATGGCGCCGGCATCGCGGCGGAACACTTGGCGAGTTTGTTTGAGCCATTTTTTACCACCAAACCGGCAGGGAACGGGGTGGGCTTAGGGCTTTCCGTCTCACGCACGATTGTCGAAGAGTTTGGTGGGCAGTTGGAGGTGATTGCCGCCGACAAGGGCTGCGAGTTTCAGTTGAAACTCCAGTGCGCCGAATCGCCTGAAGCAGAATTAAGGAGTTCCTCATGACACACCCTTTTCCCCCGTTAGACGAGTTGGCGACGCTTGGTCACTCTTTGCCGCCCGAAGTCATCTTGGTTGATGATGAAAGTGCAATCCGCCGAGCGACCAAACAGTGGTTGCAGCTGGCCGGATTGAGGGTGCGAGATTTCGCCGATGCGCAGAGCGCCTTGGCCACCATTGATGCCCAAAGCCATTGTGTGGTGGTGTCTGACATCCGAATGCCAAAAATGGATGGCCTAGCGTTTGCCAAGGCAGTACAAACCATCGACAGTGATATTCCGGTGCTGTTGGTCACGGCGCATGGGGATGTCAAAATGGCGGTCGACGCGATGCGCGGTGGTGTGTATGACTTCATTGAAAAACCAGTAGAGCCAGATTTGTTGATTGACAGAATTCAGCGCGCAGGCGAGAAGCGGCGGCTTGTGTTGGAAAACCGGAACTTGCAGCGCTTACTCAGTCAGCGCCCTACGCTTGAAAGCAGAATGATTGGCGAGTCGCCAGTAATGAATGCCCTTCGTCAGCAGATCTTAATGCTCGGCCAAACTCCCCTGGATACAGTGATCAATGGCTCGACCGGGACCGGTAAAGAGCTGGTGGCGCGATGTTTACATGAGGTGAGCGCACGGCGTGATCATCCCTTTGTGGCGGTCAACTGCGGCGCCATACCGGACAATTTGTTTGAAAGTGAGCTGTTTGGCCATGAGAAGGGCGCGTTTACCGGCGCTCAGTCTAAGCGCATCGGGAAAATTGAGCACTCGAACAAAGGGACGCTGTTTCTTGATGAAATAGAGAGTATGCCGATCAGTTTTCAAATTAAGCTGCTGCGTGTGTTGCAAGAGAGGAAAGTGGAAAGAGTCGGTTCTAACCAAGAGATCGCATTGGATTTGTGGGTGATCGCGGCAAGTAAAGTCGATCTCAAACAGGCGTCTGAACGGGGCGAGTTTCGTGAGGACCTCTATTACCGATTCAATGTCATGGAACTGCATTTGCCAGATTTGGCCGATCGCCGTGAAGACATTCCGCTCTTGTTCGAATTTTTTGCACGCAAAGCCGCGATGCAATACCAACGTGACTATCAGCCGCTCAGCGACCAGGAGAGTTTGCTACTGTGTGAACAAGAGTGGCCCGGCAATGTGCGCCAGTTGAAAAACAGTGCCGAGCGGTATGTATTGGGTATCGGCCAGGGCGTCAATTTGGCCAGTGTACTGGGGACGGAGCCGCTAACGCCGAGCCCGAGCTCAAACAACCTCGCGGATCGCGTGCACAGCTTTGAACGGCAGGTGATTGTTCAAGCGTTTAAACGCCATAAAGGTAACGTGCAAGCAGTGATGGACGAATTGGAACTGCCACGACGCACACTTAACAACAAAATGACGCAATACGATATCCAGCGCCGTGACTTTGTGGATTAAAAACGAGCCGCTAGGTTATTTGCCGTCATTGTCCTCGATGACCGATAATTTGGCGCGAATAAACTCGCTGTGATCCACATACAAGAGTTCAGCGGTTTTTCTGATCACGGCGTCTTCAAGTGGGTCGATGTTGCCGTCGGCGTGTGCGACTTGCCACATGGCTTGAATCAACTCAAAACGCGTCTCTTGGCTGAGTGAACGAAGTTGGGAAGTAAAATCATACAGCGAGGCAGAGTGCTGCGTCGTCTCTTTTGCTCGGGAGAGGAGGTGGGTTGCTTGTTGGTGATCAACCCCGACTAGACGCGACAGCAATTGCTGTTTGGCTTGGGCCTCTTCTGCGCTCACTTGGTGATCGGCACCGGCCACTTCGGACAGCAAACAGGCGATCGCCAGATGCGGATCTTGGCTTGATTGCTCTCCTAAGTCTTTGCCTTCCACCAATTGCTTAAAGAGTTTAGATAGCGCATTCATCATCGTTATGACCTCAATACATTCGATATGATATATACATAGTGATGATTGACAGCGATCACAAGCCTCTTTACACAATCCTTACTTAACGCCACCTAATCGCACCTAGTGGATGAAGTCGGGTCTAACGGGAACTCTTTATGGGTGGAAAAGCGATGCGCTTGCCTTCAGACGTCAAAATTTCGATCGATTTGGGGGCACCTTTTTCATCGAGGTGGAGCTCGCCAATCGCGCTGGCATTAATCAGTCTGCGCAGTCTCTGGCTATCAGGATCACGTTTACGAACCTTCAAACGCTTACGTTTGGTAAACCAGTTGAGTGGCGAGCGCGGTGAATAGAGCAGTCTGTCCGCGTGATCGCAGATCGCCAACAAGGGCTCTGGGAACTGGCTCTTAAAACCACTGCAGGTGAACTGATAAAGGTGTGGGCTATTTTTACGAAAGCGCAACTCTATGTCATAAGCGAAAGAGTAGTGCACATCGCCAGAGAGAATAACAAAGTTGGTCGGCGTCTGGGTATGAGTGAAAATACTCAGTAAGGTGTTGGCACTGCCCGGGTGCGCCATCCAGTTTTCCGCATCCACCATCAAAGGTTTACCTAATAGGGTAACAATGCGTTGTAGCGTTTCGATAAATTTAACGCCAAACATAGGGGCAGGAGAAACGATGATCACTTTTTCTTGATGGAGCAAGGCTTGTTGCAGTTCCATCAACGCTTCCCAATCCATCAAGCCCGACGGTTTGTTCATCCTAGATTCCGAGCGCCAGCGGCGGGTACGGGTATCGAGCACCACCACCTTAGGCGAGGTGTCAATGGTGTAATGCCACTGCTCAAAACTGAGCAAATGCGCGATAAAAGCATCGTGATGCTGGGGGGCGCGGTCTTCAAAATAGCGCTGCGCTAGACTGATAAACTCGGCGTCAAAATGGTCGGGCTCATTGCCCCAACCCTGACACAACCAGTAGCCGATGAGCGCGTTGCCAATAATCCGTTTGGAAAAGGGGTGCTGATAGACCTGATATTCCCAGCCGACGGTTAAATTCCAATCATCGGTGACATCGTGGTCGTCGAAAATCATGTAAGTGGGAATATGAGCCAACAACCGTGCTACCTTGGGCAAGCCCACCACAAACGCCTCCATGACGTTGGCTTCGTGCTCAAATGTGGTTTGCCATTGCTCGGGAATGGTCGGTAGTTCCGTCTCAGTGTTAGGCTTGTTGAGGCGTTCTCGATCCACATGTCGCCATAAGACGGGCGACCACACCAATAGATACATCGCGATAAATTCCGCGCAAGCAATCAGGTGGTTCTCTGCCCCCGTGGCGCTGAAAACAGGCTGCTCAGAGGGCTTAAAAAAGGCGTGCCACCAGCGCTTGTCTGGGTGGTAGGTGGGCAAAATGTGCTCTCGGCCATAAAGGTGATGAGTGTGTCGGCGCAGCGCTTTGTCATTGTCAACACAGGCCCCTTCAAACATCTCTCCTCTCAGACCGAGCAGAACGATAACTTGATCAATGGCATCTAATGTCGGCCCTGCAACATGATCGGCGTAGATTTGGTCACCGGCCATCATCAGCAAATCTGGCCGCTCTTCAGGTGATTGGGCAGAGACTTTCGCTTCCATTGCCACCAATGCATCACCGCTGGGGTGATGTGGGTTGCGGCACGACCCATGCACAACGTAGTTTGCTTGGGTCGACAGGTGAAAGTGTAAGCGGGTCTCACCGGGATAGAGCAAATAAGGCGCCAGTTCAGCCAGGCCACCGTGAGGGGTGACAAAGTCGTAACTCAGTGTTTCGTTGGCTGGGAAATGGCCGCGAAAATGTGCCAAGGTCACGTACGCGTGTTCGCCTATCTGAATCGATGAACACTGACTGAGTGAATCCTTCAATAGCGGTTGCCCTTGCTGGTAGAGCTCAAAAGAGCCGTGCAAAGGGGCAGAGGTGACCAACCAAAACACTAGGTGTTCAGGCGTCGCTTTGCGCAGGATAGGGCCTGCAATGAGGTAAGGTAGTGTCGTTTCTTTACTCATCACTCTCTTTGGGGGTTGATGGCTCGGGTGCCAGCTCGGGGCCTTCGAGTCGCTCTATCACTTCTGAACTGGATTGCTCATGCGCCATCAAGACCAAAGCCAGCAGTGCATCGATTTTGCTTTCGCTATCACTAGGCTCATTGAGTAGCGAGCCTAAGCGTTGTCGAATGAGCTCAATTTCGTGCTCGACAAAGCCTCGCCCTTCTTCCTCTCCGGAGGATTCATCAGGTGCAGTATCAAAATGCATAAACAGCAGATCACCGTCAACGTGAGTGTCGAGGAGTTGCTCGGGTAACCACTCATCGCCGGTGACGATGTCTGGGTCGTCACCTTGAGGTAACGCGCTTAGAAGTTTCTTTAGTTCAGATGCTTTCACAATGGTTCGATTTAAGAGATCATATAGCTATTCTAGCGGCTAACCGCGCTCAAACATAAGTACTAAGCACACTGATTGGCGACAAATTGTGTGGTTCAATCAATATTGGATACAAAATGGCAACAATCTCATCTCTTCATTGGCGCTCGTTTTCCTGCACCGCAGCGCTCACTTTAGCCGGCGTCAGTACTGCTCACGCAGACGTCTCTCAACCGGTTACGCAAAGTGAGCAGCAGTGGGGCATTGCAGCCATGGTGCGTACTGCGTCCATCCCATTTGATACGACGACTGGCGATCAATCGGTCAACACCTTCATTCCTATGCTGTTTTTTAGCGGCGACACCTTTTACATCGATGGCACTGAAGGCGGGGCGCATCTTTGGCGTGACGACAGCGAACAATGGCAACTTAATGCGTTGATGCGCTTGCGATTTGTCGACGTCCCTGCCTCAAAGCAAAACCAGCTTATCACCGACACGCTAGACGCCGGATTACAAGCACAATATAAGATCAATGATGAATGGCGAATGAATACCGAGTTAATGGCGGATTCGGATTTTCGCTTTCACGCCAACCTGACGTTTAAAGGGGAATATCAGTCGGGTGATTGGCAATGGTCACCGTATGCCAAAGTGCGCTACAAAGACGCTGACTTCAACAGCTACTACTACGCGATGTCCGAGTTTAGTGGCGAGACGGTCGGGGCAGGCGTTGATGTGAATGTGGGAATGAGTGCACGTTATCATGTGATCTCGAATCTCTATCTTTTGGGTGAGACCAGTGTAACGCGCCTTGATGATAATGCCTATCAGGCCAACATTGTTCAAGACCGCTATCAAGGTGAGCTGTTTCTCGGCTTTGGCTTTTTTAATGATCAAGCACGCGCGCCAAAGTCTGAGCTGAATAACCATCGTTATCTTCGCGTCGCACACGGCTGGGCGACACCATCGAATATCGGTGAAATCTTCCGTTTTGATGCGGAAAAAGATCCTGATAACAACCAGTTGACGTCGCTGTTTTATGGTCATCCCTTAACGGATGAGTTGTTTGGCTTGCCGCTGGATATTTATTTAACGCCGGGGATCGTTCACCACTGGTCATCGGACGTACAATCGGCGTCAACCGAATACGTCGCGGCGATCAAAGCCTACTACACGTTCAACTGGCCAACGCAATGGCGCTTTGGCGTCGCGGAGGGGATGTCGTACATTGACAGCATCACCCATATTGAGGGGACAGAAATGGAACGTAAAGATAGAGAACCCAGCAAGCTTCTCAACTATCTTGATTTCTCATTTGATGTCAATGTGGGGTCATTGCTCGGCAATACCGACCTGAAACGTCTCTGGTTTGGCTACTCTCTGCATCATCGCAGCGCCATTTTCGAAAAAGCCTCCCAGTATGGTCGCATTAAAGGTGGCAGTAACTACAACACCGTGTATCTGCAATACGAGTTCTAATGAGTGGGCGTATTGGCGCTTCCTTTTCCTGTCACGCGCCCAGCATGTTTGCGACGGGCGCGTCGCCACACAGTTGTGATACAATCCGCGCAGTTTTATCGACAGTAACAAAATAGGACATGCTTTGACCTCGTCACAGCCAGATAAAAAGAGCGCGCCAGCCGCGCAAGTGAATTCACCCGCTCAATTACGTAAGGCGCTGGAGCAGTGTATGCTTCGCGATCGCTTTCGTTTCAGTAAACGCATCAGCGGGGCAAGTAAAATCAAAAAGGACGCGGCGCGTCATGCCGCGTTTGATGACATCGCACTCGATATGGCCAAGTCTATCATGCAGGCCGAGCTGCGAGGGCAACACACGCCGACTATCGACTACCCAGCGCAGCTGCCGGTCAGTCAAAAGAAAGACGACATCGCGAAGGCGATTGCTGAGCATCAGGTCGTGATTGTGGCCGGTGAAACCGGCTCAGGTAAAACGACTCAGTTGCCTAAAATTTGTGCCGAGCTTGGCCGTGGTCAGTATGGCTTGATTGGCCATACCCAGCCCCGTCGTCTTGCAGCGCGCTCAGTAGCGAACCGTATTGCTGAAGAGATGGAAACGCCGCTCGGTGAGTTTGTCGGCTACAAAGTGCGTTTTAACGATCAGATTTCTGACAACACCCAGATCAAGTTGATGACAGACGGTATTTTGCTGGCTGAAATTCAACACGATCGTTTTCTCAATCAATACGACACCATCATTATCGATGAAGCGCACGAGCGCAGTCTGAACATTGATTTCATCCTCGGCTATCTGAAAGAGCTGTTGCCAAAGCGCCCAGATCTGAAAATCATCATTACCTCGGCGACCATCGATCCAGAGCGTTTTTCAAAGCACTTCAACCAGGCTCCGATCATTGAAGTTTCTGGTAGAACCTACCCAGTGGAGACGCGCTATCGCCCACTGAGCGGTGAAGACGAAAGCGATCGTGATCAGCTTGAAGGTATTTTTGATGCGGTGGATGAGCTGTGCGATGAAGGGCTCGGCGACATTTTGATCTTCATGAACGGTGAGCGTGAAATTCGCGACACCGCGGACGCACTCGCTAAGCGCAACCTGAAAAGTACCGAAATTGTGCCTTTGTACGCGCGATTGTCTGCAGGTGAGCAGAACAAAATTTTCCAACCTCACGCAGGGCGTCGAATTGTGCTCGCGACCAACGTCGCGGAAACCTCGCTAACGGTACCGGGAATCAAATACGTGATTGATCCTGGTACGGCGCGCATCAGTCGTTATAGTTACCGCACCAAAGTTCAGCGCTTACCGATTGAGCCCATTTCACAAGCCAGCGCCAATCAGCGTAAAGGTCGCTGTGGACGTGTGGAAGAGGGGATCTGTATTCGCCTCTACTCAGAAGAGGATTTTAACTCTCGCCCAGAGTTTACCGATCCTGAGATCTTGCGCACCAACTTAGCGTCAGTCATTTTGCAGATGACGGCTCTGGGTCTTGGTGATATCGAAGCTTTCCCATTTGTTGAAGCGCCTGATAAGCGAAACATCCAAGACGGTGTGCGTCTGCTCGAAGAACTTGGGGCGATCAACGAAAAAGCCAAAGATCCGAAAAAACGTCTTACTCCGACTGGGCGTCAATTGGCCCGTTTGCCGATTGACCCACGTTTGGCGCGTATGGTGTTGGAAGCGCCGAAGTATGGCGCACTCAAAGAGGTGATGGTGATTGCCTCTGCGCTCTCCATTCAAGATCCGAGGGAGCGCCCAAGCGACAAACAGCAATCGTCCGATGATAAACATCGCCGCTTTTTCCATGAAGAGTCGGACTTTCTGACCTTCGTTAACCTATGGGATTACATCCAAAAGCAGCAGAAAAAATTGACGGGCAACCAGTTCCGTAAGCAGTGTAAAGAGGACTATCTCAACTACTTGCGAATTCGTGAGTGGCAAGATGTCTATTTCCAACTGCATCAGTCAATGCGAGAGATGGATGCAAAACTCAATGATGAGCCTGCGAGTTACCAAGGGGTGCACAGTGCACTGCTAGTGGGGCTATTGTCTCATATCGGTATGAAAGATCAGGAGAAGAATGAGTACCAAGGGGCACGTAATGCGCGTTTTCATATCTTCCCTGCCTCTGGCCTATTCAAAAAGCAACCTAAGTGGATTGTCTCTGCCGAGCTGGTGGAAACATCCAAACTTTGGGGCCGCATTATTGCCAAGATTCAGCCTGAGTGGGTGGAACCTCTAGCGAAGCACCTAATCAAACGAAGCCACAGTGAGCCTCATTGGTCGAAGAAACGCGCAGCGGTCATGGCGTATGAAAAAGTGATGCTGTATGGCATCCCTATTGTACCCAAGCGCTTAGTCAACTACGGAACGATTGATGCTGCGGTCAGCCGCGAAATCTTCATTCGCAGCGCATTGGTTGAGGGAGAGTGGGAAACCAAACACGCTTTCTTCAAGCAAAACCGTAAGCTACTCCAAGAAGTGGAAGAGCTCGAGCATAAGTCACGTCGACGAGATATTTTGGTCGATGATGATGAGCTGTTTGATTTTTACGATCAGCGTGTGGGGACGGACGTCGTTTCTGGGCGCCATTTCGATACTTGGTGGAAAGCGGCGGCAAAAGAGAATCCTGAGCTGCTCAATTTCGAGAAAGAGATGCTGTTCAAAGGTGATGCGAGCCATGTGACTGAGCTCGATTATCCGAATTTCTGGTATCAAAATGGTCTCAAACTCAAATTGAGCTATCAGTTCGAGCCCGGTGAGAATAGTGACGGCGTCACTGTGCACATTCCACTGCCGATTTTGAACCAAGTGGAACCCGTGGGGTTTGACTGGCAAATTCCTGGCCTGCGCCATGAGTTGGTTGTCAGCCTGATTAAATCCTTGCCCAAAACGGTGCGGAAAAACTTTGTCCCCGCGCCCAACTACGCGGATGCCTTTCTTGCCCGTGTGACGCCGATGGCGCTGCCACTGCTCGATGCATTGGAAAAAGAGCTGCGCCGCATGACGGGTGTGGAAGTGTTACGTGAAGATTGGAATCTTGCTCAGCTCCCTGATCATTTGAAAGTGACGTTCCGCGCAGTTGATCATCGCAACCGTAAACTGAAAGAGAACAGCGATTTGCACGCGCTCAAAGAGAGCCTGAAAGAGCAGGTGCAAGAGACGTTATCGAAAGTGGCCGATGATGATATCGAACAGCAAGGTCTGCACACGTGGAGTTTTGGTGAACTGCCAAAAGTCTACCAGCAGAAGCGGGGTGGGTATGATGTCAAAGCTTACCCTGCCATCATTGATGGCAAAGACAGCGTAGAAATCAAGCTATTTGAAACCGAGCAAGAGCAGATTCAAGCAATGCAAGCGGGTCAGCGCCGTTTGATTTTACTCAATGTGCCATCGCCGATTAAGTATCTGCACGCCAATCTGCCCAACAAATCGAAACTCGGTCTCTACTTTAACCCGTATGGCAAAGTGATGGACTTAATTGATGACTGCATCGCGTGTGGCGTCGATAAGCTCATTGAAGAGCAGGGCGGCTTGGTGTGGCAGCCTGAACAGTTTGAGCAGCTGAAAGAGCATGTACGCGGCGAGCTTGGTGACACAGTCGTGGATATCGCCAAGCAAGTCGAAACAATATTAACGACCGCGTTTAGCATCAACAAAAAGCTCAAAGGCAAAATCGACTTTACGATGGCGTTCGCCTTATCAGACATCAAAGCGCAAATCGAGGGGTTGATCTTCAAAGGGTTTGCGACGGAATGCGGCTGGAAGCGATTGCCAGACATCTTGCGTTACATGAAAGCGATTGAACGTCGGATGGAAAAACTGCCCATCGACCCGAATAAAGATAGGCTGCATATGCTGAAAATTGAGTCGGTGACCAATGATTACAAGGAGCTGCTCAATAAGATCCCTAAAGGGATGGCCATTCCTGAGTCCGTTAAAGAGATTCGCTGGATGATAGAGGAGCTGCGTGTCAGTTACTTTGCCCAGCAACTGGGTACGCCGTACCCGGTGTCAGACAAACGGGTGAAGAATGCGATAGATGATATCTAAGGTTACTTACCGAGTACGATTAAGCAGTGAATAGATAGGCATAATACTTGCTTAGATTTAATCACGGTACGGTATTTTGACGATTGACAGGTAATGGATTGCCGCTTGCTACTCTCCATTACCTTTTTAAACGAGAGAAGGTTAATTATGAAAAAAACACTACTAGCGCTCGCTTTGATTGGGGCATCAGCGACCGCGTCAGCAGACTCATGGATTTACGGCGGCGCTTCAGTCGGTAACTCGGATTTCTTAGGAGATAGTTCAACGGCGTACAATGTTCATGTCGGTACGGGTATTTTGCCTTTTATTGGCCTTGAGGCGGGCTACAACAATCTTGGTGAGTTTGAGACGGGTACTTCAAAGGTCAAACTAGACAACGTTTACTTTGCGGCAAAACCAAGCATCAATCTTGGTCCCCTTCAAGTGTATGGTAAAGCTGGCGTGCACTCTTGGGAGCAATCTTCAAGCAACGCAGCACTAGAAGATGATGGCTACGACATCATGCTTGGTGTGGGTGCAGACTACCAAATCTTTGGCCCGCTCACTGTCGGTGCCAAATATGAGAACTACAAAATGGATAAAGAAGACATGGGTGTGTTCTCGCTAACGGCGTCATTGAACTTCCTGTAATCTTTGTTTACCAAATTTCTTAAGCGGCCAAATTGGCCGCTTTTGGGTTTTATACCTTCCCATCCAGCCTTAACGTAATCCTCGCGTAAGCCGGCTAAACCTAAAGCCATAGGTTTTGACGATTGAATATATAGGCGAAATAACCTCGTGAAATAGACAAATCTTTTCTATGCTTCCTGTGTCAATTCAAGCAATTCCTACACAACGTCAGGCTGTGTTTTTGATTTAGATCAAATAGGGTTTTCAGTGCCCCTGCCAACATAGATGTGGTTTAGGAACAAATACACAAGAGCAAGAAAGGGATAAGCAATGAAAGATCAAAGCACTCAAGGGGCTGGTCAATGCCCGGTAATGCACGGTAGCCATACCGATGCCAGTTCATCCAATGTCGCGTGGTGGCCAAAGGCGTTGAACCTAGACATCTTGCATCAACATGACAGCAAAACGAATCCTCTCGGCGCGGATTTCAACTATCGAGAAGAGCTCAAAAAACTCGACGTAGAAGCGCTTAAACAAGATTTAAAAGCGTTGATGACCAACAGCCAAGAGTGGTGGCCTGCAGACTGGGGACACTATGGTGGCTTGATGATTCGTATGGCGTGGCACTCAGCAGGTAGCTACCGTACCGAGGACGGTCGCGGGGGCGGTTCGACCGGTAACCAGCGCTTTGCACCACTCAACTCTTGGCCAGATAACGCCAACCTAGACAAAGCACGTCGGTTACTTTGGCCAATCAAACGCAAATACGGCAACAAAATCAGCTGGGCGGATTTAATGATTCTTGCCGGTAATATGGCGTATGAATCAATGGGCTTTAAGACCTTTGGTTTTGCCTTTGGTCGTGAAGACATTTGGCACCCAGAAAAAGACATCTATTGGGGTAGCGAGCAAGAGTGGCTAGCGCCATCTGGCTCAGAGAATAGCCGTTACTCCGGTGAGCGTGATCTTGAAAACCCATTGGCTGCGGTAATGATGGGCCTTATTTACGTTAACCCAGAAGGGGTCGACGGTAACCCAGATCCACTCAAAACCGCTCAAGATATGCGCGTGACGTTTGCGCGTATGGCGATGAACGATGAAGAGACAGTGGCACTGACGGCAGGTGGACACACCGTCGGTAAGGCGCACGGTAACGGTGACGCGGGCGAGCTTGGTCCAGATCCAGAAGCCGCAGGTCTTGAAGAGCAAGGCATGGGCTGGATGAACCATAAGTCGCGTGGCATTGGTCGCAACACAGTGACCAGTGGTATCGAAGGTGCCTGGACAACTAACCCAACCCAATGGGACGACGGCTACTTTGATTTGCTGTTTAAGTATGAGTGGCAGCTCACCAAGAGCCCAGCTGGTGCGTGGCAATGGGAGCCGGTGGATATCGCAGAAGAAGATAAGCCGGTTGATGTGGAAGACTCATCAAAACGTTACAATCCAATGATGACAGACGCTGACATGGCGCTGAAAGTGGATCCTGAGTACCGTAAGATTTCTGAACGTTTCCACAAAGATCCTGCCTATTTCGATGAAGTATTTGCTAGAGCATGGTTCAAGTTAACCCACCGCGATCTTGGTCCGAAAGCACGTTACTTTGGCCCTGATGTACCAGCGGAAGATTTAATTTGGCAAGACCCAATCCCAGCAGGGAAATCCGACTACGATGTTGCGGGTTTGAAAGCCGCGATCGAAGCAAGCAACCTGAGCGTCAGTGAATTGGTGACAACGGCTTGGGATAGCGCTCGTACCTTCCGTGGTTCGGATAACCGTGGCGGTGCAAACGGTGCGCGTATCCGTCTTGCTCCACAAAATAACTGGGAAGGCAACGAGCCTGAGCGTTTAGCCAAGGTACTGGCTGTGCTAGAACCGCTTGCTGCGCAGTTTGGCGCTAGTGTTGCGGATACCATCGTACTTGCCGGTAATGTCGGTGTTGAAAAAGCGATTAAAGCGGCTGGGTTCAATGTACCTGTTCCATTTGCACCGGGTCGAGGTGATGCGACCGATGCGATGACAGATGTGGAGTCTTTCGACGTGCTGGAGCCTTTAGCGGATGGTTTCCGTAACTGGCAGAAGAAACATTATGTGGTGAACCCAGAAGAAATGCTGCTCGACCGTGCTCAGCTGATGGGCCTAACGGCGCCAGAAATGACAGTACTGCTTGGTGGCCTGCGCGTTATTGGCACCAACCACGCTAGTACAGAGCATGGTGTGTTTACTGACCGTGTCGGAGCACTGACCAACGACTTCTTCGTTAATCTAACGGATATGGCCTACAGCTGGGAACCGAAAGGTCGCAACCTGTACCACATCAATGACCGTAAGACAGGCGAAACTAAGTGGACAGCCACACGCGTTGACTTAGTCTTTGGTTCTAACTCTATCCTGCGCGCTTACGCTGAGGTGTACGCACAAGACGACAACCAAGAGAAATTGGTTAAGGATTTCGTCGCGGCGTGGACCAAAGTTATGAACGCGGATCGTTTTGATTTAGCGTAACTCTTGTTACCTAGTCTAAGTTTCACAAACCGCTCTTCGGAGCGGTTTTTTTGTGGCGGATTTTTTGTGAGAGGTTGAGGGTAGTGAATAGTGTGATCAAAGAGGTTTCCAATCATGAGCAAAATGGGTCACAGTGTTGCCATGTGAGAGACTCGAACCAATAAGGAACAGGCATGACTAACCAACCACCGCTGATGTTGAACAAGGCGACCACGGGGTTGCTGATCATCGATGTGCAAGGTGAGTTAGCGCGTCTTGTACAAGAGAGTGATTCGCTGATAGCGCATTGTCTCGCGTTAGTGGAAGCGGCGAAAACGCTAGCGCTGCCTATTGTCTGGGTCGAGCAACACCCAGATAAATTGGGTACGACCACGCCTGAGCTTCAAGCCGCCTTAACCCCGCATCAACCATTGGCAAAATGGACATTTGACGCCAATGCTGAGCCAGCGGTGGTGGAGGCTCTCAATCAAAGCGCTCGAACCCAGTGGTTAGTGTGTGGCATAGAGACGCACATTTGCGTCTATCAAACTGTGCTGGGACTTAAGCGATTGGGATGGGAGCCTCATCTTGTGGTGGACGCAACATCATCGCGAACGATGAGCAACAAGCAGTTGGCGTTAGAGAAGATAGCGCGAAGCGGTATAGCGCTGACTAGCGTGGAAATGGCGCTCTATGAACTGGTGAAAGATTGCCGAGACCCTGACTTTAAAGCGCTATTAAACCTGGTGAAATCACTCTCCAACCGGCAATCTCCCAGATAACAAAACGGCCTCGTAATGAGGCCGTTGGACAATGAATAGCGAGTGGCTTGCGATTAAGCTTCTTGCTTTTGCAGCTCTTGCTGTTTCTCTTCTTCAACCAACGCATCAACGATAACCGCACACGCTGCATCACCTGTGATGTTAAGCGCAGTACGAATCATGTCAAAAATACGGTCTAAAGCGAACAGCAGTGGTAGACCTTCGATTGGAATACCCGCCGCAAGCAGGACAGCAACTACAAGGAATGATGGTCCCGGTACGCCCGCTTGGCCAACTGCACCCAAAGTCGACGTGACGATGATCGCAATGTATGCACCCATCGATAGGTCAATATTGAACAGTTGTGCGAAGAAGATGGCTACCAAGCCGTAGTAAATGGCGTTACCAGACATGTTGATGGTCGCACCTAGCGGCAGTACGAATGATGCCGTTGAGTTTTTCACACCCAGCTCGTGCTCCACGGTGTCCATGGTGACGGGTAGTGTCGCCATTGAAGAGGCAGTCGACAGTGCTACCGCTTGTGGCTTCTTCATTGCAACTAGGAACTTCTTCGCAGATGTCTTCGTGAAGATGTGAACCATCAGCGGGTAGGCAATGAAACCGAAGATAAGAATCGCGGCAACGTAGACAACGAATAGTTTGAATACCACCATGAGTGCGCCAAATCCAAACGTACCGACTGCTTCAGCCATCAGGCCAAATACACCGATAGGAGCGATGATCATCACTTTGTTGATCATCCAAACCATCGCGTCAACAATGCAGTTTACGCCGTTGATGATAGGTTCGCGGCGTTCTTTCGCTTGCTTCGAAATCGCAATACCAAAGAACAGACAGAACACAAGGATCTGAAGGATGTTCGCATCATTGAGTGATTGGAAAACGTTGGTTGGGATCATACCAGTGACGGTTGCCCAGAAAGTTGGAAGTTCACCCTTTGAAGCATACTCAGCTGAGAACATGCCTTCAACACCAGAGACATCAATGCCTAGACCCGGTTTGAAGACTTCACCCATTACCAAAGCGAGGGCAACGGCAGCGGCAGAGGTCAGGCCGAAGTAGGCCAGTGTAGTGATGCCCACTTTACCCGCATTTGAGCTGTTGCCCAGACCCGCAGCCCCTGAGATCAATGCCACAGCGACCAATGGGATCACGAGCATCTTGATTAGGTTGATAAAGATGGCACCAAGAGGCGCAAATACTGTCGCACCATCACCCATCATGGCACCAACGGCAGTACCAACGATCATTGCAATCACGACTTGCACGCCGATGTTGCTTAGCAAACTCTTTTCTTTTAACACTTCCATAACCTCTGTGCTAATAAATTATAAAATCCTAGAATTACCCTCTAAGTGAAAACTTATCTTTGGATAATAATATCGTGAGGTTTTTTACACGTAATTTTTACAATTGGCAATAGTCGGAGGGAGTGATCGGAGGAATAAAATACAAATTTATTGATAAGCGACAAGTTTTCACAACAAAGCAAACGTTTGCTTGTTTCGGTTTAATGGTAAATATAATGACTTGGCGAATAACTTGGGATGGAATGATTGATTGGAGGGGTTGTTTGTTTTGTTAATGAAATGTTCGGTTTCTCACAAAAGTGAGAAACCGACTTCATAGAAAGTAAAACGGAAAGGGGTTAGCGCTGTGTGGCCGCTTTCATCTCGCGAGTGAAAGTGGCGAGTTCCGTTAACATTTTTTCACAATCTTCGCGGTTTGTTTCGATGATTTTTACCACGGCCGACCCTGAGATCGCGCCTGCTGCACCGGCATCGAGCGCTTGTTTGACCTGACTAGGCTGCGAAATACCGAAACCGAGTAACGCCGGTGGCGCATCGAACTGGCGCAGTTTATCCAGCATATGATCAACGGGCATGTTTGCTTTGGTTTCTGCACCGGTGACCCCGGCACGTGAGAGCAAATAGGTATAACCACCACCTAGACTAGCCACCTGCTTCAACGTTTCGTCACTGGCGGTCGGCGGGGCGATGAAAATCGGGTGTACACCAAATTTCTCCGCGGCGGCGACAAACTCGGCACTTTCATTGGTGGGAACGTCGGCGATCAATATCGAATCAATGCCTACTTGGGCACAGCGTTGGTAAAAATGCTCAATACCGCGTGCGTAGACGAGGTTGGCATACATCAACAGACCGATCGGTAGCTCAGGGTATTGCGCGCGAATTTTGCCGATTTGCTCAAAACAGATATCGGGTGTCGCACCGGCATCAAGGGCACGAATGTTGGCCCCTTGAATGGTCGGGCCATCGGCCAGCGGATCTGAAAACGGAAAGCCAAGCTCTAGTGCATCCGCACCTGATTCGACAAGGGTCTGCATAATGCGCAGGGATTGCTCAGGGTTTGGATCACAGACTGTGACGAAGGGGACAAATGCGCCTTGGTTACGTTCAGCGAGTCGCGCAAACATGTTTTGATAACGGCTCATTAGATCACTCCTTTTTCTTCTAATAGGGCGTGCACAGTGAAAATGTCTTTATCCCCACGACCGGATAGGTTGACGACCAACAACTGTTCTTTTTCTGGATTTTCTCGCGCCATTCGCAGCGCATGAGCGAGGGCATGCGAGGACTCGAGCGCAGGAATGATACCTTCATTACGAGCGAGTTCTTGGAAAGCTTCAAGGGCTTCGTCGTCAGTGACGTTGTCGTACTCCGCTCGGCCAATCGCATTGAGGTGCGCGTGCTGAGGACCAACCGATGGGAAATCCAAGCCAGCCGATACTGAGTAGGACTCTTCGACTTGTCCGTGCTCGTCTTGCATCAGAGGTGCTTTCATGCCAAAGAAAATACCGGTTTTACCGTGTTTGAGCGGTGCGCCGTGTTGGTCCGTATCGATGCCTTTGCCTGCGGGTTCCACACCGATGAGGCGAACGCTCTCTTCTTCAATAAAATCTGCAAACATGCCGATGGCGTTTGAACCGCCGCCTACACAGGCAATCACGGCATCAGGCAAGCGCCCTTCGCGGGCAAGAATCTGGTTCTTGGTCTCTTCGCCAATAATGCGCTGGAATTCACGTACAATGGTCGGGAAGGGGTGCGGGCCTGCCGCCGTACCCAAGAGGTAATGCGCGGTTTCGTAAGAGCCCGACCAGTCACGCAGCGCTTCATTACACGCATCTTTCAGGGTCGATGAACCAGAATGGACGGGAATCACCTCTGCGCCCATCAATTTCATGCGAAACACGTTCGGGCTTTGACGTTCGACATCTTTGGCCCCCATGTAGACGCGACATTTAAGACCAAGCAGTGCGCACGCTAACGCAGTGGCAACCCCATGTTGACCCGCGCCTGTTTCGGCGATGATCTCGTTTTTACCCATGCGTTTGGCGAGCAGAGCTTGACCCAACACTTGGTTGGTTTTATGCGCGCCGCCGTGAAGTAAATCTTCACGTTTCAGGTACAGCTTTGTCTTGGTACCTTTGGTGAGGTTGCGCGTCAAGGTAAGTGCGGTTGGGCGTCCTGCATACTCTTGCAGCAGAGACATGAACTCGCTGCGAAAGTCATCATCCTGCTGCGCATCAATAAAGGCTTGCTCAAGCTGTTCAAGCGCAGGGACTAGGATTTGAGGGACATATTGACCGCCATATTCACCAAAGTAGGCGTCGAGTTTTGCCATGATGTAATTCCTATCTATGTTGTCGCGATTGCTCGCGCAATCAGTAATGTCTAATGGCTGCAAACGCTTGTTGCAGCTTCTCTTGATCTTTTTTACCCGGCTCGCTTTCGACCCCTGAATTGAGATCCAATCCGAGGCAGCCCTGTGAGGCCGCTTTTTGGGCGTTAAATGGGGTGATTCCACCGGCGAGCATGATGCGCTCAGGGTTGTCAATCAGTGACCAGTTGAACACCAGACCGGTGCCGCCTGTCTGGCTGCCCACTTTGGTGTCCAACAGATGACGATCCACTCCCTGTGCGATAAGCGTCGGGAGCGAATCTTTAATGCCGTACGCTTTCCAAATCTCAACCCCTTCAGGTAGTGCGGCTTTCAGCTCGCGCACGTAGTTCTCATCTTCATCGCCGTGTAGCTGCACCGCATTCAAACCGAGGGATTGTACGCGCTCAGTGACGCTATCAAGCGGCTGGTTTTGAAACACGCCGACATAGCGCAAAGGCGCGCCGCTCATGGTTAAGCGCGCGGTTTCAAGGTCGACATAACGTGGAGACGCGTCGACAAAAATCAGCCCGCCAAACACGGCGCCAGCGTGGTACGCTTTTGCGGCATCATCAGGGTGAGTGAGACCACACACCTTGTTTTCACCTAGGGTGACTTTGCGCACCGCTAGCTCAAGATCTTCTTCAGCCATTAAGGAGCTGCCAATCAAAAAGCCATCGGCGTAGTGGGCTAGATCTCGGACTTGCTGGTGGGTATAAATGCCTGATTCCGAGATGATAATGGCGTCTGGCGCAAGTTCGCGCAGCGTCGGCGCCAGTGCTTTCGTGCGACTAAGATCGGTGCTCAGGTCGCGCAAGTTACGGTTATTGATGCCAATGACACGGGCGCCCAAGTGAACGGCGCGGTGCAACTCTTCTTCGTTGCTCACCTCGGTCAAAACGCCCATGTTGAGGCTATGAGCCGCCGACTCCAAGGTTTTGTATTGCTCATCATTAAGTACCGAGAGCATCAGCAGAACCGCATCCGCGCTGTAATGGCGAGCTAAGTAGACTTGGTAGCTGTCGACCATAAAGTCTTTACACAACACGGGTTGTCTCACTTGGCGGCGCACTTGAGGCAGAAAATCGAAGCTGCCTTGGAAGTATTTCTCATCGGTCAGTACCGAGATAGCATTGGCATGCTTGTCGTAGACAGAGGCGATGTAGTCCAGATTGAAATCATCGCGGATCAGCCCTTTCGATGGTGAGGCCTTTTTGCATTCGGTAATGAACACCGTTTGTTCACTGCTTAACGCGCCATAAAAGCTACGGTCAGAAGGCTCGAGTGCTGACTGAAATGTGCTCAGAGGCTCGGCGACTTTGCGCTCTGCGACCCATTGGTACTTATCACGTACGATCTTAGCCAGCACTTCCGCCATTTGTGCTTCTTGCTGTGAGACGTGTTCGGAGAGTTGCTCCGTTGAAGGTGTGTTGACGTCAGTCATGGTCTCTATTCCTTAAGCATGGGCGGCAAGACGTTGAACAAGCTCAAACGCTTTACCGGAATTCATTGCCTCGATGGCTTGTTGAGTGTTGGCTTTGAGATCGTCGTGGCCAAATAAGCGCATCAACAACGCAACGTTTGCCGCGACCGCCCCGAGTTGCGCCTCTGTGCCTTTCCCGGTGAGCATATCGGTAATGATGGCTTGGTTTTCTTGTGGTGAGCCACCTTTGATCGCCTCTAGCGGGTGTTCACCTAAGCCAAAATCCGAAGGAGTGAGGGTGTATTCGATGATTTGCCCCTCTTTGATCTCAGCCACCGTTGTCGGGCCATGAATGGCTACTTCATCCAAGCCACTACCGTGCACCACGGCCGCGCGCTTCATTCCCATTTGTAACATGGTTTCAGCGATAGGACGAACCAGTTCTTCACTGTATACCCCCATCAATTCGATGTTAGGGCGGGCAGGGTTAATCAGTGGGCCTAAAATGTTAAAGATGGTGCGAGTTTTCATCGTTTGGCGCACCGGCATCGCATGACGAACGCCGCCGTGATATTGCGGCGCGAACAGAAAGGCGACGCCAAGTTCATCCACCGCTTTACGGGTCTCTTCTGCGCTCATCGCGAGATTTATTCCAAACGAGTCGAGTAAATCTGATGAGCCAGATTTGCTCGATACGCTGCGGTTGCCGTGTTTGGCCACTTTTAGCCCACACGCGGCGGCGACGAATGCTGCGGTGGTCGATATATTGATGGTGTCGTGACCGTCGCCACCGGTGCCGACAATGTCGGCAAAATCGTAATCTGGACGTGGGAACGGATTGGCGTTCGCCAACAGAGCTTTGGCCGCACCAGCAATCTCATCGGGTGTTTCCCCTTTGATTTTCAGTGCCGTTAGCGCTGCGGCCATTAAGATCGGATCCAGTTCGCCACGGATAATGACATCGAACAGCTGTTGGCTTTCAGCTTGCGTCAGTGAGATTTGGTCATACAGTTTGTTGATGATGGCTTCCATTGTGCTTCTCCAATTCTTATCCGTGTTGTTTCTCAAGTGCCCAGTCAATCGCGTTGGCGAGCAGTGTGGCGCCATAAGTCGTCATAATCGACTCTGGGTGGAACTGGAATCCACACACTTTATCCTCTTCTTGAACCACTGACATCACTAAGCCATCCACTTCTGCCGTGACCGTTAACGTCTCAGGCACCTTGGTGGCCACTAAAGAGTGGTAACGAGCGATGGCGAGCGGTGACGGTAAGTTTGCGTAGGTCGCGTGCTTTTGATGTGACATCATGGAGACCTTGCCATGAACGATGTCTCCCGCACCTTCCACCACGCCACCATAGGCTTCAACAATCGCTTGGTGGCCAAGGCAAATGCCGATCATCGGTACTTGGCCTTTTAGGCGTGTAATCAGTTCTGGCATTGAGCCTGCTTCGGACGGCGCCCCCGGGCCAGGTGACAGCAACACCACTGGGTTGTCGAGTTGATGAACGGCTTGCTCAATCACCTCGGCCGCAATGTGGTTGCGATAAATTTTGACGGAGTGACCTAGTGAGCGAAATTGGTCGACCAAGTTGTAGGTAAAGGAGTCGAAGTTATCAATAAATACGATGTTCGCCATGAGATTACTCCTTATGGGCCGCTTGAATAGCGGCAATTACCGCCTGTGCTTTGCCACGGGTTTCGTCGGCTTCAGCTTGTGGGTCGGAATCAAACACCACGCCAGCCCCCGCTTGGACTTGCGCAATACCATTCTCAACATAGGCCGAGCGAATAACGATACAGGTATCGAGCGTCCCTTCGCCAGTTAGGTAGCCGACGGCACCGCCATAGCTGCCGCGTCTGGCACCTTCGACATCGCGAATCAATTGCATAGCGCGAATTTTTGGCGCGCCAGTGAGGGTGCCCATGTTCATGCACGCTTGATAGGCATGCAGCGCATCAAGGTCGCTGCGCAGTTGGCCCACCACGCGTGACACGAGGTGCATCACGTGGCTGTAACGGTCCACTTTGAGGAGATCGGCGACGTGGCGTGTCCCCGCTGCACTGATGCGAGCGACATCGTTGCGCGCCAGATCCACCAACATCATGTGCTCGGCGTTCTCTTTTTTGTCTGTACGCAGCTCCAGTTCAATTCGGCTATCGAGGTCAAAATCAATCTCGCCGTTTGCACGTTTACCGCGACGGCGGGTGCCGGCAATAGGGTAAATCTCGACCTGGTTGGTGTGGGTTTCGTATTTCAATGCACTTTCAGGTGAGGCGCCAAACAAAGTGAAGAGTTCATCTTGCATGTAGAACATGTACGGGCTTGGGTTGCTCTCTTTGAGTGCTTTGTACGCCGCCAGTGGTGAAGGGCAGGGCAAGGTAAATCGGCGTGACGGCACCACTTGAAACACATCACCTTTAACGACGTACTCTTTGAGATCGCGAACGGTCTGGCAGAAATCATCATCGCTGACGCTTGGTACGGCATCGACTTGAGCCAATTTTTTTGCCTCAGGCAAAGGTTTTAGTGCTTGGCACTGGCTTTTGATCGCCTCGAGACGAGAGAGCAGCGTCGGCGCTTCACTCTCGTTGGCAAATAGGGTCGCTTGAAGTTCGCAGCTTTCGCGTTGGTGGTCGACAACCAACAGAGTTTCAGCCACATAGAAGACGTAGTCAGGACATTGGTTGGCTTGGGTTGCATCACCGAGCGGCTCAAAATTGGCGACTAAGTCATAGGCAAATAAACCGCCAAGAAACAGCGCGTGCTGATCGTGCGCTTTGAGATCGAAGCTATGTTGAATCAAACGTAACGCATCGAACGACGATGCTTCGCACAGACGAGAGTCCTCATCGAGTGTGTCGCACGGCGCCTCAAAATGCAGCGTCAGCGTGGTTGGGGTCGCTTGGTGTTGAATCGTGTCACGAATATTGTGGTGAAGATGGTGAAGTAGGTGCTCGCCGTTGGCTGTGAGAGCAGTGAAGGTAACACTGTGGCCCATACAGACGATCCGCACTGCCGAATCAACAATCAGCAAGCTTTTCAGGTTTTGCTTCGAGTCGATTTCTGCCGATTCAAGCAGCAGGCTATCTGTTTTGTTCTCACACAAGGTGTGGAAAAGCTGCGTCGGGTCTTTGGCATACGGCGCACTGTCTTGAATGATATCAAGTTGACCTAGCTTTTTAATTTCAATGGCCTTGTTCACAAGACCTCCTTATTCATTCTTATATCCTGGTGCCATAGTGGCATAAAGCATCGGTTTACCCAATCGAGATTTGGCGAAAAATGCCTACTCTTTAAACACTTAAACCAGAATTGTAAACAACAAAAAGCCCGCATTGGAGCGGGCTATGACACGATGAAGAATCGATTACTTACGTGCAACTGCCCACTTAGCCTGTAGCCAAGTGCGCCACCACACCATAACGTGCGTTGCAAACGTGGTTGGCAAACAAAAAATCGTATCCACCAGAACGCGAATCGCATCGGTAGCGATCACTTTCACATTCTGATTTAGGTTAATTTCTTGTAACATAGTGTGCCTTGACTAAAAAATAGTGCGCCTTAACGTTTTGCCGGTTAGCGAGCTAACTCAACGACTCTGAATTTGTGTACTAGTTAACTAGTGCAAAGATAAAAAGTCAACCAAAAAAATGAAAATATGAGAATTGATTTACACAGCCATACCACTGCCTCAGACGGTCGACTCAGCGTCACTGAACTGATCGACCGAGCGCTAGGCTTTAACATTGACGTATTGGCGATCACTGACCACGATACGGTTGAAGCGCTCGCACCTGCCCGCGCCTACATCAAAGAGCAAGCGCTGCCCATTACCTTAATCAATGGAATCGAGATCTCTACCGTATGGCAAAACAAAGACATTCATATTGTCGGGTTGAATATTGATCCTGATGCCTCGTCACTAACCCAGTTGATTGAGCAGCAACAGCAGCACCGTGTCGGTCGAGCGCAGCTCATTGCGCAGCGTTTAGAAAAAGCGACCCGCGAAGGCATATTTGAAGAGGTGAGTGCCATCGCGGGCGACGCGCCCATCACCCGCGCGCATTTTGCTAAGTGGTTAGTGGACAATGGTTTCGCGAAGACGATGCAACAGGTGTTTAAAAAATATCTAACACGCGGTAATCCCGGCTACGTGCCGCCCAGTTGGTGCTCAATGTCTGAGGCGGTAGAGGCCATTCACGCCGCGGGTGGTCAAGCGGTACTCGCTCACCCCGGTCGCTATGACTTAACAGCCAAATGGCTAAAACGTTTGTTGGCGGCATTTGTGGAAGCCAACGGTGATGCGATGGAAGTGGCTCAGCCACAACAAAGCCAACAAGAAAGACGCAATTTGGCCGATTATGCTATACAATACAAACTATTAGCTTCCCAAGGCAGCGACTTCCATTATCCTTCTCCTTGGATGGAACTGGGGCGCAATCTATGGCTGCCTTCTGGCGTCGAACCAGTATGGAAAGAGTGGGGCTTATCGCTCACTGATGACCTTACTGGCCTAGACTAAACATGATGTGTTATAGAGTCGTGAGGCTCGATATTGAGGATTATTATGAGCCAGTTTTTTTATGTTCACCCAGAAAACCCGCAAGCACGCTTGATTACCCAAGCGGTCGCCATCATTCGTAACGGCGGGGTTGTGGTTTACCCTACCGATTCTGGTTATGCGCTTGGCTGCCAACTTGAAAACAAACAGGCACTTGAACGTATATGTCAAATTCGTCGTTTGGACGAGAAGCACAACTTTACACTACTGTGTAGAGATCTCTCTGAGTTGTCACTCTATGCTCGAGTGGATAACACCGCCTTTCGCTTGTTGAAAAACAATACGCCAGGTCCGTACACCTTTATCTTCAAAGGCACGAAAGAAGTCCCACGCCGTTTGATGAACGCAAAGCGAAAAACCATCGGTATCCGTGTCCCTGATAATCGCATTGCTCTGGATTTACTCGAAGCGTTAGGCGAGCCTTTGATGTCGACCTCGCTTATCTTGCCGGGCAACCAGCACACTGAGTCAGACCCGGAAGACATTCGTGATAAGTTAGAGCATGCAGTGGATGTGATCCTCAACGGTGGATACCTAGGCGAACAGCCCACCACAGTGGTCGATTTTAGTGATGGTGACCCAGTCATCGCACGCATTGGCGCAGGAGATCCGCAGCCGTTTGAGTGATCAAAAAAACGTGATCTTTGGCAAGGATTTTGAGATAATACGCGGCCGCGATTTTTGGGTCGCACTTTTTTATTTCGACGTCTGTGAAGACGACACATAGGTAAATCAATGAACGAAAAATTACAGAAAGTTTTAGCACGAGCTGGTCACGGATCGCGACGCGAGTTAGAAGCTTTAATCAAAGCTGGCCGCGTGAGCGTCAATGGCGTTGTCGCTAAACTTGGTGAGCGACTAGAAGATGAGAACGCCATCGTTCGTATCGACGGCCACACTGTCAACGCTAAAGCGCAAGAAGAAGTGATTTGTCGCGTACTAGCGTACTACAAGCCGGAAGGCGAATTGTGTACTCGTCATGACCCTGAAGGTCGTCGCACTGTATTTGACCGTTTGCCTAAGATCCGTGGTTCTCGTTGGATCTCAGTAGGGCGTCTGGATGCCAACACCTCGGGTCTGCTGTTGTTTACCACCGATGGTGAGCTCGCCAACCGTCTGATGCACCCAAGCCGTCAAGTGGAACGTGAGTACCTTGTACGAGTCTTCGGTGAAGTGAACGAAGACAAAGTGAAAAACTTGGTTCGTGGTGTTCAACTCGAAGACGGTTTAGCCCGTTTTGAGGATGTGGTTTACGCGGGTGGTGAAGGTATGAACCACACCTTCTATGTGGTGATCAACGAAGGTCGAAACCGCGAAGTTCGTCGTTTGTGGGAGTCTCAGGACTGTACCGTTAGCCGCCTGAAACGTGTGCGCTATGGTGATATCTTCCTCGACAAAAAACTGCCTCGTGGCGGTTGGATGGAACTGGATCTCAAAGAAGTGAACTACCTGCGTGAATTGGTGGAGCTTCGTCCTGAAAAAGAAACCATGTTGGATGAGAACAAAGCCAACACCTCACGTAAACGTGAGCGCTCACGCAGCCAGAAGATTCGTCGTGCCGTGAAACGTCATGAAGAGCGCGTCAACAGTGGCGGTGGTCGTAGCAACAACCCTGCACGCCGTAAGCCACGCAAAGGCGCAACCGAGCAGTCACCTCGTAAAAATACCCGTCAGCGTTGATACCACAGGTGTTAATGTGTAGGTATCACTGATACATCTATTGATTGATGCCATTGTTCAATTTGTGAAAGCAGCCGAGTTAGGCTGCTTTTTTTTCATCAATTTATGACTAACCTTAACTTTAGAGTGAAAACTGATACTTATCTCAATTGTGATGGGTGAAGAGAGACAAAGAATCGTATAGTGTGTTCGATCTATTTTAGGTCGGTGAGCTATGACGCTTTACACTATCCTTAAACAGAACGGAAATAGAGCCGCGGCTTGTCAGGGATCTTAGACGTATGGCATTGATTAAAAAAAATATTTGGTTAGCGTTTTATTTTATTCTGGCTCTATGGTCAGTGATAAGCGCGATCGCTGCCTATATGTCGTACCAAGACTCCTATGAAGATATTACTCAATCGCAAGTTAATCTCACTCGTTTGACCGCGCACGCATTCAAGTCATCCCTCACCCAGTACCAAACCATCATAGATATTGTCGGCAGTGAATTATCACGATTGGATTTTGAGCACGATCTCGACCATATCAATGCTGTGCTCTATGATACCACCAGGATTGAAAAAACCATTTTAGCGCTGGCGCTGTTTGATGTAGAGGGCTATCCGCTGACGAGTTCGCCGCGGATGGTGGATGGGCACACCAACTATCTGCGCGATAATCCTGAAACCAAATTGACCTTCGAGAAAACCCTTGCAAGTGACGAAGCGGTGATCGGGCGTACCTATTTTCATAAAGACATTAGCGAGCTTATTATCCCTTTTCGCAAAGCCATTCGTGACGAAAAAGGTGTGCCTAAGTTTGTCTTGTCCATCTCTATCTCACTTAAAGGTGGTTTTGAGTACTTCTTGACCAATAAAACTGAGATGGAAAGCCACAGCTTTGATACCTTCTTATTTCGTGAAAATGATCGTTACTTCCAGATTGCGCCAATGGAGCGCATTTACGATCCGCAAGTGTATCTATATCAAGTACCACAAGAGGAGATGGATCGCAGCATACAACGTTTAGAAGTTATGACGGGGATGACTTTTGAAGAGATAAAACAAAGCAACAACGTTCATATTAACGAATTGACCGCTCCATCAAGGCAATCATACGCTGCCAGCACTTATATCAACAAATACGATCTTTGGATAACTACTGAAGTGAAAAAGAGCGTAATAATGGCGCGATTTGTTGAGAAATTGCCTAATCTTATCGCTCTCTATATGGTGGCAGTGAGTGTGATGTTTTTCCTATTTCGTAATATCGCGCTCAGTGAACAGCGCAAGCAACAAGAGCTTGCTCACCAAGCGAACCATGACTATTTAACCGGTATTGCCAATCGGTACAGTCTCGAGCGTTATTTATCGGGGTTGGATAAGCACGCTCGCTACAGCCTGCTGTGTATCAATGTCGACAGTTTTAAATTGGTCAATGACAACTTTGGTAACCCGGCAGGGGATGCGGTGCTGAAAAACATCGCCAATCGTTTAGTGGCCAGTGTCGGTGAAAAGCACGCGGTGTTTCGCTCTGGTAGTGACGAATTTGTTGTAGTGGCGCATACGTTAGACAGAGAAGCGCTCGATGCCACCATTGATCTTTGCCGAAGCTGTTTTACCCAGGCGTTCCTCTATCGTGACTACGAGATTGTGTTAAGTTGCAGCATCAGCGTCGCCTCATCCGGTCAAGACGATGTCGATGCAGAAGCGGTCAAGCGCAACGCTGAACTGGCGATGTCACACGCTAAACAGACACGCAACGGGATTGTGTTTTACCAGCCGCGCTTTCTCACAGAGCACCTGGATAAGAGTAAAATCGAACTCGAACTCAAACGAGCGATTGAGCGCGATGAGATTTATATGATGTATCAGCCGCAATTTACCTCAAGTAAAACGCTTAAAGGGGTCGAGGCGTTAGTGCGTTGGGAGCACCCTGAACTGGGTTTTGTGCCACCGGATAAATTCATCCCTGTGGCTGAAAACTGTGGCTATATGAACGAGCTCGGTGAGTTTATCGTGCGCCGCACGTTAGCCGAGCTCTCTGAGCTGTTTGAGGCTTTGCAGGTGGAGCTTGATGTCGCGATCAATGTTTCCGTTAAGCAGTTTCAAAGCATGCAATTTATTCCAATGTTGGAACAGGCGATTGAGGAGCGACGCTTTAACAAACACCGGTTGATTGTTGAGATCACGGAGAGCGTCTTAGCCGACGATTTTGAGCGCATTTGTGCCTTGCTCAATGCCCTAAAAGCCGAGCAGATTCGTGTCTCATTGGATGATTTTGGTACCGGTTACTCTTCGCTGAGTGTTCTTAAACACTTCCCCATTGACGAAGTCAAAATCGATAAGAGTTTTGTCTCAGATATGTTGGTGAGCGAGTCCTCTTATTCTATGCTGGCTGGCGTGTTAGGCATGGTGCAAAAATTGGGGATGGAAACGGTCGCTGAAGGGATTGAATCAGAAGAGGAAGCGGGGGTGTTGAGGCGTCTCGGTTGTGATGTCTTCCAAGGGTATCACTTTGCCCGCCCGATGAAATTAGAGGCACTTCGCCGCTTTATCCTCGACAACCGATAAGCTACTTCGCAGCACATCTAAAACACAACGGCAGCTTGTGCTGCCGTTGTGACTGATGGTTTAGAGCGTTTGAGTCAACTGATAATAACGACCTTGTTGTTCGAGCAATGAGGCGTGGCTGCCATATTCGACCACTTGACCTTGCTCGACCAGACAAATGGCGTCCATCTTATCCAAATGAACCAGTCTGTGGGTGATAAACAGGACGGTTTTGCCGACAAAGTGCTGCTCAAACAACGTCATGATCTGTTGTTCAGTTTGTTTGTCTAGCCCTTCCGTTGGTTCATCAAGCAGCAGAATCGGCGCATCATGCAGCAGCGCGCGGGCAATTCCGATGCGACGCTTTTCGCCGCCGGAGAGTTGTCTTCCGCCGTCCCCAAGCCAAATATCTAATCCTTGAATGTCGAGCAGTGCAGCAAGGCCAACTTTATCCAGTGTCGCGCTGAGCTCGGCATCATCGGCCTCTGGCTTAGCCATCAATAAGTTATCACGCAGAGAGCCGTTCAGTATGTCGACCCGTTGGCTCACCACACTAATAGCAGCTCGCAGCTGTGATTCACTCCACGCCGCTATTGGGCGCCCAGCGAGGCGTATCTCACCTTGATTGACATCCCAGTAGCGGTTGAGTAACTGAATCAAGGTCGATTTACCACTGCCGGTTTGGCCGACAATAGCGACACGATGTTGAGAAGGTATGGCAAGGGTAACGTCTTTAAGCACCGTTTGATGGCTATCAGGATAAGAGAAGGAGACCTGCTCATACTCGATGGAAAATTCGTTTTCATGTGCCACATCTTGGTCAGGAAAGACCACATCCGGCGTAGACAAAATAATGTCATTGAGACGTCTTGCGGAAGTGAGCGTTTGGCCTAAATGCTGGAAAGCCGCCGCAATCGGCATTAGGAGCTCAACGCTGGCCATGGTGGCAAAGACCACCAACGCAATTTTAGGATCCGGTGACAAGCCGCCCACGCCATCGGCCGCCAACCACAGCATTAAGACTAACGTCCAGCCATTGACCAGCAGTAACAGCGCTTGCGCTAACCCGGAAACATGAGCGTTGAGGCGCTGATTGGCAAGCAGTTTGTATTGGGCGTTGAGGATCGCGTCTCGGTAGCGCCGATTGGCGCCAAATAACGTCAGTTCGCTGTAGCCTTGCAGCCAGTCGAGCGTAGTAATGCGAAGATCCGCTTTATGTTGTGTCAACTCGCGGCCATTGCGTTTGCCTAACTTATAGAACAAAACAGGCCAGGTGAACAAGACCACCAATAGAATTGCGCCTAGCGTTAAGCCTAACTGCTGATCAAACCAAGCGACCAGCGCAGTGAGACCAAGGATACCGAGGGTACCAACGATCATTGGGCTAACCAAACGTAGGTAAACGTGATCCATCGCATCAATATCAGACACTAGGCGGTTGAGCAGATCGGCATCGCGCAAGTTTGACACTCGGCCCGGAATGAGCGGTGCGAGTTTGCTGAAGAAGAAAATACGCAGATCGGTGAGCAGCTTAAAGGTGGCGTTGTGGCTGACCACGCGCTCACCCCAGCGTCCTGCGGTGCGTCCCATGGCAAATCCACGCACAAACGCCCCGGGTAACATGTAGTTGAAGGTTTCCCGCGCAATAGTCAATCCGGCCACGGCGGCGGCAGACAAAAACCAACCGGACAGTGTTAATAGGCCGATGGAGGCAAACAGGGTAAGCAGTGCCAGTAGCATACCGAGCGACAAGCCAAACCAATGCTTTTTATACAATTTGAGGTAGGGGGCTAATTCACGCATCCAGATTCCCCTTATCGGTGTTTGTCATAGACATACTGGCGTCCAACATCTGCGCAAAGCGTCCTGGTTGATGGGCTAAGCTGGCGAAGTCCCCACATTGAATCAACTGACCTTTGTCCATCACTAAAATCTGATCCACATTCTTTAAGGGCGTGAGTTGGTGAGTGACCATCAAACAGGTTTTGTCTTTGATTTTTGCATCCAGACCTTGCATAACAAGACGCTCGCTACGCGCATCTAAGCTGGCGGTTGGCTCATCGAGGAGCCAAAATGCACCGTCTTGAATCATAGCTCGCGCGAGGGCCAAGCGCTGCGCTTGACCGACGGACAAGCCACCGCTTCGGTCTGTCACGACATACTCTAACCCGTGATGCTCGACAAATTCGCGGCTGAAAGATTCATCAAGCGCGCCATCCAGTGCTTGTTGGCTCGGCTTGTTGACCCCAAGCGTGAGATTGTCATAAATGCTGCCGTGCAGCAGCAGTGGGTTTTGTCCTACCCAACTGATCTGCTCGCGCCAGTGCGCCAAATCCAACTCACTGCGCTCAACGCCATTAATGGTTAAACTGCCTTGGTAAGGAAGGAAGCCGAGTAGGGCGTTAATCAGGCTCGTTTTCCCCGCACCGCTCGGGCCGACGAGTGCGCAGGTTTCCCCTGCTTTTAGTTCGAAACTGACAGGGCCGAGTAGCGCCGTACCTTGTGGAGAATAGACGCTTAACTCAGTGGCCTTAATGGTTATCATGGCCGGTTCAGTCAACTTGCGATCGCCTGATTTTACCGAAGTGACATCGGTATTAAGAAATGCCACGATGCTTTCTGCAGCGCCAACGGCTTGCTGTTTGCCATGATAAAAGGTCCCTAGGTCACGCAGCGGTTGGTAAAACTCCGGAGCGAGAATTAACACAAATAGGCCAGAAAATAGGGTGACGCCCGCGCCGTAGTCACCGAAATTGAGCTCACCAATAAACGCGAAGCCGAAATACACCGCAGTGAGGGCGATAGAGATAGAGGTGAAAAACTCCAATACAGCCGATGATAGAAACGCAATTTTCAACACGTCCATCGTGCGGGTACGAAACACTTCAGATGCGCCGCGCAGCGTGTCGGTTTCTGCGCGCGTGCGATCAAACAGTCGAATGGTGGTCATCGATTGTAAGCGGTCATAAAAATGTCCAGACAGACGTTGCAGTGCCTTGAAGTTTTTGCGACTGGCATCCGCCGCTTTGATGCCCACTAAGGCCATAAACAGAGGCACAAGGGGGGCGGTGATCAGAAATATCAGCCCGGCTGCCCAGTTGACAGGGAAGACCACTACTAAGATAACAAGCGGTATCAACACGGAAAGGGCCATTTGCGGTAGGTAGCGAGCGAAAAAGTCGTGCATATCTTCGACTTGTTCCAGTAATAGCGTTGCCCACGCCCCGGCAGGCTTTCCTTTGATATACGCTGGGCCGAGTTCGTCGAGCTTGTCGAGAATCAATTGACGAATACAAACGCGAATCTGTTCGCCGCAGCGAAAGCCGGCGATCTCTCGTCCCCAAGCGCACAGCGCACGCACAACGACAGTGGCGGCGAGACAGGCAAAATGGGGTAGAAGTTCAGTTTTATCGACGTGTTCGATAATAAGAGCATGCAATATGTGAGCGAGGAGTGATGCACCAATCAGCAAAAATACGCTTGAGAGCACACCAAGGCCAACGGCAATCATCAACCAGCGCTTGGCTTGGCGACTTTGCTGCTTTAGCCATTGATTCAAGCTACGCTGTTTCTTTTTATCCATGGTAAAGGCTTAATGAGAATTATTATTTTGATTTAAGCCGCGCATTATACAAAAGAAAACCTCGCGGGAATACCGCGAGGTTTTAGGG
The DNA here is from genome assembly GCF_059833835.1 of Vibrio sp. R15-SG3-ISO1B. NCBI lineage: Bacteria > Pseudomonadati > Pseudomonadota > Gammaproteobacteria > Vibrionales > Vibrionaceae > Vibrio > Vibrio sp. R15-SG3-ISO1B. The sequence continues at coordinate 20,645 of NZ_JCBDGG010000037.1, read as the reverse complement.
ATTTGAGATAAGCGCCAAAAAGCGCCACAAGCGATTGGCCGTTAGGCTGATTGCGTATCCGCGAGTCCATCCAGGTAGCGCTCTGCATCTAACGCTGCCATACAGCCCGTTCCCGCAGAGGTGATAGCTTGACGGTAATTGTGATCCATCACATCACCTGCTGCAAAAATGCCAGGGATGCTAGTTTGGGTTGCGTTCCCGTCTAGACCCGATTTCACCACGATGTAGCCATCTTTCATTTCAAGCTGATCAGCGAAAATGGCGGTATTGGGTTGGTGACCGATGGCGATAAATGCCCCCATTACGTCGATTTGCTCAACCGCATCGGATTGGGTGTCCTTGATGCGTACGCCTGTTACGCCCATGTCATCACCAACGACTTCTTCAAGAGTACGGTCGGTGTGCAGAACAATATGGCCGCTTGCCACTTTATCCATCAAGCGTTTGATGAGGATCTTTTCCGCTCGGAACGTATCGCGGCGGTGAATCAAATGCACTTCAGAGGCGATGTTGGATAGGTACAGCGCTTCTTCAACCGCGGTGTTACCACCGCCCACGACCGCGACTTTCTGGTTACGATAGAAGAAACCGTCACAGGTCGCACAGGCGGAAACACCGCGCCCTTTAAACGCTTCTTCTGACTCCAGACCAAGGTATTTTGCCGACGCGCCAGTAGAGATAATAAGAGCATCACAGGTGTAGTGACGGCTGTCGCCTTTGAGCGTAAATGGGCGCTGACTGAAATCCACTTCATTGATGTGATCAAATACAATCTCGGTCTCAAAGCGTTCTGCGTGCTCTTTCATTCGCTCCATTAAACCGGGTCCGGTGAGACCTTCAGGATCGCCAGGCCAGTTTTCCACTTCCGTTGTGGTGGTCAACTGACCCCCTTGCTGCATGCCGGTAACCAGTACTGGGTTAAGGTTGGCTCGTGCGGCGTAAACCGCTGCCGTGTAGCCAGCAGGGCCAGAACCGAGAATGAGTAATTTACAGTGTTTTACGTCGCTCATTTGTGCTCCATCGCGGTGACGCTTATTGATTTTTAACTTCTCGATTATATGGGTCTAAGCACGGCGTTAACAAGGTCTGTCACTGGAATAAATGGTTATAGATTAGATCAACAAGGGTGGAGTGTGGGCGCAAAAACAGCCACTAACTCTTTGATTACAAGCATCCTCTTCAATTTGAGTAGTGAACCGTGCTGGTTTTCTCATCTTCCTTTGTTATCAAATGGTTTACTTCACTAACTATTAATTATTAATTGGATAAAAATTTTGTATTGTTAATATTGTTGGATTTAAATGCCAAATAAAGTTGATTTAACGGGATATGTGCGCAAATAATAAATGTAAAATATATGTTATAAAAATTGCAGTGTATCTTCATTAAGGAGTCGATGATGCTACATAACCATGAAACAACCCTACAATTAACTCAGCTTAGTGAGAAGGCGATTCAACAACTAGCACCTTCCTTTTCCCATCTTCCGCACACTGAGCACGCCGATGGTCAGTATCGTCTGCGTCGCTACTCCGTGGTAGCTTTTCGTGATGGACAAGTGGTTGATCTGGATAAGCATGAGTTTATGCAAACCAACGATATCAACCGTTTTCAAGGGGATGTAGTGCGTCAATTCGAACCCATTGAAGCCTCGACCTTGCAAAGTGATGGCATGAGAGAGATCTGTGAGGTGTTTGTCGAATCGAACGGTTTGGCCAATGGTCAGGAGATCGAAATTCATCAAATCCGTATTTCTGCGGTTTACGACGAAACCCAAGTGGCACCAGAGGGCGTCCACCAAGATGGCTTTGACCATATTGCGATGGTCGGGATGGGCCGCCACAATATCGAAGGGGGTGACATCATGCTCTACAACAGCTTCAATGAAGCGCCGTTTTTTAGAAAAACCTTACAAAGCGGTGAAGTGGCGATGCTGGCTGACAACAAACTTTGGCACAATGCGACGCCGATTCGCACCGTGATAGAAGGAGAAGAAGGGCATATGGATGTGTTTGTGTTGACGGCAAAGGATGCGGTAAATGAACTTCACTCCTAATTTAGTCCGCTCACAATTTGGTGCCTTAAATCAGATCCACAACCAATTGCCAGTCATCTTTCTCGATGGTCCGGGCGGCTCACAAGTGCCATTTTCGGTTCTGGAAGCGATGCAGGGTTACCTTGGTCAATACAACGCCAATTTGGGTGGACACTATTTCTCCAGTCAGCACACGACCTCGTTGATGGCCAAAGCGAGGGAGGCCGCCGCTGCGCTACTCAACGCGCCTTCGGCTGACAATATTGTCTTTGGGCCTAACATGACCTCGCTCACTTTTCAGCTTAGCCGGGCCATCAGCCGTGACTGGCAAATCGGTGATGAAGTGATTGTGTCAGCGCTGGATCACTATTCGAACGTCTCTAGTTGGCAGCAAGCGGCGCAAGATAAAGGCGCGGTGGTTCATCAAGCACGCGTCAATCAAGACGATTGCAGCTTAGATATTGACCACCTGCTCACGTTACTTTCACCGCAAACTAAACTGGTGGCGCTGACTTTGGCGTCGAACACCACCGGTTCTATTGTGGATGTCAAACGTGTCGTTGAGGCAGCGCAACAAGTAGGCGCTATGGTGTACGTTGACGCAGTGCATTACACGCCGCATCACTTGGTGGATGTGATGGCACTCGGTTGTGACTTTCTTGCCTGTTCCTCCTATAAGTTTTTTGGTCCTCATGTCGGCATAGCGTATGTGGCGCCAAAATGGTTGCAGGCACTCACGCCTTACAAGGTGGAGCCCGCAACAGACTTAGGCCCTGGTCGCTTTGAGACGGGTACGCAAAACTTTGAAGGCTTGGCTGGGCTGATTGCCGTGGTACACTATCTTGCTCAGTGGGGCGAACAAGGCGATTCGTTACGTGACAAATTGGTGGTTTCATTTCGTCAATACAATCAGCATGAAACGGCGCTCAACGAGCGTTTTCTCTCTCGTTTGGATGAGCTACAAGGTGTCACCTTGTGGGGGCGGACTCATGCGAGCAGTGAGCTGCGCACGCCGACCTTTGCCTTAACCTTTGATGAGTTTACGCCAGAAGAGGTCGCGAAACGTTTGGGTGAGCGCAACATTTGTGTTTGGAGCGGCCATTTTTATGCACTGGGTCTGGTGAAGCAATTAGGGCTTGAAGCCAGTGGTGGTGTATTGCGTGTCGGTTTTATGCACTACAACACCCTACAAGAAGTGGATCTGTTTTTTGACGAGCTAAAACGCATTCTCAATCCATAGCACATCGCCACACTATCCCAACGTACAAAAAGCGCCAAATGGCGCTTTTTGTACGTTGGGAAAAAGACTATGCGATCAACTCATCATTAAGTCTGCTAATGCGGTTGGGGCAGTGATTATGCACTCACTTCCACTTCGTAAGAGGTGAATTTACGAATATTGATCACACCTGTGTCAAAAATCATGTATTGACCTTTGATGCCTTGTAGAACGCCACTCACGACAGGTTCTTTGTCAAAGTTGTGCGAGGTGATCTTAGTCGGGTGCTCTGTCACGGGGTAGTGAATCGGAGTTATCTGGCTCGGTAGCACCTCAATCGCATCGTCACCAAATTGTTGTTTGATCTCGGCGATCTTCTCTTCAACCAGCGGCAGTAGCTCGGCAAACTTCTCTTCCAGCGCTATTGGGGCACCGTCTTCTTTAAGCAGGGTTCGCCAGTTGGTCTTATCGGCAATGTGTTTGGCCAACTCCACTTCAATCAGACCAGAAATATGGCGAGTTTTCACTTTAAATATGGGAAGACCTTGCGTGGCTCCTTGGTCAATCCAGCGGGTTGGGATCTGGGTGTGTCTGGTAATACCCACCTTGAGGCTAGAGGTATTGGACAGATACACATAGTGATCGACCATGCAGTTCTCTTCGCCCCACTGCGGCTCACGGCAGGTGCCTTGATCATAATGGCAGGTTTCTGGCTTCATGATGCACATATCACAACTGGCCAGTTTTTTCATACAGACAAAGCAGTGACCTTGTGAGTAACTTTTTTTGGTTTTCTTGCCACACGAACAGCAAAAGATGTTTCCAGTGTGCGTTAGGGTCAGCGTTTGACCGATGAGTGGGTTGAGTGCGACAGATGACTCACCGACAGGCAGTGAGTATTGGACTTGATCTCCCAGCGATGCCGTCATCTTGCTGAGGGTGCCTTTTACGATTAGTGACATGACATTACTCTGTTTTATTTTTTATCCGCATGGCTTACGCCAAATACGTGTTCGGCCTGAGTGTAACAGAAAACAGGATGGGATTCTTGCCACCATTTTTCGCGACATTGGCCGAGATTCTCGGGCGAATGTGTGACATTGAGTCAAGGATAATGTCGCATTGTGGTAGAGTCTGTCTCATACTTTATTGACTCTTTTCGTTGTAGCTATGGGTGTAGATTGAAAGCGATCCATAAAACGGTATTTGGCCTTGTGGTGCTGACCTTAGTGGTGGTGTTGCTGTATGGGAGATATGGTGACCGGCGAGTGTTAGCCGTGACGCCCGATGCGTATTCGTTTTATCCGACCAGTGATCAAGGCCAAGGCGGACGCTCTCAAGCATCGTTGGCGACAGAGTATCAGCGCAGCGTACTCCAATGCAAAATTCGCTCATCGGAGAAATACCGTTGGCCCTATTGTGGCGTCGCTATTCATATTGATAGCCAGCCTGATGTCGGGCTTGACCTGACCCATTATCACACCATCAAACTTGCTGTTTCACTCACAAATCAAGAGGGTGAACGTGTGCCAATGCGCTTTTATTTGCGCAATTTTAATCCAGCCTATTCAACCATCGAAGATGAGTATACTCACAAATACAATGGGCTTGAGTTTCTGCCACCTGATTCTGCGCAAGAGATGACATTACCCAAAGCCAATTTACAAGTGATGACGTGGTGGCTGGCGGATTTGGATATTCCTATTGAACATGCCGCGCCTGAGTTTACCAATGTGAATCGAATTGAGTTTGCCACCGGGTCAGGCATGGACGAGGGCGACTACACTCTGGTGATTGAGCGCATTGAATTCATCGGGGAGTATGTCTCTGGCGAAACCTTGATGGCGCTATTGTTGGCCTGTTGGGTGGGCTTAGCACTGTCTTACAGCATGTACGAAATTAAGCGAAGTCGCCTTGCCATTCAACGAGTCAAAGCGCGCCAACATCACTTACATGCGATGAACCAATCGTTGCGCGCTAAGAACATCGAGTTTGCCGAGCTTGCGCATCGCGATCCCCTTACCGGCGCGATGAATCGCCACGCGATCCGAGATTGGCTCAACAAGCATTATGATGATCTGCCGATAGGCGGCAAAGTGTTGTCGATTCTCTATTTGGATATTGACCATTTTAAACAGGTCAATGATGAGTATGGCCATGCCATTGGCGATGACATTTTAAAAGAGTTTACAATGGTACTGCTGACGTCGCTTCAAGCAGAGCAGCGTTTGGTTCGTTGGGGCGGCGAAGAGTTTGTGGTGTTCTGTCCGGGGATGAATGTGCTCGACACCTACGAACTTGGCGAGCGGCTACGACGTAAAGTTGAGGCGCACATTTGGGTGCACGGTGATCCGCTCACCACCAGTATTGGTGTGGCAACACTGGGCGAAGAGCGCACCAATGAGATGTTGATTCGTGCGGATGAAGCGCTCTATAAAGCCAAGCGCAGTGGGCGGAATCGTGTTGAACTGAGTGAGTAGTGGCGTTATTGCGCTGATTCTGCGTCGCTGCCCGCTGCATCTAGATACTCGAACAGCGGTTCGTCGAAGTCGTCACTCTCTACCTGTTGTTCGACGGGCTCGGCGCTGGCCATAATTGGCTCTTTGGGGCCAAGAAATTTAGGCTTGGCGTTAGTGATGTAAAGGTCCAACACCGCTTTTGCCCGCGCAAACACTTCTCTTAAACGCACCTTAGATCCCGATTGATCCGATGGGCCTGCGACGGCATAACAGCGGGCGTTGATTTTGTGATAGTTGGCGATGAACAGCGCGCGTTCACAGTGAAATTTCTGGGTGATGATTAAGAAGTTATCGGTATCGAAAATCTCCTTGGCACGCACCACAGAGTCAAGGGTTCGAAAACCCGCGTAATCGAGAAAAATGTGGTTTTCTGGAACGTTAGCGCGCAAAAGATCGCGTTTCATTGTCCAGGGCTCGTTATACGAACGGTGGGCATTGTCACCGCTGAGCAAAAAGTTCGATACTTTACCTTGATCATAAAGAGCGATCGCGGCGTCAATACGGTTGATGTAGTATGTGTTGAGTATTTTACCGAGGTATTTGCTCGTCCCGAGAACCACGGCCACATCAAATTGGTCAATTTGCTCCGCGCTGGTAAACAACTGCTCGCGAGTTTGCATCGATACCCAACGATCGATCGCGACTAACGCGATGGCGAGCGCAATCGTGGCCAATAGCAGCCATTTCACCAGTGATTTGATAATTCCCAGTGTGTGTTCGGTGGTTGAGCGGCGGTGAAACAGTTTACGCACTAAATTTGTCGATTCCTTTGAGCCCATAATCCTATGATGATGAAACAGAGTATCACGATGGAAAACATCATCCCAGGTTGGAGGTTTCTCAGTGTCATATTGAGGTAAGGCGTTGCTTTTACGATGATTAAGCCGTAACCAAACGCATTAATCAAGATAAACACTCCGGTGCGGATTAAGAAATGGTAAGGGCGTAACCAACGTCTCAAAAGCGCGTTAATATCACCCCCGCCCATGACGAGCAAACAGGCGATGAGTGCAGTGGATATTTCACTGAGGTAGGGCAAAAGCCCGCGACCCAATGGGTCAAGATAGTTAAATACAATCATCATAAATAAAAGCGCCCCTGCTGAGCAGAGGCGTTGAGACGGGTTAGAATGCAGTACGTTTGTAGCGGCGGTACACCGGCTGCCAGAAACTATTATCAATCGCTTCTTCTAGCGCTTCGTCAGTAATCTCAAGGGCGACCCCTTGTTCAATGGCTTTTTTGCCCACGGCGAAGGCAATCTTCTTCGATACAGAATGAATCGCTTCGAGCGGCGGCAGCAGGGCCCCTTGACCATTAATCGCCAGCGGTGAGCAGGTCGCCAATGCGCGGCTTGATTCCATCAGCATTTCGTCTGTCACTCGCTTAGCTTGTACGGCAAGGACACCCAAGCCGATGCCTGGGAAGATATAGCTGTTGTTGCACTGTGCGATCGGGTAGGTTTTGCCGTCCAACACCACCGGCGCAAACGGGCTACCTGTTGCAACCAGTGCTTCACCATTTGTCCAGCGAAGGATGTCGTTTGGCGTCGCTTCCACGCGGCTTGTTGGGTTCGACAGTGGGAACACAATCGGGCGAGGGCAGTGCGCGTGCATCTCTTTGATCACTTCTTCACTGAACAGCCCTGGCGCGCCTGAAACGCCGACCAGCACAGTTGGTTTGGCGTTGCGAATCACATCAAGCAGCGAGAAGCCAGTCCCTTCAGATTGCCACGCTTTGGTGTTGCTGTGTTTTTGTACCAAACGCTGTTGGAAATCGAGTAGATTTGGCATGCCTTCTTGAAGTAGGCCCCAACGGTCGACCATGTAGACTTGAGAGCGCGCTTGCTCATCAGAAATCCCTTCAGAGACCATTTGCGCGATGATCGCTTCAGCAATGCCGCAGCCAGCCGAACCTGCGCCCAAGAAGGTGACGCGTTGCTCAGAGAGTTTGCTGCCAGCTGCCTCACACGCGGCCAACAACGAGCCCACAGTGACGGCAGCAGTGCCTTGAATGTCATCGTTAAAGCAACACACGCGGTTTTTGTATCGCTCAAGCAGTGGCATTGCGTTCTTCTGCGCGAAATCTTCAAACTGAATCAACGCGTCAGGCCAGCGGCGGGCAACGGCTTGCATGAACTCTTCAACAAATGCGTCATACTCAGCACCAGTAATGCGCGGATGACGCCAGCCCATATACATAGGGTCAGCGAGGCGTTGCGGGTTGTTTGTACCCACATCCAATACGATCGGAAGTGTGTAGGCAGGGCTGATACCGCCACACGCAGTGTAGAGCGCCAATTTACCAATTGGAATGCCCATGCCGCCAATGCCTTGGTCGCCCAAGCCGAGGATACGTTCGCCATCGGTCACCACGATCACTTTGACGTTGTGGTTCGATGCATTGTTGAGGATATCATCAATGCGATCTCGATTGGCGTAAGAGACGAACAAGCCTCGTCCGCGACGGTAAATATTGGAAAAATTCTCACATGCTGCCCCAACGGTTGGGGTGTAGATGATCGGCATCATCTCTGAGACATGATTTTGCACCAAGCGGTAGAAGAGCGTTTCATTAGTGTCTTGAATGTTGCGCAAGTAAATGTGCTTATCCATGTCATTTTCGAAGCTTTTGTACTGTTGGTAAGCGCGTTCAACCTGTTCTTGAATGGTTTCCGTGGTTTCGGGAAGTAAACCTTCTAAGTTAAAAGAACTGCGTTCTTCTGCGGTGAACGCACTGCCTTTGTTGAGCAGAGGAGTGCTAAGAAGTGCTGGCCCTGCAAAAGGGATATAGAGTGGGCGTTTATCGTTATTCATCACATGCCTATAAGTAGGGTGTTGGCCAATGGACCTTTGGAACTAGGAACCCGAAAATGATAGGGATTCGCAAACCTAAAGTAAACCGAATATTAAACGCACGCACAGAGGGTGTGAGGTTGGGCTTTACCTCGATGCTCGTTATACTCACCCCTTTTACTATCAGCGCTTATCAACTATGTCATCGTTACCCATTGATCACTTAAAAACCGAGTTTCTCAAACGCATCCAGCACACGGATTTGGTGGTGGAAGCGCAAACTGGATCGGGAAAATCGACCCGTTTGCCTCTGTGGCTCAGTGAACTAGGTCGAGTGCTAGTTGTCGAGCCAAGGCGCATTGCCTGTACCTCGTTAGCGCAGTTTCTTTCAACCACTACCGAGAGTGAGCTTGGTAAAGAGATAGGCTATGCCATAAAGCTAGACAACCGCTACGACGACAAGACAAAAGTGGTGTTTGTCACTCCGGGCGTCGCACTGCGTTGGTACAGTGAGAACCAACTGGCCGATTTCGATTACATTGTGGTGGATGAATACCATGAGCGTCGCTGGGATACCGATTTACTGGTTGCCTTGCTTCGCCGCCCAAGAGCGCAAAAACTGGTGGTGACGTCAGCCACGCTGGATGGTGAAAAGCTTGCGCGTTACCTCAGCGCCGAACGTTTATCGGCAGAGGGTCGAGTGTATGAGGTCTCCCTTTGTCATCGTGCTACTTACTCGCAACAGTTGCCAGATGGACGTCGGTTAGACGAGCGAGTGTTCGAGGAGGTAGCTGCGATGCGCGATCTCGATGGTGACATTCTGGTGTTTCTACCCGGGCGTAAAGAGATCGCACAATGTGCTAGCCGACTTGCGCAATTAGAGCAGATTATCGTTGCGCCATTGCATGCGTCTGTTACTGATCATCAACGAGATGTCGCCTTGACGGTACAAGCCAAGAAAAAGATCGTGCTGGCGACCAATGTGGCGGAAACGTCGTTGACCATTGATAACATCGGGCTCGTCATCGACAGCGGACTTGAGCGCAGAACCGAGCAACGCAATGGTAAAACGACCTTGAGTTTAAAAGCGATCTCAAAAGCGAGTGCCAAGCAGCGAGCGGGGCGAGCAGGGCGCGTGATGGAGGGCGTCTGTGTGCGTTTGTATGGTGAGCATGCAGCGCTGATTGAGCACACACCACCAGAAATGCAGCGTGAAGCCCTGACCGAAGCCATGTTAGCGGCGGCGGTGTGCGGCAAGCCTCTGTCACAGTTGGATTTTTTAGAGCCACTACCAGAACGTTCGCTGAATCAAGCGGCGTCACTTCTTCGCGCGATGCAAGCGGTGGATAAGAAGGGTGTGGCGACGGAGCACGGTAAGCGACTCTATCCTTTGCCCATTGACGCACTCTATGCCGACCTTGTCTCACGTATGCCGAAAAGAGCACTCAAAGAGGCGATGATTGACATGACCGCAGTGCTTGCCACGCCGGCTTCACTGTACAAACTGACTGCAGATGAGGAGCGCCTAAGTAAGTTGGATCAGCAAGAGCCGCTAGGCTGTGATGGCGCCTTGGCCATTGGGTTAGTGCGTGGCAAGCGATATACCGGAGTAGAAGTCGATGCCGCTGCTCTTGACGAAGCTCAGCGGTTATCCATGCAAATGCGTGAGCTGTTTGAATTACCTCAACTTGAGGTGGCTTCTCGCTATCAACACAGCGAGCTGATTGCGGAAATCGCTCGCTTGCACCCAGAGCTCGCGTTTGTGCGTCGCTTAAAACGGCCAGACGCATTCGCTAATGGTGAACTGGAGGTACAGCTGCCTCGCCAGCACCGCCTGAAAGCGCAGACGCAGGGGGCTCTGGTCTTAGATACGCACAGCTTACCGGGGCGAGGCGTCAAACAAACGCTGAATCTGGCAACGTTTATTCTGCCGTTGCCGTTAGACACCTTTGCGACGTTAAATCTTGGTGAGTGGCGAGAGGGTGAAGTAGTGGAGGGTGATCAAACCCAAGTCACCCTTGAGCTGGTGTATGCGGGAAGAGTCGTGGCTGCTCGACTTGAAGAAGCGACAGGGGCACTGGCGATGACGCCGCTCATGGACGCGGTGTATGCACAGCGAGTGTTGCCAGGGTTTGCTCACAAGATGACCAAAGCGATCAAGCATTACGTACTCTACCAACAGTTGGCGGGTGAGGTGGCGCCAGCGGTGACATTTGACTCTTGGTTCCGAGAACAGCTGGCGTTACTTGAACTGTCGAGTGTCGAAGAGCTCGCCCTATTTAGTGAAGACGACTTCGCGTTCGAAGGTATTCCGTATTGGGAGTATGAAGAGTTTGCTCAGGCGTATCCGTTTGAATGTTACCTCGGTGATTTAAACCTGCGTGTCGAATACTACCCGACAAGAAAATGTGTTGAGGTGATTTATGACTCGGGATTGAGGAAAGGCGACCCAAAACGTTGGGAGTTGCCAAAGTGGCAAGGGTGGCGCGTTCAATATCGCAAAGCAAGTCGAGTCGTCGATATTCGCTAGGATAAATTTCGCTGCTGAAAATATTTCTAGCCAATATCCAGCTTGTCTCGCTCTTGTACAGCAATTGTTACCGTATTGCTTTTTATATAGCCGTTTTAAACGAAATAGAGCTATAAAAGACCAATCTTCTATATCCTATTGCTATATGCAACCGAATCATTGATATTGAGTGGAACGTGTTGCCATGTGTACGGGGGATGATATGGAACATCAAAATAGCGCAAGAGTAGAATTTGACTACACGTCGTTCTTAAGTGCCTCATGCAGTAAAAAGTGGACATTTCTCGAAGCGATGAGCACTTTTGCCCCGATCTTTAGCCTTGCATGGAAAGACACCATCAAAGAGACGGTATCGGTTGAGGATAGGCTGTGGGACAACGCGCTAAAATCACTCTCGGCAAATCGCAGTGATGAATCCAATATTGTTATCCTGTTGGAACTCGCAAAGCTCGAAGGGATATCTGAACTCAAGTTGGTGATGCCCTACGAATTGGAGCCGTCTCAGATCGAGCGAGTATGTCGCCAGTCGCATGCTAAAATCGAATCTAATCAACAAGATGAGCTGATTATTACTTTGTAGATCAGGCGCACGCAGCCATGATGAAATTTGCGCTATAGTGAAAACACTGAGTGAATACTTTCATGGAGCGTAAGTAGTAACAATGAAACGCCATCTCACATCTTCTCTTCTCGCTAGCCTTGTCGCTTTGTCGATGAGTGTATGGGCGGAATCTTCACCGTCAGCGCCTTCTTCAAACTGGCACAACCACTATGATTACTTGGGTGCCTACCTCAGTGCTGGCTCAATGGATCAATCTGACGCCGATAGCAAAGTGACCGATGTCACCGTCGCTGGCCGCTGGGCTGTCGGGGAACACTGGTTTACTCAGCTCGTTTACTCCGCGCGTTTTTTGCACCCAGACGACATCACCACCAACCTTTATACCCTTCTGCCAGGCGTCGGCTATCGTATTGCGGCCAGTGACAAACTTGATCTGTTTGCAATGGGTAAGTTTGGCTACCTCTGGGCTTCGCAAACCGATGATGCGACGGATGATAAATTTTACAGCGATCATACAGGCGTATGGGGCGCAAGTGTTGGTGCTCAATATGCGCTATCGACACATTGGAAATTGGAAGGGCAGGCCCAGTTGACGCGCAGCAACATAGTTGACGAGCAGAGCTATTCCATTAGTGCGCATTATCGCATCAGTCAACGTTTCGTTCTGGGCGGCTTTTACACTTATCGCGATAGTGATTATGATACTGCAAGCCAAGCCGGTAGCGCGCAAACTAACGAAGCGGGCGTGTCACTGCGATTTCTGCTCTAGCTTAGGCGAGTATCCCGCAAAATAAATCGCTTATCGAGACGCGAGCATTTGGCAAACTAGCTGACCGATAAACCCCACAAACAAAAATAGCCAGCGTATCCGCTGGCTATTGTCTATCAACTTATGAATACCGAATTAAAGTACGGCAGCGATTCCCTGACAAAGTGGCAGCATGTTTGAACGTGTCATGCCTGCAACGCTGATGCGGCCAGAGCCGACGATGTAGATAGCAAACTCATCTTTTAGGCGCGCGACTTGCTCTTTACTTAGGCCAGAGAAAGAGAACATGCCGTTTTGACGTTCAATGAAGCTGAAGTCAGCATCGACGCCTTGCTCTTTCAACGTCGCAACAAACAGTTCACGCATCGCTTGAATACGGTCGCGCATCTCTTTCACTTCCGCTTCCCACTCGGCACGAAGCTCGGCGTTGCCAAGAATGTGCGTGACGACAGCACTGCCGTGTGCAGGTGGGTTCGAATAGATCGAACGGATGATGGCTTTGACTTGAGAAAACGCAGTTTCAGCGATTTGCTCGGTTTGTGCAACTAAGGTGAAAGCACCCACACGCTCGTTGTACAGACCAAAGTTTTTAGAGAACGAGCTCGCGACCAAAATTTCTTTATTGTATTGAGCGAAAATACGTAGACCTTCCGCATCTTCTTCCACGCCTTTAGCAAAACCTTGGTAGGCAAAGTCAAACAGAGGGAGAAGTTGTTTTTCAGCAACCAGCTTTGCAAGAGTTTCCCACTCTTCCAATGTTGGATCGATGCCGGTTGGGTTGTGGCAGCAGCCGTGCAGCAGGACAACATCACCCGCAGATGCTTTTTCAAGATCGGCGAGCATTGCTGCGAAATCTTTGTCTTTAGTTTCGGCGTTGTAGTAGCTGTATTGCGCGGTTTCGATGCCTGCGGCGGTAAATACGCCGTTGTGGTTTGCCCAAGTAGGGTTACTGATCCAGATCTTCACATCGCCCAATTGACGCTTAATGAATTCGCCAGCTACACGTAGCGCGCCTGTACCACCAGGGGCTTGCGCTGTTTTAGCCAGTTTGTTCACGACAATGTCCGACTGCTCGCCAAACAGCAGCTTTTGTACGGCAAGACCGTACTCTGCTGTGCCTTCAATCGTTAGGTATGACTTGGTTTTTTCAGTTTCGACCAGTGCAGCTTCCGCTTTTTTTACCGTGGCAAGAACAGGGGTTTCGCCTTGTTCATTTTTGTAGATACCGACGCCAAGGTTAATTTTTTCAGCGCGTGGATCTTTTTTAAACTCTTCAGTGAGTCCAAGAATAGGATCTGCCGGAGCAGCTACAACTTTTTCAAACATAATCGTCATCCATGTTAGTCGAAGGGAGGCGTTAATAAACTTGGTTATTTATACCTTTCTCCTAACAGCCATACAACCGACAATTCAGGGAAAAATGAAGAAAAGTTATATTTGGTCAATTTTTAACATCAACGCGCCTTTTTCTTGGGTTAAGTCCTCCCCTGAAGGGGAAAAGCGGGGCGCAATTTTTATGAGAAAGTGAAAAAAACCTCCGTGTGAGACGGAGGTTTTTTTTACACTAAATCGAGAGGCCGAACATTTAGAAGTTCGCTGAGCGTGGCGTACGTGGGAATGGGATCACGTCGCGAACGTTGCCCATACCTGTTACGTAAGAGACGAGACGCTCGAAGCCTAGACCAAAGCCTGCATGTGGCACGGTGCCGTAACGACGTAGGTCGCGGTACCAGCTCATGTGCTCGGGATCGATGCCGACTTCGCGCATACGTGCATCTAGGATGTCTAGACGCTCTTCACGCTGAGAACCGCCGATGATTTCGCCGATGCCAGGTGCCAGTACGTCCATTGCTGCAACGGTTTTACCGTCATCGTTCGCACGCATGTAGAATGCTTTGATGTCTTTCGGGTAGTTCTTCACGATCACCGGTGCTTTGAAGTGTTCTTCAGCAAGGAAGCGCTCGTGCTCAGAAGACATGTCGATGCCCCATTCCACTGGGAACTCGAATTCACGCCCAGAATCAAGCAGGATCTGGATGGCGTCTGTGTAGTCCACTTGTGCGAAGTCAGAAGAGACAAACTTCTCTAGACGAGTGATGGCCTCTTTGTCGATGCGCTGTGCGAAGAACTCAAGGTCATCACGACACTCTGCAAGAACGGCGTTAAAGACGTACTTCAGCATGTCTTCCGCCAGTTTAGCAACGTCGTCTAGCTCGGCAAACGCCACTTCAGGCTCAACCATCCAGAACTCCGCTAGGTGGCGGCTGGTGTTTGAGTTTTCCGCGCGGAAAGTCGGACCAAAGGTGTACACCTTGCTTAGTGCACAGGCGTATGCTTCCGCGTTAAGCTGGCCAGATACGGTTAGGAAGGTCTCTTTACCAAAGAAGTCTTCGTTGTAGTCCACTTTACCTTCGTCAGTGCGCGGCAGGTTTTCCATGTCTAGCGTAGAAACACGGAACATCTCACCAGCACCTTCTGCATCAGAAGCGGTGATGAGTGGCGCCGATACCCAGAAGTAGCCTTGCTCGTGGTAGAAGCGGTGAATCGCTTGAGATAGACAGTTACGTACACGTGCCACTGCCCCCATCACGTTGGTACGCGGACGTAGGTGCGCCACTTCACGTAAGTACTCGATAGAGTGGCGAGTTTTCGCCATAGGGTAGGTTTCTGCGTCTTCGACCCAGCCGACCACTTTTACGTTTGTAGCGGCAAGCTCAAAGTCTTGGCCTTTCGCAGGAGACTCAACAATCTTACCCGTTACTTCAACAGAGCAGCCCGTGGTGAGCTTAAGTACTTCGTCGTCGTAATTATTAAGATTATTAGGGACCACGGCCTGAATCGGGTCGAAACAAGAGCCGTCATAAATGGCAAGGAAAGAGATTCCAGCTTTGGAATCACGACGTGAACGGATCCAGCCTCGTACAGTGACTTCACTGTCTACCGCTAGCTGACCTTTCAAAACGTCTGATACAGGCGCGTAAGTCATGTTTTCAATATTCTCCATTGAGTAAAAATTCAACCCAATGTTTGCAAAACCGTCATTGGACAATGCGTGAGCAAAACATTGGGTTGGGTAGAATTCTAACTATTCAATGGGACATATTACCTTTCAATTAATATGCTTCAACCATTAATGTCGATAAGTTGGCGAAAAACCGTTCATATCCACTCATTTCGGTTGAGAAAGAGAAAACTGATTAAGAAGATCCTCTAGTTGTTCGGATAACTGTTCAAGATTCATACTAATGTCTCGTGTTTGTGCCGCCGAATCCGAGGTTGCCCGGGCGTGTTGAGTGATGACGTCGACTTTCTGCTGAACTTCTTGCGTCAAGTGCGAGGTATTGCTGCTCTGACTTTGAATGCTGGTGGCGTGGGAGAGGGCTTGCTGCATCTCTGACACCACTTCGGACATGGCGACGGATAACTGCTCCACCTCACTTGATCGTTGATGGGCGGTGTCGCACACCGTATCGACGGATGCGAGCGACGTTTGGCTATCGCTTTGAAAATCCGCAATGATCTTTTCGATACTGCCGGTCGCCTCTGCGGTGCGACTGGCCAACTGCCTGACTTCATCCGCAACTACCGCAAAGCCACGTCCTTGTTCGCCAGCACGGGCCGCTTCAATGGCCGCATTCAGCGCCAATAAGTTGGTTTGCTCTGCGATGCCTTTGATAACTTCTAAAATCGATGAGACTTCGACGGTTTGCTGATTCAAATCGACCAAATTACCTTTGACTTGCTCAATATCGGTCACAAGATGTTTGATTTCGTCACTGGCGTTGTGCGCTCGTGTGGCACTGTGCTCGGCAATCGTGGTGGTGTGCTTGATCAGTTCAGAGGCGTTCACCGTCGCTTGTTCGACATCGAGTTGCTGCGCTTGCATCTGCTCAATATTGGCTTGAACTTCGTCGGTCTCTTGCTGCTGGTTACCAGCGGCATCGTCGGTAATTTGCGCCACGTGCGTTAACTGATTGGCTGAGTGCGCCACCTGATGGGAAGTCGCTTGCACTTGACTCAGGCTGCTGGTCACTGTGTCCATAAATGAGTTGATGGCTTTGGCCAGTTGGCCAATTTCATCACCTTGCTTGGAGACGACGCGCTGAGTAAGGTTTTTGGAATCACTGACGCTTTGCATAAAGCGCGAGGTCTTTTGGATGGGCTGAACAATGGTTTTGCGGATGATACCCATAGTGACGAGAAAACCGACGAACCCAAAGCCGGACATGATCGCTAAGGCGATCAGTGTACGCTGGCTGACCATCTGATTAACGTGTGACAGATTGTACTCAAGGCGGATAGCACCGAGCACTTCGCCTTCTGGTGCCATATGACAGGCCACGCAGTTCGTGCCTCGATAGTTCTCACTCGATTTCATTGGCATGGCGACCACAATCCCTGAGCCCCATTCTGCTTGAATGGGCTCAATCACCAATTCGCCGCTGAGCGCTCGTTGGTCAATGTCATCGACGGGGCTTTGATTGTCGTTGCCTGGGCCGTAAAGCTTGCTGACGAGATCCGAGCGCAACACACGTACTTGTTCAATGCCATCTTGAGCTAACGCCTTCTGACGCAAGGTTTCTTTTTGCGCCATCGTGCCTGTCAACATCATCATATTGAGGCTATCAAAGTAGTTGCTGGCTTTATCATGGAGCTGCTCACTGAGTACCGAATTTAATAACTCACGTTGCTGAACGTATTGGTAGCTTGTCGAGGCAAGCAACACCAAACCAAAAACGGAGAGTAGGGTAATCAAGAGTTTTGTTGTTATGGTTAGACGCATGATCGTTTCTTGGTATGAGTTGGAGCTGACATCACTATGATCTTGGATAGATACCGCTATAGAAAGTAGGTTTATTTGAGACTGTGATGCGACACATGTTAGTAGTGTGTAAATGTGATGTGTAACTGTTGTAATCAAAAACTTGACGCTGTGACGTTTTTCCGCCGTGCTACAGATAAGAGGTGTGGAAGGGAAAGCGCTTGCTTGGTCATTCAACGGATTTCGCGCTTGTCTCGACTATACTAATTCCTTAGTATTGCCACTCTTTAAAAACCCGAGAGTCAAAATGAAAACTGAACTATACAAAGAATTCATGTTCGAAGCCGCGCATCACTTGCCCCATGTGCCAGAAGGACACAAATGTGGTCGCCTTCATGGTCATTCTTTCTTAGTTCGCTTGTATGTCGAGGGTGAGGTGGATCCTCACACTGGTTGGGTTGTCGACTTTGCGGAAATCAAAGCGGCGTTTAAACCGATTTATGACCGCCTTGACCACTACTACCTTAATGACATCAAGGGACTGGAAAACCCAACCAGTGAGGTATTGGCGAAATGGATCTGGAACGAGCTCAAACCGTCACTGCCATTATTAAGCAAGGTTGAAATTAAAGAGACCTGCACGGCCGGTTGTATTTACAAAGGCGAGTAATCGCCACAGCGTAGTGGCCGGTAAAGAATTCTGTGTAAAAAGCGAAGAATAGATGACTTCGCTTTTTTTGTGTGCTCGTCCATCGACGTTGGGTTCATCGTGTTGCGCACTGCGCTGGCCAATAATTCATCACTCAACGTGGCAGGCGTTGCAATCACGAGGATGATGTTTAAGATGGCTGAGCCCAAACTGGGCACGGCAGCAGAGGATAGGCTGTTTTTCTGGCACGGATTGCTGCATCGCCTTGGATAGTTCAATGATTGTTAAAATTACTACGCCTATTATCGAGCCGACGGAAGGGTCGCCACACTGTGCTGTCACGCCTCTTCACTCGCTCTATTCTCATTCTGCTTCTTTATCGTCACTTTTCTCCCTATATCACGACGTCAAACACCATTATTCCTATTGTTTCTGACCGTTAGCCACTGCGCTAGGCAGCGCACATTTACTCAACACGCACTAACACAGAAAACAACGTTATGAATACAAAACTCCTGGGAAGCTCCCTCATTATTTCGGGTACGGCACTGGGTGCCGGCATGCTCGCTATACCTATGGTATTGGCGCAATTTGGTCTTTGGTCTGGCACCTTACTGATGATCGTGATCTGCGCCGGTACCACCTACGCCGCCTTACTACTGCTTGAAGCAACGTTAAAATCCGGTGGCGGACTTGGCCTGAACTCCATCGCGCGAAACACGTTAGGAAAAAGTGGTCAATGGATCACCAACGCGCTTTTATACGCGCTGCTCATCTGTTTATTGATGGCCTACATCTTAGGCGCAGCGGATTTGGTCAGTCAGTTGATGGCGGCAATGGGCTTGGCTATCACCCCCACTCAAGGCCAGATTGGCTTTACTGTCATCGCTGGTGGAGTGATCGCCGCCGGAACCGGTATAATCGATAAGCTTAACCGCGGCTTATTCTTGGTCATGATCGCGTGTCTCGCGACCACACTGGCGTTTTTGCTGCCAGATTTTCATTTTGATCACTTAAATCGAGTGCTCAATGACAATCATTGGCAACTGTTCAAAACCAGCGCCGTACTCTTTACCAGCTTTGGTTTTATGGTCGTGATCCCTTCTTTGGTTGCTTACAATTCGCAGGCGACGGACCGCGAATTGAGAAACATGGTCATCATCGGTTCGGTGATACCGCTTTTCTGCTATTTGTGTTGGCTGTTTGCCGTGGTCGGGAATCTGAACCCTACTCAGTTGGGTGAGTTGAAAGGGGTGGGCGATTTGATCGCGGCTTTCGAGCATCATTCCCGCTGGATTGGCACCTTGCTGTCACTCTTTACCGGGTTGGCATTGCTGACATCGTTTTTTGGTGTCGCTATGGCGCTGTTCAACCAGAATCGCGATATGTTCCACCAAAACCGCGTCGTGACCTATGTGTTGACGTTCATCTTGCCACTTCTGGGATCGCTGTTTGCGGCGGATAAATTCTTAGCGGTGTTGGGCTATGCCGGAATTATCTTGGTGTTTTTAGCGGTGTTTGTACCGCTTGCCATGGTGTATGCACTGCGACTGGCTGATACACAATCACAGCGTTACACCGCAGAAGGTGGGCCGTTGATGCTGGTGCTGTCATTGCTGTTTGGTAGCGCGCTGCTCGCTTCACAAGTGCTGTTGTGATGCGTATTTTCGAGTTGAAGTAACCCAACGAAAAAGGGAGCGCTGATATTCAGCGCTCCCTTTTTATTCAAACCCGAACGAGTGTAACCGACTCAAAGGTAAGCGATTACATCATCGGATTAGCAGATCACTTTAACGGCCAAACCACCTTGCGAGGTTTCACGATATTTGGCGTTCATGTCTTTCCCCGTCTCCAGCATGGTTTCGATCACTTTATCCAGTGATACTGTTGGTGCTGACGAGCGGCGAAGCGCCATGCGAGTCGAGTTAATCGACTTCACAGCGGCAATGCCATTGCGCTCGATACAAGGGACTTGAACTTGACCTGCAACAGGGTCACAGGTAAGGCCAAGGTTGTGTTCCATCGCAATTTCCGCTGCCATACACACTTGCTCAGGGCTACCGCCCATAAGCTCAGCGAGGCCCGCCGCTGCCATCGAACAGGCGACACCCACTTCACCCTGACAACCCACTTCAGCACCAGAAATCGAGGCGTTACGTTTGTACAGGCCACCAATTGCGCCAGATGCAGCAAAGTAGCGGATGTAATCTTTTTCTGTCACGGTTTGAATGAACTTGTCGTAGTAGGCGAGCACAGCAGGGATGATGCCACATGCCCCATTGGTTGGCGCTGTTACGACACGGCCACCCGCCGCGTTCTCTTCATTCACCGCAAAGGCGAACATGTTCACCCAATCGACCACAGACATAGGGTCATTGGTCGTCTTTTCAGAGGTCAACAGTTGCTGACGCAACGCCGCAGCACGGCGCGGTACACGCAATGGTCCCGGAAGAATACCTTCGGTGTTCATACCGCGATCCATACACTCGCGCATGGTTTTCCAAATATTGGCAAAGTAAGTGCGAGACTCTTCATCAGAGTGCATTGCCGCTTGGTTTTTCATCACCAAGGTGCTGATGGATAGCCCGCTCTCTTTACATTGATTGACGAGCTCTTCCGCTGATGTGAACGGGTAAGGCACCTTGATTGGGTTGGCTTCTTCTTTACCAAAGTTTTCTTCGTCAACGATAAAACCGCCGCCGATAGAGTAATAGGTTTTAGAGTAGGCTTTCTCTTCACCAATCCAAGCATGAATCTGCATGCCATTTTCATGCAAAGAGAGGTTACTACGGTGGAAGTTCATTCCTC